>CAZMWA010000169.1:0-29545 GCA_964569405.1 uncultured Vicinamibacteraceae bacterium | reverse complement strand
CCCCACAGCCCCGCTTGATTGAAGCCCGGCGCGGGGCTGTGGGGTGCCCGCAAGCGGACGCCGGGGTTCGGGGCGCAGCCCGTCTGATGGAAGGCCGCGATGATGCAACTCACACGGCGCGAATGGCACCGGCTGGCGTTCGGCGGGGTCGCGGCGGTGGGCACTCACATCCTGGCCGGGACCCAACCGCGGGCCGCCGCCGAGTCACGCTTCGCCGGCGTGCTGATCGGGATGCAGAGCTACAGCCTCCGCGATATGAGCCTCGACGACGGGATCGCCGCCATGCAGGAGCTCGGCATCGGCAGTTGCGAGCTGTGGTCGCTGCACGTCGAGCCGCGCGAGCTGTACCGCCCGGAGAACCGCGAGCTGCTGCGGCGCTGGCGCCTGACGGTCTCGCTCGACTACTTCCGCGACATCGCCTACCGGTTCGAGGACGCGGGCATCGAGCTGAACGCCTACAACCTGAGCTTCCGGGACGATTTCTCCGACGCGGAGATCGATCGCGGCTTCGAGATGGCCCGGGCACTGGGCGCGCCCGCCATCACGGCCTCGGCGCAACTGAGCACCGTGCCGCGCATCGCCCGCGTCGCCGACCGGCACGGGATGCCGGCCGCCATGCACAACCACTCGCGCATCGATCCCAACGAGTTCGCCACGCCCGCGGACTTCGACCGCGCAATCCAACTGGGCGGCTCGGCCCCCATCGCGGTCAACCTCGACATCGGCCACATGGTGGCGGCCAACCACGACCCGCTCGCCTACCTCGCGGCCAACCACGCGCGCGTCGTGGCGCTGCACCTCAAGGACCGCAAGCGCAACCAGGGCCCCAACGTGCCGTGGGGCGAGGGCGACACGCCGATCCGCGAGACGCTTCACCTGCTGCGCGACGAGGGCTGGAACATCCCGGCCAACATCGAGTACGAATATCCGGGCGGCCACACGCTGACCGAGCTCCGCCGCTGCCTCGACTACTGCCGGGACGCGCTCGGGGCGTGAGCGGCGCCCCGCGTGTGGCCCGGCGCGGAGCCACGCGCGTACACGCGAACGGCCCCGCGCCGGCTACTCGCCGGCCGCGGGGCCGCCCCTAAACCGCGCGACCTGCCGCCTACTGCAGCCCTTCGGCCTGCTTCATCAGGTTGGCGTGCGTCTGGGCCACCTCGAGGCCGCCCTCGCCCGTCTGCCAACCGACGCTTCCGTCGCCGTTCGCGTCGACGCCGCCGAGCAGCGCCTGCGCGAGCGTATTCAGCTCGGCCACGAGGCTCGAGGCGTCGGCCGCCGAGTCGGACATCGCGATCTTCTGGGCGAGCATGACGATCTCGTCCGCCCGCGCGACGGTGTTCTGAGCCGAGGCCGCGACGTGCTCGGCGTGGGCCTTCACCGCGCCCGAGGCGCCGTCCGAGTTCGCGGCCGCCATGATGTGCTTGGCGGCGCCCTCGGCGCCCTGCCGCACGCCGTAGCCCTGGCCCGGACCGCCGTCGATCTGGGTGGGATCGACCGCGTGCAGCACGTGCGCGGTATGCAGCTTGATGGCGTCCAGATTGCTCGGATCCTTGGCCGCGAGCGACGCGTGCCGGGCGGCAATCTCCGCCTCGGCGATGGCGGCCGGCAGCAGGCCGACCATCTCGGGCGTGTCGTTCCACTTGTCCATGACGTGACCGATGTGATTGTGGGCCGCGTTCTGCGCGACCGCGGCAGGCGCCCAGGCGACGACGACGGCGGCGGCCAGCGCGAGGCCGATGTTCAGAGTCCGAGACATGATGCAAACCCTCCTTGGATTGACTGACGTGCCGGGAACAACGAGCGGACCCCACACGGGGCTTCACCTTTATACCCCGCCCCGTGTCCGGCGGCAAGCGGCGCGGGCGGGGCCGCGCGGCGGGCTGCCGGACACCGGATCGCGGGTGCTGAAGGTCAGCACGCCAGCGCCGCCGGCAGACGCCGCAGGCAGCGAACGATCTCGGCGCGCGCCAGCGGCGCGTTGATCAGGAACTCGCGATGGGTCCGCTCCCCGCGCCACGCCGGACGGCGCGGGGGCTCCGGCAGCAGCGCGTCGACGAGGCCGAGGTCGAGGTCGTAGAGCAGCACGCCGTGGTGCAGCAGCGCGCCGCGCACGCGCCGCTGGGCGTGTCCGGCGAACTTCCGCCCGTGGAGCGCCAGGTCCGTTGCATGCACGGCGATGCCGTCGACGCCCAGCATGCGGGCCACCCGGCCGAGGAGCCAGTCGTAGCTGCAGCCGACGTCGGCCAGCCAGGGACGCCTGTCGAGCGTCAGGACGAGGGCGACGTTCAGGCATCCGGGGCCGACGACCACCGCCCCGCCGCCGGACTCGCGGCGCAGCAGGGGCACGCCCCGGGCCGCGCACGCCGCGCGGTCCGCCCACGCCGCCGGATCGCCCAGCCGGGGCAGCATCACGGCCGGGCGCGCCGACTCCCAGACGAGCAGCCGCTCGCCCGCAGACGGCGGCGGCAGCGCTTCGCCCGCCGGCGCGGGTCCGCGTCCGCGCCCGGGCGGAAGCGCATCCGGTTCGCGCCCCGCGGCGCGCTCCAGGCGCCGCAGCGCCTCCATCTCGAGCGCGAGGCCGCACCCGGGCGACAGCAAGCCGTGGTCTTCGAGCCGCATGGGCAAGGCATTCGCGGGCGGGTGTCCGGCGGCGCGTGCGCGTCCGGTAGAATCGGGTCCACCGTGCCAGAACCTGCACGCCCCGGGCCAGTCTATCTGGACTGCGCGGCGACCTGCCCCGTCGATCCGCGGGTGCAGGCCGAGCTCCGCCGCTTCACGGAGGTCGACTTCGGCAACGCCGGCAGCCGTACGCACGACTACGGCCGGACCGCGCGGCAGGCGGTGGAGCGCGCGCGCGCGCGCGTGGCGCGGGTGGCGGGCGTGCGGCGCAACGAGGTGGTCTTCACGAGCGGGGCCACGGAATCGAACAACCTGGCCATCCTCGGCCTCGAGTCCCATGGCCGCGCCGCACGGCGCCGGCACCTGGTCAGCACGACGATCGAGCACCACGCCGTGCTGGAGCCGCTGCGCGTGCTGGCCGCGCGCGGCTTCGACCTGACGCTGGTCGACCCCGAGCCCGGCGGGTGGGTGGATGCCGACCGCGTGGCCGCCGCGGTGCGGTCCGACACGCTGCTCGTCTCGGTGATGCAGGTCAACAACGAGACCGGCATCCAGCAGCCGATCGCGGAAATCGCCGACCGGCTCGCCGGATCGCCGGCGTTCCTGCACGTCGACGCGGCGCAGGGGTTCGGCAAGGCGCTTCCGGCGCTCCGCCATCCGCGGGTCGACCTCGTCAGCGTCAGCGGCCACAAGCTCTGCGGCCCGAAGGGCGCCGGCGCCCTCCTCGCCCGCCGCCGCGACGGCCGACGCCTGCCGCTGACGCCGCTGCTCCACGGCGGCGGGCAGGAGCTGGGACTGCGGCCCGGCACGCTGCCGGTCGCGCTCATCGCGGCGTTCGGCAAGGCGGCCGAGCTGGCGCTCGACGAGCACACCGGCCGCCTGGCGGCGGCCGGGACGTTTCAGGACCGCCTGCTCGCGGGCCTTTCCCCGCTGGCCCCGCGGGTGCACGGCGACCCCGACCGCCGGCTGCCGTACATCCTCAACCTCTCGATCCCGGGCCGGGACCGCGAGACGCTCATCGAGGCCTGGGCCGGACTGGCCGCCATCTCGGACGGCGCCGCCTGCACCTCGCAGTCCTACACCTGCAGCCACGTGCTGGCCGCGATGGGCCTGTCGCCGGCGGAGGAGGCCGGGGCGGTGCGGTTCTCGTGGTGCCACCTTTCGGAGCTGCCCGACCTGGAGGCGATGACCGGCGCGCTGGCCGCGGGCGCCGTCTCCGCAGGGCCGCGGTCATCATGACGCCGTCCGGAGGCCGCTTCATCCGCTACAAGCGATCGCGGTTCGCGACGCGCCTGCCGGTCGGCCGCCGCTACACGCGGTCGCACTACTGGCTGGACCGCGACGACCGGGGTCGCTGGCGCATCGGCCTGACCACCTTCGCCACCCGGATGCTCGGCGATCTAGTAGAATGCACGTTCGTCGCGGCACCGGGCGATCCGATCGCGCTCGGCCAGGCGATCGGGTCGATCGAAGGGTTCAAGGCGCTGTCCGACGTCTACGCGGTCGCGGCCGGCCGGTTCGTGGAGACCAACGCGGCCCTCGACAGCGACATCACGCTGGTCGAGTCGGCGCCCTACGGCGACGGCTGGCTCTACGCGATGGACGGCACGGCGGATCCGGAGAGTCTCGACGTCGACGAGTACGTCCACGTGCTCGACGCGACGGTGGACCGGATGCTGGCCAGTCGCCGCGAGGGTGAGAAGGATGTCTAGCGCACGGGCCCGCTACATCATGGTCGGCGGCTTTCTCGGCGCCGGCAAGACGACCGCGATCATCCGCCTGGCGCGGCTGCTGACGGACCAGGGCCAGCGGGTCGGACTGATTACCAACGACCAGAGCGTCGGCCTGGTCGACACCACGCTCGCCCGCGCGCAGGGATTCCCGGTGGAAGAGATCACCGGCGGCTGCTTCTGCTGCCGGTTCAACACCCTGATGGACGCGGCCGACCGCCTGCAGGCCGAGGCGCGGCCGGACGTCTTCATTGCCGAGCCCGTGGGCAGTTGCACGGACCTGCGGGCCGCGGTCAGCTATCCGCTGCGCCGGATGTACGGCGACGCCTTCGAGATCGCGCCGCTGAGCGTGCTCGTCGATCCGATTCGCGCCGCGCGCGTGCTCGGCCTGGAAGCGGGCCGGTCGTTCTCCCAGAAGGTGCTGTACGTCTACGACCGGCAACTGGCCGAGGCGGACGCCATCGTGGTGAACAAGGTCGACCTGCTCGACACGGAGCGCCTCGAACGGCTGCGCGCGGCGCTGGCGGCGCGCTATCCGCAGGCGGCCGTGCTCGCGATGTCCGCGCGCGACGGCAGCGGGACGGGAGCCTGGTTCGAGCAGGTCACCCGCGGCGCGATGGGCCTCGGCGCCTCCCCCGACGTGGACTACGAGGTGTACGCCGAGGGGGAGGCGTTGCTCGGCTGGTTGAACGCGACGGTGCGCGTCGCCGCCGGCGCGCCGTTCGACGGCAACGCCCTGCTGCGCGAGCTCGCCGCACACATGGCGGGCGCCATCGGCGCCGGCGAGATCGCGCACCTCAAGATGACGCTCACGGCCGAGGAGCTGCCGTCGGACATCGCGGTGCTCAACCTCGTCGCGGGCGACCGCGGCGCGGAGATGGCGCATACGCTCAAGGCGCCCGTCGAGGCGGGCGAGCTGATAGTCAACCTGCGCGCCGAGGCGGATCCGGAGCGCCTCAACGACGCGGCCCGCGCCGCGCTGGCGGCGTGGGAGGCGGGCGGCCCGGGCCGCCGGGCGGCGATCGACCACAGCGAGCATTTCCGGCCGGCCAAGCCGACCCCGACCTACCGCATGGCGACAGTGTGATGAGCGAGACCGGCAGCTCCGCGGCGGCTCCGAACCTGGTCTACTGTCGCTGCACCTACGCGCGGGTGGTGCCGCGCAAGGTGAAGGACGGCGTGCTCGAGGCGCTGGCCGACGCCGGCGCCGACTTCGACGCGGTGCCGGACCTGTGCGAGATGTCGGCCCGCAAGGACCCGCGGCTGGCGGAGATCGCCGGCTGCCGGGACGTGACCATCGCGGCCTGCTACCCGCGCGCCGTGCGCTGGCTGTTCTCGTCGGCCGGCGCGGCGCTCGACAAGGAGCGGGTCACCATTCTCAACATGCGCGAGGAGACGGCCGAGGCGGTAGCGGCCGCGATGCTGAACGGCAGGGACGGAGGCAAGCAATGAGCGGTGCCGGCGGATTGTCGCTGCCCGTGCTGCGGGTGGCGCTGTACGAAGGCCGCGGCGCCGAGCCGCTGGACGGCGAGCGCCGCTTCGCCCTCATGCAGACGCTGCTCGACAAGGGCTACCGCGTGACGCGGGTCGGGTCGGGTGCGGCGACCGCCGCCGCGGCCCGCGCCGACGACGGCAACGCGCTGGCGGTGCTCGGCCGCTTCACCGAGCGCCAGCCGGCCGAGGCGGTCGGGGCCGATTCCGGCGGCCGGGTCTGGTTCCGCGACATCGGCGACGAGACCCCGGAGGCGGTGGCGGCGCTGGTCGAGGCCATCCGCGCGGAGTGCGAGGTCCACGAGCCGGGGGGCTGGAAGCCCTGGTTCCCGGTCATCGACTTCGACCGCTGCACCAACTGCATGCAGTGCCTGAGCTTCTGCCTCTTCGACGTCTACGGCGTCTCGAAGGGCGGCCAGATCCAGGTCCAGAACCACGACAACTGCAAGACCGACTGCCCGGCCTGCTCGCGCGTCTGCCCCGAGGTGGCGATTCTCTTCCCCAAGTACCGCCACGGGCCGATTCACGGCGGCGAGATCCAGGCCGACGACGTGCGCCGCGAGGCCATGAAGGTGGACATCTCGGCCCTGCTCGGCGGCGACATCTACGCGGCGCTGCGCGACCGGAGCGCGAAGGCGAAGTCGCGCTTCTCGAAGGAGCGCGACGAGGAGCGGGCGCTCAAGGAGCGCCAGAAATGCCTCGTCAAGCTGCAGGCGAACCTCGACATTCCGGCGGAGGTGCTGGCGAGCCTGCCCACGCTGGACGATATCCAGGCCAAGGCCGAGGCGGCCAAGGCCCGGGCGCAGGCCGCCATCGACGCCGCCGCGGCGCGGCAGGAGGGCTGACCAGGTGGTGCTGGGACTGGCCAGGCGGATGCTCACCGAGCCCGACCCGCGCGCCCTGCGCAAGCTGGTCTGGAACATGGGCGTCAAGGGCGTCCGCTCGGTGCAGCGCTACAAGCAGCGGTTGAAGCGCGGCGAGCATTTTCCGCCGTTCCTCTTCATCTCGGTCATCTCGGGCTGCCAGCTCCGCTGCCAGGGATGCTGGGTCGATGTCGAGGCGCCGAGCCGCAAGATCGAGATCGACGAGCTGAACCGGCTCGTCGGCGACGCCAAGCGGCACGGCAACAGCTACTTCGGCATCCTGGGCGGCGAGCCCCTGCTGCACCCCGACCTGTTCGATCTCTTCGCGGCGCACCCGGACTGCTACTTCCAGCTCTTCACGAACGGCCAACTGATCGACGACGCGCGGGCGGCCGAGCTGCGGCGTCTCGGGAACGTGACCCCGCTCGTCAGCATCGAGGGCACCTCCGTGGTGAGCGACGAGCGCCGCGGCCGGACCGACGTGCTCGACAAGTCGCTGGCCGGGCTCGAGGCCTGCACCCGCAACCGGCTGGTCACCGGCGTGGCCACGAGCGTGTGCAAGACCAACATCGACGACCTCGTGCAGGAGTCGTGGCTGCGGCGGCTCATCGACCTCGGCGTGCACTACGCCTGGTTCCACACCTACCGCGTCGTCGGCCCGAAGCCGACGGCCGAGATCGCGCTGACGCCCGAGGAGGTGCTCCGCGTGCGCCGCTTCATCGTCCGCATGCGCGCGAAGCTGCCCATCGCCATCGTCGACGCCTACTGGGACGACGAGGGGCAGGCGCTGTGCCCCATGGCGACCGGCGTGAGCCACCACATCAGTCCGTACGGAGACATCGAGCCCTGCCCGATCATCCAGTTCGCGACCGAGACCATCCATGATCGGCAGAGCGTCTACGAGACGATGACGGGCTCGGCGTTCCTCAAGGACTTCCGCGAGACGGCGGCGCGGACCACACGCGGCTGCATCGTGCTCGAGCGGCCGGATCTGGTCCGCGAGCTCGTCACGCGGCACGGGGCGCGGGACACGACCCAGCGGCAGACGGCGTCCGCCGAGCTGGCGGAGCTGCAGCCCCGCAGCAGCCAGTACGACCCGGGGAACGAGATCCCGGAAGAGCACTGGGCGTACGCCTTCGCCAAGAAGCACTGGTTCTTCGGGTTCGGCGCATACAGCTAGGTACCTACAGCCACGGACGACTTCCATGAGCTACCAATTGCCGGTCGTTTCGCTTCCGCGCGCGGTGCCGTCGACGGTCGTGCGCCCGCCGCAGGAGAACATTCCGCAGACCCGGACGGAGCGCGAGGTGATGCTGCGGCAGGTCCAGGCCTACGTCGCCGCCCGGCGGAGCGAGATCACGCCGCCGCTCGTCCTCGACGAGTTGCGCGCGCGCTCCGAGGAGCTCGTCCACGGGCACGGCATCGATCCCAGGTACCTCGACTACGTCGGGGTGCTCCTCGGCAACGAGACGTGGCGCGAGCACCTGGCCGCCGTACCCTACAACCGGCGCCTGCTGCTGCTGCCCAAGTGCCTGCGCGTGGAGGATCGCTGCCCCGCCCCGTTCGACGAGTTCGGCCTGCTGTGCAAGCAGTGCGGCCTGTGCACCATCCAGGATCTGCAGGAGGAGGCCGAGAAGCTCGGCTACGCCGTGCTCGTCGCCGAGGGCTCAGCGCTGGTGATGGCCCTCATCCAGACCGGCAAGGTCGAGGCCATCGTCGGCGTGAGCTGCCTCTCGGTGCTGGAGCGGGCCCACCCGTACATGGAGGCGGCGGCCATCCCGGGCGTCGCCATCCCGTTGCTGCAGGACGACTGCAAGGACACCGGGGTGGACGTCGAATGGGTCTGGGACTTCATCCACGCGACGAGCGACGACCGGACCCGCCGGCTCGATCTCGACGCGTTGCGCAAGGACGTCGAGAGCTGGTTCGCCCCCGCGGCGCTCGACGAGCTGTTCGGCGGCCCGCCGCAGGGGGAGACCGAGACGCTGGCCCGCGGCGAGCTGACCCGCGCCGGCAAGCGCTGGCGGCCGTTCCTCACCGTCTGCGTGCACCAGGCGCTGCAGGACGACCCGCACGCCGCGCCGCCCGACGCGCTGCGCAAGGTGGCCGTGGCCGTGGAGTGCTTCCACAAGGCCTCGCTGGTTCACGACGACATCGAGGACGGCGACGCGCGCCGCTACGGCGAGCCCACGCTGCACGCCACGCACGGCGTGCCGGCGGCGCTCAACGCGGGTGATTTCCTCGTCGGAGAAGGCTACCGGCTGCTGGCGGAAAGCGACTTCGCGCCGGAGATCCGGGCCGAGCTGACGGCCATCGCCGCCCGCGGCCATCGGACGCTCTGTCTCGGTCAGGGCGAGGAGCTGGCCTGGGCGCGCAGCCCGCGGCCGCTCAGCTCGCAGCAGGTACTGCAGATCTTCCGGCAGAAGACGGCGCCGGCGTTCGGCGTGGCGCTCGAGCTCGGCGCAGCCTGCGCCCGGGCCGACACGGAGATCTTCGACAAGCTGCGGACCTACAGCGACGCGCTGGGCGTCGCGTACCAGATCCGCGACGACCTGGACGACCTCGAGCCGTCCGCCGACGCGCCGGACGACGTCGCCGCGCTGCGCCCGTCGCTGCCCCTCGCCGTCGGCTACGAGCAGGCCAAGTCGGAGCCGGACGCGCGGGCCGCCCTCGAAGCGGCGTGGCGCCGCGAGCAGGCCGTCGCCGGCCGCTCCGACGAGGTGCGCGAGCTGCTCGACCGCTTCGACGCCGCGGACCGCAGTCGCCGCCTGATGGAGGGCTACAAGGAGGAGGCGATCCGCTGCCTGCCCGGGCTGACCAATCCCAGCCTCAAGGGACTGCTCCGGCGGGTCATCGGCAAGATCTTCAGCGTCGAGATTCAGGGCTGGTGCAGTGAGTTTGAGGCTCGAAATGCTGCAGGTAGCCAGACTGTCGCCGACGCTGCTCGGTGACGCGGCGGACCTGACGGCGGGTTTCCTCTCCACCAGGCTGAATCCGGACGGCGGCTTCCAGGATCGCGACGGCGCGAGCGACCTGTACTACACCGTCTTCGGCCTCGAAGCGCTCACCGCCCTCCGTCGCGAGCTGCCGGCCGCCGACGTGCGGCGGTACCTCGAGCGGCACGCCGACTTGGCCGGGCTGGACTTCGTGCACACCGCCTGCCTGGCCCGCTGCTGGGCCGACATCGGGGCCGCGAGCGAGGCGCCGACCGCCGCGCTGCTGGCCCGGATCGAGACCTACCGCACACCGGACGGCGGCTACAGCCCGACGGACGGCGCCGGCCACGGCACGGCGTACGGCTGCTTCCTGGCCCTGGGCGCGTACGAGGACCTCGGCGCCACGCTCGCCGAGCCCCACCGTCTCCTCGAGTGCCTGGCCGCCCTGCGCGCCGCCGACGGCGGGTACGGCAACCAGCCGGGCGTGCCGACGGGCCTGACGCCGCCGACCGCGGCGGCCGTGACCGTGCAGCGGCGCCTTTCCCGGCCGGCCGATCGGCAGGCGGCCGAGTGGCTGCTGGCGCGCCACGCGCCTGCCGGCGGGTTCTGCGCGTCGCCGTCGACGCCGCTGCCCGATCTGCTCTCGACCGCCACGGCCCTGCACGCGCTCGCCGGCGCCCACGCCCCGCTCGAGCCGCTCCGGGAGCCGTGCCTCGACTTCGTCGACAGCCTCTGGACCAACTCCGGCGGCTTCTACGGAAGCTGGGGCGACGACGTGCAGGACTGCGAGTACACCTTCTACGCGCTCCTCGCGCTGGGACACCTGAGCCTGTGAGCGCGCAGCCGGTCGGCCGGCCTCCGCCGGAACCGCCGCTTGCCGCGTCGAGGACGCCCGCGCCGGGCGGACGCGAGGACTGGCGGGACGCGCGCGACCGGCTGGCCGCGGACCTGCTGGCGATGCGCAACGCGGCGGGTCACTGGGAGGGCGAGCTGTCGTCGTCCGCGCTCTCGACCGCCACCGCGGTCATCGCGCTCACGCTGGTCGACCGCCAGCGGCCGCGGGCGGGGCTCGGCCCCCTCGCCCGCGGCGGCGTCGCGTGGCTGGTGCGGACGCAGAACGCCGACGGCGGCTGGGGCGACACGACCGACAGCCCCAGCAACGTCAGCACGACCGCCCTCTGCTGGGCGGCCCTCACCATTGCGGGCGACGGTGACCCGGCCTGCGGCGCGCCTGTCGGGAAGGCGCGCGACTGGATGCTGCGCGCCGCCGGCAGCCTGTCGCCGCGCCCGCTGGCGCGCACGATCAGCCGGCGCTACGGCAAGGACCGCACGTTCTCGGTCCCGATTCTCACCGTGCTGGCCCTGGCCGGACTCCTGGCTGCGGACAAGCGGAGCGCCCAGCCGAGCCCACCCGCCGGCGCGCGCGGCGCGGGTGCGCCGGCCGGCGGCGCCATCGGCAGCGGCTGGCGCCACGTGCCGCAGCTCCCGTTCGAGCTGGCCGCCGTCCCCCACGCGTGGTACCGCTGGCTGCGGCTGCCGGTCGTCAGCTACGCGCTGCCGGCGCTCATCGCCATCGGACAGGCCCGGCACCGGCAGCGGCCCACGCGCAATCCCCTGACGCGCCTCGTGCGCCTGGCGGCGCGCCGCCGCACCCTGCGCCGGCTGGAGGCGATTCAGCCGCGCGGCGGCGGCTTCCTGGAGGCGGCGCCGCTGACGAGCTTCGTCGTCATGAGCCTCGTCGCCGCCGGCGAGTCGACGCACCCGGTGGTGGACCGGGGCGCGGCGTTTCTGGAGCGCTCCGTGCGCGCCGACGGGAGCTGGCCCATCGACACGAACCTCGCCACCTGGGTGACGACGTTGAGCGTGAACGCGCTGGCGCGTCTGCCCGGCTGGCGCGAGCGGCTCGCGGCCGACGAGCGGGCGGCGCTGCGCCGCTGGCTGCTCGGCCAGCAGTACCGCGAGCGTCACGTGTACACGGACGCCGCCCCCGGCGGTTGGGCGTGGACCGACCTGCCCGGGGGCGTCCCCGACGCCGACGACACCCCCGGGGCGCTGCTCGCGCTGCACGCCCTGGACCCGGAGGACGCCGAGCACCACGAGGCCGCCCGCGCCGGCAGCGGCTGGCTGCTCGACCTGCAGAATGCCGACGGCGGCATACCGACGTTCTGCCGCGGCTGGGGGGCGCTGCCGTTCGACCGCAGCAGCCCGGACCTGACCGCCCACACCCTGCGGGCCTGGACGGCGTGGCGGGCGGCGCTGCCGGCGGGGTTGCAGCGCCGTACCGCGCACGCGACCCGGCGCGCGGTCAGGTTCCTGGCGCGGGCGCAACAGCCCGACGGCACGTGGATCCCGCTCTGGTTCGGCAACCAGGCCGCCCCCGACGAGGCCAACCCTGTCTACGGCACGGCGCGGGTGCTGGAAGGGCTGGCGGCGCTGTCGGATGCCGAGGCCATCCCGGCGGCGGAGCGGCGGGCCATCCGCTGGCTCGTCGACGCGCAGGGGACCGACGGCGGCTGGGGCGGCGCGCCCGGCGTCGCGCCGTCCATCGAGGAAACCGCCCTCGCGGTCTCCGCGCTGGCCGTCTGCCGGCGGCTGCCGCGAACGCCCGCGCACCCCGGCGTCGACGCCGCCGTCACGCGCGGCGTGCGGTGGCTGGCGGACGCCACCGACGGCGGCCGGCGCACCGCGACCACCCCGATCGGGCTCTACTTCGCCAGGCTCTGGTACTCCGAGACGCTGTACCCCCGGGTCTTCGCGCTCGCCGCGCTGGCGGCCGCGGCGGTCAGTGCGTCATCGTGTAGAGCAGCACGTTGATGCCCAACTGGTAGCCGTCGGGTGAAAAGCGATCGAAGAAACGGGGATCCTCGCCCTCGCGCTCCCAGGCGTCCTGGATGTCGGTGTTGTGGGTCATGGCCACCATCAGCCGGCCGCTCTCGTCCATGATCCCCCGGAAGTGCGGGACAGCGCTGTCCTGTCCGCGCTCGGACGTCGTCGCGCCGCCGGACCAGCGCCAGAAGTGGATGTTCGTGATCTGGGGCACCTCGAGGATGTGGAACATCGTCCGGAACAACAGGTGATCGAGCGGCAGGTCCCTGATCGGGTACTCGGAGGGCGGCAGAACCTTCCCGATCTCGCCGGACCATTGCTGCCAGGACCGCGTGCCCCAGAAGTCGTCCACCCAGAGGAAGCCCCCCTTGAGCAGGTAGTCCCGGAGGCGGACGATCTCGACCGGCCTGAGGCTCATGGTCCCCACGTCGGACGTCATGAGGAAGGGGCAACTGTAGAGCGAGTCGTCGGCGATGGTCACCACCCAGTGGTTCGGCTCGCCGACCCGGTCGAGGTCGACGTGGGTGGACGTCAGCTCCGACAGGCGGATCATGAAGTTGATGTCGGCGTAGGGATAGTCGGTCGACCAGCCGCGCCCGGAGCGCTCGCGCCGGTTGCTGGTGTACATCAGCCGACAGAAGGAGAACCCCGCGTCGACGTGGTCCGCAGGCCGCATGCGCGGGGGGTAGCGGCTCCACCCGCGCCACTGCCCCAGGGCGGCCGAGGCCACGAAGGTTGCCGCAAGCACGACGATCACGATCCGCACTGAACCACGCGCCACGCGCTCCCTCCACGTATCGCGAAACAGCCTCGCCCATTGTGCCACGTTCGACCCGGCGCCGAAACACAATCGTTATAATCGGCCGCATCGTGGCGCACGTCGACCCGGAAGCACTCGCCCACCACGAGCTCGAGCGCGTGTACATCGCCGGCAAGCTCGCCGAGGCGAAGGCGGTGGAGGACCTGCTCACGGGCAACGGCGTGGACTACGTCGTGCAGGTCGAGCCGTACCGCGCGAGCATCCTGTTCGGACCCCGCAACGGCGCGGCGTTCTACGTGGCCGACAGCCAGGCCGAGTTCTGCCGGGAGACGCTGGTCGCCGCCGGGTTCCACCGCGGCCTGCTGGAGGAGTGACGCGCCGTCAGCGCACGCCCCGGGCCCCGGCCGCCGCCTCCACCGCGCGCTCGCCCGCCAGGATGCCGATCATCCCGTAGTGGTTGCCCTCGTGGCACGCGAACTCGTAGATGGGCTCGTCCGTGCGCGTCAGCGGCATGCGCGCCGTCCACGGCGCGGTCCAGGCCGTCGGATCGGTCAGCGTGACCTCGTAGCCGAGCGTGTCGGGGGCGACGCGCGTGAAGCGCTCCTCGAGATGGAGGTTGCGGTCGGAGCCCAGCACGCTCGCCCGCGCGGAGAAGTTCGTGGTCTCGACGACCAGCGTGTCGCCCTCCCAGTGGCCGCGCGAGTCGCCGAGCCACTGCCGAATGCGGCCGGGCAGGTGCGGGCGGCCGTCGAGCGGAATGATGCGTGCGTCGTGGATCGTCTCCATGGCGAGGACGACGTGTTCCGGCGTCTGGAAGATCTGGTAGTAGCCGTAGATCCCGGACCCCGAGGTGCCGCCGAGCCGGGGCAGGCCGCGGGTCAGGCAGCGCACCCAGGTGGAGAGGTCCTCCGGCCCGGCCGGGCGCTCCTCCGCCGCGGCGGCGCTCCGGCGGGCCTCCGCCGCGGCGGTCAGCGGCGGGATCCTCCCGTCGGGCGGATCGACGATGAGCGAGGTGCGGTTGTCGAACTCGCGCTCGAGCATCGCGAGCGACGTGCAGGTCGCGCGCGGGTTGACGTAGCGGTCGACATCGGCCAGGACGGCCAGGAACAGATTGTCGCCGGCGGCGAAATCGCTGTTCCCGCTCGTGAAGAGGCGGTCGGCCCGCCGCCGCAGCTCGGCCACCTCGGCGTCGGTCAGCCGCTCCCGGTCCGCCAGGGCCGCGGGCCGCTCCAGCGGCGTCGCGCTGCGGCTGACCCAGACGCCCTGCAGGTCGGGCCGGCCGTCCGCGGTGCGCGGGACGGTCCAGCCGGCGGGCGCGGTCTGGGCCGCGGCGGGCGACGGGTGCAGCAGCAGGAAGAGCGCGGCCGCCGCTAGCGACGGCAGCAGGATCGGTCGTCGGGGCATGGGCCTCCTCGAGTGCGGCCGGCGCCGCGGCCGGCCGCACTCATGTTACTACTGCCCCAGGACCTTGAGCTCGCTGCGAACGACGATCTCGCTGGCGCCGTCGCTGCCCACCAGCTCGCCGACGATCTCGTACTCCCCCGCGGGCAGCGCCCACCAGGTGAAGCTGTGCTGCCGCGGCGAGTCGAGGCCGTGGAGGCCAATGCTGATGTCGCGCTGTATCGAACCGGAATCGGCCTGGACGCGCAGCTCGCGGCTGTTCGCCGTCGGCGTTATCCAGATGCTGATCTCGACGTCGCCCGGCTCGCTCAGGATCAGCGCCCCGCCGGCCTCCTGCGCCTCCGTGGCGTGGTCGTCGGCCGCCGGCGTCGCCTGTTGGCTGGCAGGCGCCGCCGCTTGCAACAACGGAGTGGTCGCAAGCAGCATCGCACCCGCCGAGCAGAGCAGAAGACCAGTCCGTCGCATGATCACCCCCCTTGCGGAGATGGCAGCCGCTCCCCTGCGGCGCCACAATATTTCGGGCATGTTAATTGCCAGTTAATTCAAAGTAAACATGATTTCTCGATCTCTCGAAGGTTCCCGCGGGGATCCGAATCGGCCGCCGGACCACACCCGCGTCCCGAGGTGTGAGAAGATCGGGCGGTCGGGGCGTAGCGCAGCCCGGTAGCGCGCCTGCCTTGGGCGCAGGAGGTCCCGAGTTCGAATCTCGGCGCCCCGACCACGCTCGTCCGCTCGCTTCACCGCGACCCGTCACCACGGAGGCCGAACATGACACGCGCGGCCCGTCCACCTGCCTGCTGCCTGCCCGCGGTCCTGGTGCTGCTGGCGACCGGCGCCCCGCTGGGGGCGCAGACCGGCGCCCCCGGCGGCGAGTGGCCGACGTACGGCGGCGACCTCGGCCATACCCGCTACGCCGCGCTCGACCAGATCGACGCGGGGAACTTCGACGAGCTGGAGATCGCCTGGCGCTTCAAGACGGACAACCTGGGCCCGGTCCCGGAGTACGTGTTCCAGTCGACGCCGCTGATGGTGAACGGCGTCGTCTACTCGACGGCCGGCTCGCGCCGCGCGGTCGCGGCGCTCGACGCCGGCACGGGCGAGCTGCTGTGGACCTACAGCCTCCACGAGGGGGCGCGCGGCGAGGCGGCGCCGCGGCGGCTGTCGGGACGCGGGCTGGCGTACTGGAGCGACGGCAGCGACGAGCGCATCCTGTACGTCACGCCCGGCTACCGGCTGATCGCCCTCGACGCGCGGACGGGGCGGCCGGTGCCCGGCTTCGGGCAGGACGGCATCGTCGATCTGAAGCTCAACAACGACCAGGAGATCGATCCAGTCACGGGCGAAGTCGGGCTGCACGCCACGCCGACGGTCGCGGGAGACGTGGTCATCGTGGGCGCTGCCTTCCGAACGGGCGGCAACCCGCGCAGCCGGCGCAACACGAAGGGCTACGTCCGCGGCTTCGACGTGCGGACGGGCGAGCGCCTGTGGATCTTCCACACCATCCCGCAGCCGGGCGAGTTCGGGCGCGAGACCTGGCTGAACGACTCGGCCGTCTACACGGGCAACACCGGGGTCTGGGCGCAGATCTCCGTGGACGAGGAGCTGGGCATCGCGTACCTGCCGGTCGAGGCCCCGACGTCCGACTACTACGGCGGCAACCGGCCCGGCGACAACCTGTTCGCCGAGAGCCTGGTGGCGGTCGACCTGCAGACCGGCGAGCGGAAGTGGCACTTCCAGCTCGTCCACCACGGCATCTGGGACCACGACATCCCCTGCGCGCCCATTCTCCTCGACATCGTGGTCGACGGACGGCCGATCAAGGCGGTGGCGCAGGCAACCAAGCAGGTGTTCCTGTACGTCTTCGACCGCGAGACGGGCGAGCCGGTCTGGCCGATCGAGGAGCGGCCGGTGCCGGCCGGCGACGTGCCGGGCGAGTGGTACTCGCCGACGCAGCCGTTCCCGACCCGGCCGCCCGCCTACGACCGCCAGGGCGTCACCGTCGACGACCTGATCGACTTCACGCCCGAGCTGCGGGCCGAGGCGCTGGAGGTGGCGTCGCGCTACCGGATGGGCCCGATCTTCACGCCGCCGGTCGTCAGCCGCCGGGAGGGTCCCCTGGGCACCTTCATCCGTCCGTCCCGGACGAACTGGCCGGGCGGCGCGTACGATCCGGAAACCCGCATCATCTACGTGCCGTCGAGTGCGGCGTTCAGCGCGCTCGGGCTCGTCCCCCCCGATCCGGACCAGTCGGACCTGGAGTACATCCAGGGCAACGCGATCACCGGGCCCCGCCGCACCGCCGGCGCCGGGTCGCAGGTGGGCGGTGGGCAACGCGTGGTCAGCGGCCGGGGCGGCGGCGCGAGCGGCAACGCCCGGACGACCGTGCGGGGCCTGCCGCTGCTGAAGCCGCCGTGGGGCCGGATCAGCGCGATCGACATGGACCGGGGCGAGATCCTGTGGCAGATCCCGCACGGCGAGACCCCGGACTTCGTGCGCAACCACCCGGCGCTGGCCGGCGTCGACCTCCCGCGCACCGGCCGCACGGGCGCGCCGGGCGTCCTGGTCACGAAGACCCTCGTCATCTCCGGCGAGATGGGTTACTTCCGGACGCCGTCCGGGCGGCGCGGCGCCATGCTGCGGGCCTACGACAAGGCCACCGGCGCGGAGGTCGGCGCGGTCTACATGCCCGCCCCGCAGAGCGGCTCGCCGATGACCTACATGCACGACGGGCGGCAGTACCTCGTCGTGGCCGTCAGCGGCGGAAACTACTCCGGCGAGCTGCTCGCGTTCAGGCTGCCGGCGCAGTCCTGACCCGGGCTTCCCTTGGACGGGGCTGCGCGGACTTGACAGGTGCGGCCGGCGTGCTAGCATCGCGCGTGAAGGCGAATTGCGGCTCCGCGCGGTGCGCTTGAGGAGAGCGGGATGCCTAGACTGTCACGCGTCGTGTCGTGCGGATGCGCCGTTTTGCTGGCGCTGGCCTGCCTGCCGGCAGCCCTGCACGCGGCCGGTCCACCGGAGGCGCCGCCGGACGCCCGCGCCCTCCTCGACCAGTACTGCGTCGCCTGCCACAACGAGAGGCTGCAGACGGCGGGCCTGCTGCTCGATCAGGCCGACGCCGGGCACATCGGGGCGGACGGCGCCACCTGGGAGAAGGTGGTGCGCAAGGTGCGCAGCGGCGCGATGCCGCCGACCGGGCGCAGCCGCCCGGACGCGCACGTGCTCGACGCCTTCGTCGCCTGGCTCGAGAGCGAGCTCGACCGCGAGGCCGCGGTGCATCCGAACCCGGGCCGGCCGGCCGACCACCGCCTGAACCGGTTCGAGTACGGCAACGCGATCCGCGACCTGCTCGCGCTGGAGATCGATCCCGCGACGCTGCTGCCGCCCGACGAGTCGGACCACGGCCTCGACAACATCGCCGAGGTTCTCTCGATGTCGCCGACGCTGCTGCAGCGCTACCTGGTCGCGGCGCGCAAGATCAGCCGGCTCGCCGTCGGCGATCCGACGATCGGTCCCGGCATCGAGACCTTCGACCTGTCGCGCGGCCTGCGGCAGGACGAGCGCATGAACGAGGACCTGCCGTACGGCACGCGCGGCGGCACGGCCATCCGCCACTACTTTCCGCTCGACGGCGACTACGTCGTCAAGGTCCGGCTGGGCAAGAACTTCACGAACTCGAAGATTCGCGCCATCGCCACGCGCGAGGAGATCGACGTGCTGCTCGACGGCGCGCCGGTCACGCGCTTCCGCATCGGCGGCGGCTGCGCCGACTCGGATGCGCCGGAGTGCGAGCAGACCGACCGCTACTACCGCACCTCGCGCTACGACCTGGCGGCGGACGAGGCGCTCAACGTGCGCTTCCCCGTGACGGCGGGAATGCACACGCTCGGGGTCGCCTTCGTCCGGAAGAGCGTCCTGCAGGAAGGGCCGGCGCCGACGCTGCTCCCGCCGCGGCACACGAGCTCGACCTACGAGGCGCCGCGCATGGACATCGACTACGTGCGGCTCGAGGGCCCGTTCGATCCGACCGGCCCGGGCGACACGCCGAGCCGGCGGCGGATCTTCATCTGCCGCCCCGCCGCGGGCGAGGACGGCGAGCCGTGCGCAGGGGAGATTCTGGAGGCGCTCGCGCGGCGGGCCTACCGGCGCCCGGTGACCGACGCGGACATCGCGACGCTGCTGCGCTTCTACCGCGCCGGGCATGCCGAGGGCGGCTTCGAGCGTGGCATCCAGGAGGCGCTCACGCGACTGCTGATCTCGCCGGAGTTCCTGTTCCGCATCGAGCGCGATCCGGCGCACCTGGCGGCGGACGCCGTCTACGCGATCAGCGACGTGGAGCTGGCCTCCCGCCTGTCGTTCTTCCTGTGGAGCAGCATCCCGGACGACGAGCTGCTCGACGCCGCGGCGGGCGGCGAGCTGCGGGATCCGGAAGGGCTGGAGGCGCAGGTGCGGCGCATGCTGTCCGATCCCCGGGCCGCGGCGCTGACGAGGAACTTCGGAGGACAGTGGCTGCTCGTCCGGAACCTGCAGGCCGTGGATCCGGACGCGAGCACGTATCCGGAGTTCGACGACAACCTGCGCGAGTTCTTCCAGCGCGAGACGGAGCTGTTTCTCGAGAGCCAGATGCGCGACGACCGGCCGCTCGAGGAGCTGCTGACGGCCGACTACACGTTCCTGAACGAGCGGCTGGCCCGCTTCTACGGCGTCCCGAACGTCTACGGGGCGCACTTCCGGCGCGTCGCGATGAGCGACCCCAATCGGGCCGGCCTGCTGGGCCACGCGAGCGTGCTGACCGTCACGTCGTACGCCACGCGCACGTCGCCGGTGGTGCGCGGCAAGTACCTGCTCGACAACATCCTCGGCGCGCCGCCGCCGGCGCCGCCGGCCGACGTGCCGGCCCTCGAGGAGTCGGACGCGCCGGGTCACGCGTCGGCGTCGATGCGCGAGCGGATGGCGGCGCACCGCCGCAGCCCCGCCTGCGCGGCCTGCCACGCGCGGATCGACCCGCTCGGGTTCGCGCTCGAGAACTTCGACGGCATCGGGCAGTGGCGAACCACCGACGGCGCGACGCCGATCGACGCGTCTGGGGCGCTCCCGGACGGCACGACGTTCGGCAATCCGGGCGAGTTCCGGCAGGCGCTGCTGGCGCACCGCGAGGAGTTCGTCCACAACTTCACCGAGCGACTGCTGACCTACGCCCTCGGGCGCGCGGTGCAGCACTACGACATGCCGGCGGTGCGCGCCATCATGCGCGACGCCGCCGCGGACGACTACCGCTGGTCGTCGCTCGTCCTGGGCATCGCCGGGAGTCAGCCGTTTCAGATGCGGAAGGCGCGCGAGGTCGCGTCTGTCGCGCAGCAGTAGGAGCAGCAGCCGTGTCGTCATCCCGATCGGCATTGCGGAAGAGGGGTTCCAGATGGTGATTACGAAGAAGTACCTGTCGCGCCGCACGGCGCTCCGGGGTCTCGGCGCGACCATCGCGCTGCCGCTGCTCGACAGCATGGTGCCGGCGTTCGCCGCGGTGCGCAACAGCGCGGCGCGTCCCATCAAGCGGCTCGGCGCCGTCTACGTGCCCAACGGCATGAGCATGCCGAACTGGACGCCGGCCGCCGAGGGCAGCCTGGAGCTCACGCCGATCCTGTCGCCGCTGGCGCCCGTGCAGGACCGCGTGCTGGTGGTCAGCGGCACCGCCAACCAGGAAGCCAAGCAGCGGCTGAACGAGGGCGACGGCGACCACTCGCGCTGCCAGGCGGCGTACCTGACCGGCGCGCACGCCGTGAAGGCCTCCGGCACGAACACGACCCTCGAGGTCGGCGTGTCGATGGACCAGCTCGCCGCCCACGCCCTGCGCGAGGACACGCAGCTGCCCTCGCTCGAGCTGTCACTGGAAGCCAACGAGCTGGTGGGCCAGTGCGAGGACGGCTACGGCTGCGCCTACAGCGCCACGCTGGCCTGGCGCGACGCCAACACGCCGATGCCGATGGAGACCAATCCGCGCGCCGTGTTCGAGAACCTGTTCGGCGCGGTGGGCAGCACCGGCCGCGAGGCGCGGCTGCGCGCGCTGCGGATGGACCGCAGCATCCTCGACTCGGTGAACGACGAGCTCACGGACCTGGTGCGCAAGCTCGGCCGCGGCGACCGCTCCAAGCTGGCCGGCTACCTCGACTCGGTGCGCGACATCGAGCGGCGCATCCAGATCGCCGAGTCGCAGAGCGACCGCGGCCTGCCCGAGGTGGCGCAGCCGGCCGGCATCCCGGCGGACTTCGAGGAGTACGCCAGCCTGATGTTCGACCTGATGCTGGTGGCGTTCCAGGCCGACCTCACCCGCGTCTCCACGTTCCTCTACGGCCGCGAGAAGAGCGTGCGCACTTACCCGGAGGTGGGGGTCAACGAGCCGCACCACCCCGTGTCGCACCACCGCCACCGTCCCGAGCAGATCGAGAAGCTGGCCCGGATCAACACCCTCCACATGGGGATCTTCGCGCGCTTCCTCGAGAAGCTCCGCACGACCCAGGACGGCGACGCCTCGCTCCTCGACCAGGTGATGATCCTCTACGGCGCCGGCATGGGGAACAGCAACGCCCACGATCCGCTGGAGCTCCCGATCGTGGTGGCCGGCGGCGGCGGCGGCACCATCAGGGGCGGGCGCCACATGCAGGCGCCGGAAGGCACCCCGCTGGCGAACCTGCATCTGACGCTGCTCGAGAAGATGGGGGTCCCGGCCGAGAGTCTGGGCGACAGCACGGGCGAGCTGCCGATCGTGTCCAACGTGTAAGGGGTGAGACCACGATGCACATCGACATGCGACGAGCAATCGGGGCGATCGTCCTGCTGCTGGCCGGCGCGAGCCTGGCGGGCGCGGCCGCCGACGCGCGGCTGACCGAGGCCGTCCGGCATCAGGACAGCGCGGCGGTACGGGCGCTGCTGGCGGCGGGCGCGCCGGTGAACGAGACCGGCGGCGACGGCTTCACGCCGTTGCACTGGGCCGCGCAGTGGAACCACGCGGAGATCGCCGGCCTGCTGCTCGCGGCGGGCGCGGACGCCAACGCGGCCACCCGCTACGGCGTCACGCCCCTGACGCTGGCCTGCATCAACGCCAGCCCGGGGATGGTCGAGCGCCTGCTCGAGGCCGGCGCCGATCCGCTCGGCGCGCAGACGAACGGCGAGACGGCGCTCATGACCTGCGCCCGCACGGGCGTGCCGGCGGCGGTGCGGCCGCTGCTGGACCGCGGCGCGGACGTGAACGCCGCGGAGCTCGCCCGCGGCCAGACCGCCCTGATGTGGGCCGCCTGGGAGGGCCACACCGATGTGGTGCGGTCGCTGCTGGCCCGCGGCGCCGAGGTGGACGCACGGACGACGACCGGCTACACGGCGCTGCTGCTCGCCTCCCGCGAGGGCTACCGCGAGACGACGGAGACCCTGCTGGCAGCCGGTGCAGACGTCAACGCGGCCGCGGCGGACGGCACGACGGCGCTGGTCATCGCCATTATCCGGCGCCACCTCGAGTACGCCGAGTTCCTGCTCGACCAGGGCGCCGACCCCAACCTCGGACCCGGCTTCACACCGCTGCACTGGGCGGCCGGCAAGTGGGACACCGAGTTGAACGACCTGTCGAACGGCGTCGTCGAGGGCAACCAGTGGAGCGCGTTCGGCGGGCTGCGCGATCCGGACCGGCTGCGGGCCGTGCGGCTGCTGATTGCCCACGGGGCGGATCTCGACGTCAAGACCAATCGCACGCCGGGATTCGGCATCCAGGTGAAGGGCCACCTCGGCAACATGAAGGGCGCGACGCCGTTCCTGATCGCGGCCAAGGCCAACGACGTGGACGTGATGCGCGAGCTGATCGCGCAAGGCGCTGACCCGTTGATCCCCACCGACAACGGCACGACGCCGCTGATGGTGGCGGCCGGCGTTGGCCACGCGCCCGGCATCACGCGCTCGGCGGAGGGCGAGGCCCTGCGGGCGGTCACCCTCTGCGTCGAGCTGGGCGCCGACGTGAACGCGGTGAACGCGGCCGGCGACACCGCGCTGCACGGCGCCGCCTGGCGCGAGCAGGCGGACTCCATCGTGCAGTTCCTGGTCGCGCGGGGCGCCGAGATGGACGCCAGGAACCACCGTGAGTGGACGCCGCTGGTCATCGCCGAGGGCATCCACACCGGCGGCAACTACATCAAGTCGGACACGACGGCGGCGCTGCTGCGGCAGCTCGGCGCGGCCCCCAGTCCGCCCGACATCCTGAGGGAGCCCGAAGCGCGGTAGGACGCGCCACGGCGCCACGTCCCGATCGGGCGGGGCGGGACCGGGTCCCGCTCCGTCCCCAGGAGTCCGTGGTGCGTTCCGTTCGCGCCATGGCAGTCGACAGACGCCGGTTCATCACCACCACCACGGCTGCGGCCATCGGCGCCGGTGTCGGCGCCGGGCAGCCCGGCGCCGCGTCACACGCCCGCCCGGTTGCGGCCGCCGGCCAGAGCGGTCGCTCGCCCGACGTCGTCGTGGTCGGGGCCGGCACGTTCGGTCTCTGGACCGCGCTGCACCTGCAGCGGCTCGGCGCCCGCGTGACCGTCGTGGACGCCTACGGCCCGGGCAACTCGCGCCAGACCTCCGGCGGCGAGACGCGCGGCGTGCGGTCGTCGTACGGCGACCGGCCCCACGGGCGCCTCTGGACACGCTGGGCCAACGACGCCATCCGCAAGTGGATCGAGTGGGACGAGAGCGGCCGCGACCGGCTCCTCCCGCGGCTGTTCTTCCAGACGGGCGACCTCATCCTGCGCGAGCAGTCGGGACCCTACATCGAGACCACGCGCAGCCACTGGGACGCGCTGGCCGTGGCCTACGAGGTGCTGACGCCGGACGAGGTGGCGTACCGCTGGCCGTGGATCCGCTTCGACAATCTCGGCCTCGCCCTGCACGAGCCGGCGGCCGGCGTCGTGCGCGCGCGGCGAGCGATGGAGTCGGTAGCGCGGGTCTTCGAGGAGGAGGGCGGCGCCGTGCGCATCGGCCGGGCGGCGCCCGGCGACCGGGCCGGCGCGACGCTCGAGACGGTGGCGCTCGCCAACGGCGACGCCCTCTCGGCGGGCAGCGTCCTCTTCGCCTGCGGCCCCTGGTTCCCCAAGCTCTTTCCGGCGCTGATGGGGCGCCGCCTGCGCAACCCCATCGGGCACGTGTTCTATTTCGCGGTGCCGCCCGGCGACACGCGCTTCTCCCACCCGCACATGCCGAGCTACGGCGTGCCGGGCTGCACCGGCTGGCCCGCGCTCCCGCCCGACCACCGCGGCTTCCGCGTCCGCATCGGCGGCCGTCCGCCGGCGGATCCCGACACGAGCGACCGCTGGATCCCGCCGGAGGCGCACGCGCGCCCGCGGGAGATCCTCGACCGGCACTTCCCGGATCTCGCCGGCGCCCCGCTCAACGAGACCCGCGCCTGCCACTACGAGATTAGCGTCGACCGGAACTTCATCGTCGACCGCCACCCCGACTTCGACAACGTCTGGCTGCTCGGCGGCGGCTCCGTCGAGGCGTTCAAGTTCGGCCCCGTCCTCGGCGAGTACATCGCCCGCCGCGTCCTCGGCCTGGAGGACGATCCCGAGCTGGCCGCCGGCTTCCGCCTCAAGGAAGCGCAGTTCGAACCGTAGCCGTGCGCCGGGTTTACCCAACAGGGTCGACCACGCGCAGAAACGGAAACTTCCTGAAGTCCCTGTCGTGGGAATACATCGTACGAATGCCGTGTGCTCTCGCGAGCGCGGCCACGTGCGCGTCCGGCACGAGGTTGCCACGCGCTGCGACCTCGACGGCGACGTCGCGGTACACCTCCAGGAAATGCTCCGGCTCGCTCACCAGGCGACACCGCGGCAAGTCCAACAACGCGGCAATGTTGTCGACCGCAGCGCGCGGAGCCAGCGGCCTCTCGAACAGCCGCGGATGGGTAGCCAACCGCAGATACCCCATGATGACCGGCCACGTGAGGCAGAAGATGTCCGGGTCTTCCGCTCGCTCGCGCAGGAAGGCGGCGGCAGCATCGTGGAACGGCGACCCGTGGTCCGACGCGTACAGGAGGACGTTGACGTCGACGGTGTAGCTCATGCGCCGTCATCGTCGAGCAGCGCGTGAACGGCCTCCTTGTCATCGAGGTCGACGCGTGCGCGCATCGGCTGGCTGGTCCAGGTCAGCTCCCTGGAGGCCGTCTCGGGACGGCGCTGCTTCAAACCCTCCGCAAGCAGCCCGTTGACCAGCTCACCCAGGGTGCCACCGTTCCTCTCCTTGATGCGCTTCAGCTCTTCGAGAAGCGGCGCGGCGATATCGATGGTGGTTCGCATGACATCAGATGTTGTTTTCCGACGCATCAGATGTCAACTGCAACCGTCCGGCGTACCTACTCCGGCATCAGCGCGAAGGTGAACAGCGAGCCCCCGGTCGGCACCCTGCCCCGCACGTAGCGGTTGGCAAGGCCGCCGCCGAGTCCCGAGGCCACGCTCACGTACTGCCGCCCGTCGCGGGTGTAGGTGATCGCCGTCGAATTGATGCTCGAGCCGGTCTGGAACTCCCACAGCGTCTCGCCGGTGGCTTCGTCGAGCGCGACGAACTCGCCGGTCAGATTGCCGGTGAACACCAGCCCGCCGCCCGTCGCCAGCATGCCCGCGGAGTTCGGGAAATCGATCATCGGCACTTCCCACTTCTTCTCGCCGGTCAGCGGATCGATCGCCACCAGGTGGCCGAGCAGCTCGCCCGGTTCGAAGTCCGGGAAGCGGCTGGACATGCCGATCGCGCGCCCGCCGATGACCCGCTCCCGCGGCTCCTCGAGCTGCACGATGCGCGGCACGTGCCACGCGCTCGTGTAGACGAGGCCGGTGTCCGGATTGAAGGCGATCGGCACGGCGTTCGAGCCGCGCGACGGCCAGATGGCGACCTGCGCGCCGGAGAGGATGCGCTCGTAGAGGTCGGTCAGCACCGGCCGGCCGGTCTCGAGGTCGATGTGCGTGGCCCAGTTGACCCTGACGTAGGGATGCGCGGCGATGAGGCTGCAGTCGGTGCGATCGAGCACGTACAGGAAGCCGTTCTTGTTGGCCTGGATCATCACCTGGCGGAGCCGTCCGTCGACCTCCATGTCGGCCAGCACGTGCTCGTCGGCGCCGTCCACGTCGTAGGCGTCGTTGGGCGTGTACTGGTAGTGACAGACGATCTCGCCGGTGCCGGGCCGCACCGCGATCACGCTGGATGCGTACAGGCTGTCCAGCTCGCCGCGCGCCCGCGGGTCCCACGGAGCGGCATTCCCGGTGCCCCAGTAGACGAGGTCCAGCTCCGGGTCGTACGAGCCGGTCCGCCACGTGGGCGCCCCGCCGAACTGCCACGCATCGGTGTCCGCCGGCCACGTCTCGAACCCGGGCTCGCCCGGCGCGGGAATGGTGTGGCGGCGCCACAGCTTTTCCCCGGTCTCCGGGTCCCAGCCGTCGAGGAATCCCCGCGTCGTGGACTCGCCGCCCGACATCCCCGAGATCAGCACGCCGCCCGCCACCACCGGCGCGCCCGTCGCGTAGTAGCCCTCGCTCCCCTCGGCGAACTTCTGCCTCCACACCTCTTCGCCGGTTTCCATGTCGAGCGCGATCACGTGGTTGTCCAGCGTGACGCGGTACAGCTTGCCCTCGTAGAGGACTGGTGCGCCGCGGTTGAACGGCGTGCGGCGCGTCCCCTCCTCGAGGACGACCGGCGTGCGCCAGATCTGGCGCCCGGTGTCGACGTCGATGGCGAACGTCCAGCGCCCGTTGATCACGTACATGACGCCGTCGTACACCATCGGCGTGGCCAGCTCGCCGAAGTCGTTCATCAGGCTCGTGCGCCAGACGGGCACCAGGCGGTGAACGTTGGACCGGTCGATCTGCGCCAGCGGGCTGTAGCTCTTGCGGTCGTAGCCCATGCTGTGCGTGATGACGTCCTCGGGGGTCTGCGGGTCGCCGACGAGCTCGTCGGCGGTCTGCGCCAGCGCGGTTGCGACCGACAGGCTCAACACGATTGGGAGCACCCAGGCGTTCTTCATCAGTGACCTCCTGCGGCGCCTCGCCACGGGCTGCCGGACGTCGGCCGCGACGATGCTGCGCGGAATGGCCGCCCGCCGCGCGGGATCGCCCCGGCGGCGGGCACAATGGCGCCGCAATGAGCCTATGGTATTCACACGACCGGCGAGACGGTCAATCGTGTTCTCCGCGTCAGCAGGTTCCGGCGGCCGGTGCGGTCGCCGGGCGGCGGACGATCGGCCGCTCGTCGATCGGCAGGTGAATCAGCGCCGCGGCGAGACCCAGGACGACGCCGGCCCACCAGACGCCGTCGTACGATCCGGTCGCGTCGAAGAGTCGCCCCCCCAGCCACACCCCGAGGAAGCTGCCGAGCTGGTGGCTCAGGAACACCACGCCGAACAGCGTGGCCAGATAGCGCACGCCGAAGATCTGCCCGACGATGCCGGTGGTGAGCGGCACCGTCGAGAGCCACAGCAGGCCCATCACGGCCGCGAACAGGTAGATGACGGCGACGGTCTTCGGCAGCAGCATCAGTGCCGTGATGGCGACCGCACGCGAGGCGTAGATGGCGCTCAGCCCGCACTTCTTGCTCCAGCGCTGGCCGGCGGCGCCGGAGGCGAACGAGCCCATGATGTTGAACAGGCCGATGACGGCGATCGCCCCCGCGCCCACCGCGGCGGAGAGCCCGAGGTCGCGGACGTAGGCGGGGAAATGAACCGTGATGAACGCGACGTGGAAGCCGCAGACGAAGAAGCCGGTGGTCAGCAGCGCGTACCCGCGGTGGCCGAACGCCTCGCGCAGGGCGTCCGGCAGGGACAGCTCGGCCGCCGGCGCCGCGCCGCGAACGGCCGGCGAGCCGGGCAGCGCGCGGGCCAGCGGCAGGATCAGGAGCACCGACCCGGCCAGGCACAGCAGCGCGGTCTGCCACCCGTAGGCGGAGATGAAGACCTGGCCGAGCGGCGAGAAGACCACCTGCCCGGCCGACCCGGCCGCCGTCCCCAATCCCAGGGCCAGCGAGCGCCGCTCGGGGCCCACCACCTTCGCCATGGCAGCGAGCGCGATGGAGAACGCGGTGAACGCCACCCCGACCCCCACCAGGATGCCGGCCGTCAGGTGCAGAATGCCGGCGCTGTCGGCGACGGTCATGCCCCAGATGCCGGCAGCGTAGATCAGCGCCCCCAGGGCCAGCACCCGCGGCGACCCGAACCGGTCGCTGAGCGCCCCGGCAAACGGCAGGGCGACGCCCCACATGAGGTTCTGGACCGCCAGGGCCAGCGCGAACGTCTCGCGCCCCCAGCCGCGCGCCGTGGTCATCGGCTCCAGGAACAGGCCGAAGATAGAGCGTGCGCCGAAGCCGATCAGCGCGATGGCGCACGCCGCCGCCAGCACCAGCGCCGGCGTCTGCCAGCGCGGGTTGCCAGGGCGATCGTGCGGGGCGCCAGTGGAGCTGCTCGTCAACGCGGTGCTCAGCTTATCAGGCGCGGCGCCATCGCCAACGACGACCGTATCGCGCCGTCGTCGGGTTGACGGTGTCGCGCGGCGGTGGGACAATCCCACCATGGCGGTAGCGCGTGCAGATTCCAAACGACGCGTAGTCATCCCCGGGGCCAAGCCCGGTGACGTCTTCGACGTTCAACCACGGGGGGACGATCAGCTCCTGCTAGTGCGTCTGCGCCCGCCTGACATCCGGTCCCCGAAGAGCCGGGAAGAGTGCCTGGAGGCCATGTCGAGAGCGCCCCTGCATCCCACACTCTCGTGGGAGGAGCTGCGGCGCCGCACGCGGTAGCTGCTCGCCATGCTGCTCCTCGACGCCAACGTCCTCATCTACGCATCCAACGGCGAATCCCGACACCAGGAATGGGCTCGGTCGACGATTGCGGGGGCCGCCTCAGCGGAAGGAGCAGCCATCAACGCCGTCTGCCTCGCGGAAATCTGCGTCGGCGAGCGGCAGCCCGCGACCGCCGCGGATCGGGTTCGCAGTTGGGGCGTGGAGATCCTCGACGTACCAGCGGCCGCCGCGGCCGTGTGCGCCGGGGCCTATACCCGATACCGCCAGCGCCGGCAGCGGCAGTCCGGCAAGGACGCCCCGCGTACGCCGCTGCCGGACTTCTTCATCGGCGCCCACGCACAGATCATGGGCTGGCGGCTGGCGACGGCCGATCCGTCGCGGATCCGCACGTACTTCCCGGCCGTCCGCCTGGTGACGCCCCAGGTGCAGCGGAAGTCATGCTGACGCTGCCGGAGTGACGGCGAGGCCCTCGCAAGGCGCAAGGAGTTAACGACAATGGATGACATCACGCGACGGATGTTCTTCGGTCGAGCGGCGGCGGGCGCCCTCGGGGCCGCGGCGGTAACGGCCGGTCTGCCTGGCTCGATGCGCGCTCACGCCCAGACCCGGGGCACGGCGCCGAGCGGTCCCCGCGCCGACTGGCTGGCGTTGACCGACGAGGCGGTGCTAGAGCCGGAGCTGCCCATCATCGACCCGCACCACCACCTGTGGGATCGCCCGGGCAACCGCTACCTGTTGGAGGAGCTGCTCGAAGACACGAACACGCACAACGTCCGTCAGACCGTCTTCGTCGAGTGCAGCGCGATGTATCGGGCGGACGGTCCGGAGGAGCTGCGTGTCGTGGGCGAGACGGAGTTCGTGCAGGGCGTCGCCGCCATGAGCGCGAGCGGCCAGTACGGTGAGACCCGGGTGGCGACCGGCATCGTGGGTTCGGCAGACCTGCTCCTCGGCGACCGCGTGGCGCCGGTGCTCGAGGCGCAGATCGCGGCCAGCCCGCAGCGCTTCCGGGGCGTCCGCCATCGGGCCGCCTGGGCGGAGCCGCCCGTTGTGGCGCAGCGTCCGACCGGACCCGAGCATCTCCTCCTCGATCCCGAGTTCCGTCGTGGCTACGCGCACCTGCGCCCCTAC
>CAZMWA010000168.1:0-9880 GCA_964569405.1 uncultured Vicinamibacteraceae bacterium | reverse complement strand
CGGGAGGATCGATTCTGATCCCGAGCAGACCCCACAGGCCACTTTCGAGGACGCGCATTGCAGCGTCCGGAGAGAATCGACGGAGAAGCGATGCACAAGCGGATTGCAGCCACGGTCGCGGTGGCGATGCTGGCGTTGACGCTGACGGACATCGCTACCGGGCAGCCGCGCGTCGCGCCCGATCCCGAATACCGCGCGCCGCGCACCGCCGACGGCCAGCCGGACATCTCCGGCATCTGGACCAACGACACCCTGACGCCGTTGGAGCGGCCGGCGCGGCTGGGCGACCAGGCCTTCCACACCGAGGAGGAGGCGGCCGAGATCGAGCGCCGCGGCCGGGAGATGCTCGAGCGCGACAACGCGCCGGGCAGTACGCGGACCACCGTGTCCGGGAGCCTGGCTCGCGGCTACAACTACTTCTGGAGCGACCCCCGCGAGTCGGTCGTCTACACCCGGCGCACGTCGATGATCGCCGACCCGCCGACAGGGCGTGTGCCCACCCGGCCGGAAGCCGATGCGCGCGCCCGGTGGCTCGTCGCCAACCGCACCGACTCGCACGAGAACATGAGCCCTTACAGCCGCTGCATAACCCGCGGCATGCCGGGCTCGATGATCCCGAACACCTACAACACCGGCAACCAGATCTTCCAGATCCCCGGCTACGTCGTCATCCTGTACGAGATGGTGCGCGAGCCCCGGATCATCCCGCTGGACGACCGCCCCTTCGTCGACTCGAAGATCTCCCAGTGGATGGGCGACGCGCGCGGTCGTTGGGAAGGGGAGACCCTGGTAGTGGAGACGCGGAACTTCACCCCCAAGGGCTGGATCACCCCGAACCAGAACGCGGGCCGGATGCACGGCGTCCCGGTCAGCCGCGAGCTGCGGCTGGTGGAGCGCTTCACCCGGGTGGCCGAGGACGTTCTCGACTGGGACGTGCGCGTCGAGGATCCGAACGTCTATACCCGGCCGTGGACCCTCGAGCTGCCGCTGAAGCGCGACATGAGCTACGACCTCTACGAGTACGCCTGCCACGAGGGCAACCGCGCCGTGACCGGCATCCTCGGCGGAGCCCGCCACGAGGAGCGGCAGCAGGCGGCGAAACCCTGAGGCTCCGCGCGCGGGCACGCCTCGCGAAAGGGCTCGAAGCGCGGTGCGTGCTTCCGCGGGCGTGGCAGGCCAGACAGCACGTCTCTGATGCGGAGGGGCTTCAAAGCGCGGTGCGTGCTTCCGCGGGCGCCGGGGGCCACCGGCGACGGCCGGCCGCGGTTTACGCCAGCTCGGCAAGTGTCGCCGTCAGCAACCGGTAGAAGCGGCCCACCGAGTCGATATGGACCCGCTCGTCGGGGGAGTGGGGGGCCTCGATGACCGGGCCGAACGAGATCATGTCCATGCCGGGGATCTTCTTGCCGATGATCCCGCACTCCAATCCGGCGTGAATCGCCGCGACCTTCGGTTCCGAGCCCAGCTCCCGCGCGTGCACCTGCTTCACGACCTCCAGCACCTCCGACTCCATGTTCGGCTTCCAGCCCGGGTAGGCGGGGCGCACGTCCACGTTCGCGCCGGCGAGCTCTCCGGTCGCGCGAATGCGGCGGCGCAAGGCGTCGAGCTCCGCGTCCACCGAGGAGCGCGAGCTGGTGGTGATGACGAGGGAGCCGTTCGAGCCCTTGACCGTGGCGACGTTGTTGCTTGTTTCGACGAGGCCGGGGATGTCGTAGCTCATCGCCTCGACGCCGTGCGGGAGGCTGGAGATGAGCCGCAGCACGGTGGCCGTGGCGTCGGCTTCCCAGGCCTGGCTCGCCGCCGCGGCGTCGCCGATGTCCAGGGTCATGCCCGGGTCGGCGGGCCGATACTCCTCCCGGAACGACTCGAACTCGGCTCGCACGGCCGCGGCGATCGAGTCGACGTCCGACGCCGCGGCCACGATGGTCGCGAACGCCTCGCGCGGGATGGCGTTGTGGGCGCTGCCTCCTTCGAGGCGGGCGAGGCGGAACGGCGCGCCGGCGTGGGCTGCCCAGAGGGCGCGGGCCAGCAGGCAGACCGCGTTGCCGCGCTGCAGGTGGATGTCGCACCCGGAGTGGCCGCCCTTGAGCCCTCGCAGAGCCACCGTCACCGCCCGGTCGCCGCCGCCGGTCCCGGCCGCCGTCACGCCGAGGGAGAGCCGCATGTCGCCGCCGCCGGCGCAGCCGACGTACAGGATGCCCTCCTCCTCGGAGTCGAGGTTGATCAGCCGGCGTCCGGACAGCAGGCCCGCGTCGAGCTGCGCGGCGCCGGTGAGCCCGGTCTCCTCGTCGATCGTGAACAGCAGCTCCAGCGGTCCGTGCGCGAGGTCGGTGGAATCCATCACGGCAAGCATGGCTGCGACGCCGATCCCGTTGTCGGAACCGAGCGTGGTGCCGGTGGCGTAGAGATGCGCCCCCTCCCGCCGCGGCACGATGGCGTCTGTCCTGAAGTCGAAGGCCACGTCGGCGTTCTTCTCCTGCACCATGTCGAGGTGCGACTGCAGGATGGTGACCGGCGCCCCCTCCCGGCCGGCGCTGGCCGGCTTGCGCACCACCACGTTGCCGGCGCCGTCGACCGCGTGGTCGCATCCGGCCGCCCCTGCCGCCGCGATGACGTGCCGCCGCATCCGTTCCTCGTCCTTGGAGGCGCGCGGAATGGTCAGGATGGTGTCGAAGTGGCTCCAGACCGGCTTCGGCTCGAGCGCTGAAACGAACGTCATGGCAAGTCTCCGCAATCTGCGCCCGGCGGGCCGGTTCTGGGTCCGCAAGCGCGCTTCACTGCTCTCCGCAGGGTGGCGTGGCCCCACTGCCCGACGAGCGGCAGGGTGCTCAATCCTGCATGGTATCATCCGGGGCCATCGTGGAGACGCCGCTCACGCCGCTGGAGTTTCAGCGCCGCGCCCGCAGCCTGTACGGGGATCGCGAGGCGGTGATCGACGGATCGCACCGGTTCACCTACGCCGAGTTCTTCGCGCGTTGCGACCGTTGGTCCGCGGCCCTCCAGAGGCTGGGCGTCCGCAAGGGCGACCGGGTCGCCTATATCGCGCCGAACACCCACGCGCAGCTCGAGTCGTTCTACGCCGTGCCGCAGATCGGCGCCGTGCTGGTGCCCATCAACTTCCGGCTGACCCCGGACGAGATCGCCTACATCATCGGCCACAGCGGCGCGAAGGTGGTGTGCGCGCACGCGGACTACCTGGAGGCGGTCGACGGCGTCCGCGCGGACTGCCCGGGCGTCGAGTATCTGGTAGCCCTGGAGGGCGCGCGTGCCGGATGGCTCGACTACGAGGCGCTGCTCGGGGCCGAGGAGCCGGTCTTCGAGGCGGCCGAGGTGGACGAGAGCGACCTGCTGACCATCAACTACACCAGCGGCACGACGTCGCGCCCCAAGGGCGTGATGATCACGCACCGGAACGCCTGGGCGAACGTCGTCGGCACGCTCGTCCACTGGCCCATGAGCTGCGCGACGCGGTACCTGTGGACGCTGCCGATGTTCCACGCCAACGGCTGGACGTTCACCTGGGTCGTCACCGCCGTGGGCGGGGCGCACGTCTGCCTGCGCGCGGTGGATCCGGCGCTGGCGTTCCGCCTCATGCGCGACGAGTCGGTCACGCACATGTGCGCGGCCCCGACCGTGCTGATCATGCTGGCGAACGCGCCCGCCGACGCCCGGGGCGAGGTTCGGCGCGGCGTCAACGTGATGACGGCCGGGGCGCCCCCGGCCGCCGCGACCATTCAGCGGCTCGAGGGCGAGTTCGGGTGGGAGCTGATCCACGTCTACGGACTGACCGAGACCGCGCCGTTCATCACCGTCTGCGAGCCCCGTCCCGAGCACCGCGGCCTGTCGGTGGACGAGCGGGCCACCGTCAAGGCGCGGCAGGGGGTCGAGCTGATCACGTCGGGCGAACTGCGCGTCGTCGACGACGACGGCAACGAGGTTCCGCGGGACGCGCAGACCCTCGGCGAGATCGTGGTGCGCGGCAACGTGGTCACCGCGGGGTACTACAACGATCCCGAGGCGACCGAGAAGGCCATGCGCGGCGGCTGGTTCCACAGCGGCGACGCCGCGGTGGTCCATCCCGACGGCTACATCGAGATCCGCGACCGCTTCAAGGACGTCATCATCAGCGGCGGCGAGAACATCTCCTCGGTCGAGGTCGAGGGCGTGATGATGCGCCACCCGGCCATCTGCGAGATCGCCGTCGTTGGCGTGCCCGACGAGCGCTGGGGCGAGACGCCGCAGGCCTTCGTGGTCCTGAACGACGGGGCGTCGGCCACCGCCGAGGAGCTCACCGCCTACGCACGCGGCAACATGGCCCACTTCAAGGCGCCGCGCCGGTTCAGCTTCGTCGACCAGTTGCCCAAGACCGCGACCGGCAAGATCCAGAAGTACGTGCTGCGGCAGGGTCGGACGGCGATCGGCAGGCAGTAGCACCGAAGGCGCCACCGCTCAACGCGCTCGGCATCCGCGATGCTATACTGGCTGTTTGCTTCGCGACCATCGAAGGAACGCGAACGTGGCCCTCCAACAAGTCCCTGGCGCGATGCCGGCGGCAGGCGCCGGTCTGCTGGTGCGTGTCCGGCCGGTTCTGCAGCTCACGGACGATCAGTTCTACGAACTCTGCCAGCTCAACCGGGAGTTGCGCATCGAACGGACCGCGCAGGGGGGGCTGTCGATCATGGCGCCGGCGGGGGGGGATTCCAGCGCACTGAATGCGGAGATCACGATTCAGTTGGGAGTCTGGGCGAAGCGCGACGGAACGGGCAGGACCTTCGATTCCTCGGGCGGGTTCGTGCTGCCCAATGGCGCGGTTCGGTCGCCGGATGCCGCCTGGGTCAGCCACGACCGCCTGGCCTCCCTGACCGCGGAGCAGCGAAAGAGGTTCCTCCCGCTGTGCCCGGACTTCGTGGTCGAACTCCGGTCCCCGACGGACGGCCTGCCGCTGGTCCAGGGCAAGATGCGCGAGTACATGGAGAACGGCGCGCGGCTCGGGTGGCTGATAGATCCGCCTGGCAGTCAGGTGTTCGTGTACCGTCCCGATTCGCCGGTCGAGCGCCTGCGGGAACCGGACAGGGTATCCGCCGACCCGCTGCTGCCCGGATTCCGGCTGGAGATGGACGAGCTCCGGAGAGCCGTCCGTCCGCATGCCGGATGACGCAGGCGTGCGACTAGTGCGAAGCCTACGGTCAGAAGGACCTGGAAGCGGCGCCCGACGACGGCGTCCGAGAGCACCCCGCTCATCGGCATGCCCTCACTCGGCCCAGTTCAGCACGCCGTTGACGGCGCCGGCGGTCCGCTCCCATTGCGCGCGTTCGGCATCGAGCTGCCGGCGGCCGAGCGGGGTGAGTCCGTAGTAGCGCGCCCGGCGGTTGTTCTCGGTCACGCGCCAAGCCGAGTCGATCCAGCCCTTGCGCTTCATCCGCTGCAGGGCGGGGTACAGCGTGCCCTGCTGAATCGCGAACACCTCTCCCGACATCTGCTCGATCCGCTGGGCCAGGCCCCAGCCGTGCATCGGCTCGATGGCCAGGGCGCGCAGCACCAGCAGGTCGAGGGTGCCCTGCAGTACGTCGGTTCGGTCGGGCGGCATGGAAGCTCCTGTTGTGCTTCTAGAGGATTCTGTTGCATCTTCTTCAGGATGTCAATAGAAGCCGGCCGCTTCCTTCAGGATGTCGAGTGGACTCGACAGCGAGACGACCCCGTCGGCCTACTACGACGAGAAGGACGCGGAGCGATGTCTGCGGTCTGCTCGATTGATCCTGGCGCGCGCGCGCATCCTTATTCGGCGAGGCTCGCTGCGGATCATGCCGGCGCCGGCGCCAGCACCGCGAGCACCAGCAGCCGACCGCTTCCGGTGTTGCGGATCCCGTGCGGCGCGCCCTCCGGGGCGACGAGCAGGGTGCCGGCCTGCATGGGCGCTTCCCGGCCCTCGAGCAGGAACAGTCCCTCGCCTTCGAGGACGTGGTACACCTTGTCCATCCCGGCGTGCGCGTGGAGCTTGTGCTCCTGGCCGGGCTCGAAGGCGTTGAGGCCCACCATCACGCGGTCGGATCGGAAGAGGGTGGTCTTTCCCATCTTGTCGGGTCTGTAGACGGCGTGGTCGATAGGGTCGATGGGGGTGGGATGCTGCATGGTCGGTCCGCCTCCGATTTCTGTGGGCAATCGAGAGTGTATCGCGGGTCGGTCGGGGTCGGGCAGTGCGCGTGTCATGATGTAGCCGACTCGAAAGGAGTTGTCGCCTGCGCCACACCAAGATCGTCGCCACCCTCGGACCGGCCTCGGCATCCGACGCCGCGGTGGATGCCCTGCTCGCGGCCGGCGTCGACGTGTTCCGCATCAACTCCTCCCACGGCACGCGCGACGACCGGCGGCGCCTGGTGGACCTGGTGCGCAGCCGCGCCGCACAGGCGGGCCGCATCGTCGGGGTGCTGCAGGATCTGGCCGGTCCGAAGATTCGCATCGGGCAACTGGCCGATCCGGACGGCGTGCAGCTCGAGGCGGGTGCGCGCCTGCGGATCGCGGTCGGGGACTTCGCGGGTGACGCCGAGCGGGTGTCCACCACCTGCGAACCGCTCGCGGCCGCGCTGCGGGGCGGCGAGACGCTGCTGATCGACGACGGGCAGATTCTGCTGCGGGCGGTATCCAGCGACGGGGCGGAGATCGTGGCCGAGGTGGAACACGGCGGACTGCTCACCTCCCGCAAGGGCATCAACGCACCGGGCGTCGAGTTGCCGCTGTCGGCCGTCACCGACGCCGACATGGAGGAGATCGAGGCCGGCGTGGCGATGGGCGTCGATTTCCTCGGGGTCAGCTTCGTCCAGAGCGCGGACGATCTGCGGAAGGCCCGCGCGATGACCTGGGCGCACGGCGGGGATGGAGTGGGCCTGGTGGCGAAGATCGAGAGGCCCCAGGCCATCGAGCGGTTCGACGACATTCTCACCGTCTCCGACGCGGTGATGGTGGCGCGCGGCGACCTGGGTCTGGAGATCCCGCTCGAGCGCGTGCCGCGTGTGCAGAAGAGCCTGACCCGGCGGGCGCGCGACGTCGGGGTGCCGGTCATCGTGGCTACCCAGGTCTTCGAGACCATGCGGCATGCCCCGCGGCCGACGCGGGCGGAGGTGAGCGATGCGGCCAACGCCGTCGACGACGGGGTGGACGCCATCATGCTCGCCGGGGAGACTGCGGCCGGCGAGTACCCGGTGCTCGTGGTGCAGACGCTCGACGCCGTGCTGCGCGATGCGGAATCGATGCAGCCGGATCGTGTGATCCCGGGCGCCATCGGCGACCGGCACGACCGCGCGCTGTGCGATGCGGCGGTGACGCTGGCCGCAGCGGCGGGCGCCACGTCCATCGTGGCGGTCACCGGTAGCGGCGCGACTGCGCGACTGCTCGCCGCCCTGCGGCCGTCGATTCCGATACACGCGGTCACTGCCGACGACGCCGTGGCGCGCCAACTGGCGCTGCACCGGAGCGTGTCGCCGCTGGTGGCGCCGGCCGCCCGGCTCGTGCTGGGAGCGCTCAAGCCCGAGCTGGTGCGCCGCGGGGTGGTCAAGGCCGGCGACGCGGTGGTGATCGCCCGCGTGCATTCGGACCTGGAGGTCGAGGACGCGAACTTCGTCGAGCTGCAGCGGTTCTAGGAGTCTGCGCGGAGCCGGCTCGGCGGTGAATCCGTTGGCGGTGTTCCAGGCAGCCATTCGGGCCTTGAATCCAGGGTCCGGACGGGGCACACTAGTGGGCTGTACGCGCTTGTTCCGAGCCAGCGTCCCGGATTCGCCAGGCGGGCCGCGAAGCACAGGCTGGTAGCGAAGCACATGAAGGCACGAGTTGCCGTCGTCGGCGGGTTCGGCGTCCTGCTCGCCTTGGTCTGCGCCTCGCCGGAGGTCGCAGTCGCACAAACCGCCCGGGCGGACGCCGAAGCGAACCGGGTCGTCCAGGGCACGTGCAGGACGTGCCACAACGACCGCACGCTGCGCGGCAACCTGTCCCTGGAGCGGTTCGACGTCAGGGACGCCGCCGAGCACGCCGGCGTCGCCGAGCGCATGGTCCGCAAGCTGCGGGCGGGCATGATGCCCCCGCCCGGTCCGCGCCGCCCCGACGCCGCCGCGTTGTTGAATCTGGCCGAGACCCTGGAGCGCCGCCTCGACGAGGCCGCCGCGCTGGCCCCGGATCCGGGCAGCCGGCCCTTCCAGCGCCTCAACCGCGCGGAGTACGCGCAGGCCATCCGCGATCTGCTGGACCTGGAGGTCGACGCCGGCGACTGGCTGCCGCTGGATCCGGTGAGCGCCAACTTCGACAACATCGCCGACGCGCAGACCCTGTCGGCGACGCTGCTGGAGGCGTATCTCAACGCGGCGAGCGCCATCAGCCGGCTCGCGGTCGGCGAGCGCAGCGGCCGGGCCGTCGATCACACCTACACCAACTCGGAGTACGTGTCGCAGCACCCCTGGGACCACGTGGACGGGGCGCCCTACGGCACGCGCGGCGGACTGGTCGTCGACCACGTGTTTCCGGCCGACGCCGAGTACATCTTCGGGCTGATGTTCACCTCCGGCGCCAACACGCGCATCGAGGACGTCGACGTCTCGATCGACGGCGAGCGGGTGGCGTTGCTGCACTACAACACCGACCGGCAGGTCGACGCGGACGGCCGGGGCGGCGTCAGCACCGCGACCCCGCCGATATTCGTCCGGGCCGGGACGCACCGGTTGGCGGCGGCCTTCATCCGGCGGCACGACGGACCCTACGAGGATCTGATCCGCCCCCACGACTGGTCCTTCGCCGGGGGCGGCTCGGGCGGAGCGGGCATCACGACGCTGCCGCACGTGCGCGACGTCATCGTCAGCGGCCCCTACAACGCGACCGGCCTGTCCGACACGCCGAGCCGGCGGCGCGTCTTCACCTGCCGCCCGACCGCGCCCGACGAGGCGCGTCCCTGTGCGCGGCGCATCCTCGCCCGGCTGGGCCGCGAGGCCTATCGGCGGAGCCTGACCGACGGCGAGGTGGACGACCTGCTCGGCTTCTTCGACGCGGGCGCGTCGGCCGGTGGTTTCGAGGTCGGCGTGCGGACGGCACTCGAGGCGTTGCTGGCGAGTCCCCATTTCGTGCTGCGGCTCGAGCGCGAGCCGGTGGATGCGCCGGAGCGGGGCTATCGCCTGGCCGATGTCGATCTCGCGTCCCGACTCTCGTTCTTCCTGTGGGGGACGCCGCCCGACGACGAGCTGCAGGCGCTCGCCGACGAGGGGCTCCTGACGCCGGACGAGCTGGACCGGCAGGCGCTGCGCATGCTCGCCGACCCGCGCGCGGCGGCGCTCGGCCGCCGGTTCGCCGCGCAGTGGTTCCGGCTGCAGGACATGGACAAGGTCCGGCCCGACCCGAACTTCTTCCCGAACTACGACGAGAACCTCGCGCGGGCGATGCGCCGCGAGACGGAGTTGTTCTTCGCCCACCTGGTGCAGGAGAACCGGAGTCTGCTCGACCTCTACCGGGCCGACTACACGTTCGCCGACGAGCGCCTGGCGCGCCACTACGGGATCCCCGGCGTGGCCGGGCGCCACTTCCGGCGGGTCGCGTATCCCGACGACACGCGCCGCGGGATCCTGGGCCACGGCAGCATGCTCGTCCTCACGTCGCTCGCCAACCGCACCTCGCCGGTGCTGCGGGGCAAGTGGGTGATGGAGGTCCTGCTGGGCACGCCCCCGCCGCCCCCGCCGCCGGACATTCCGGCGCTGGAGGACACCGAGGAGGTCCGGGACGGGCGGCGCCTGACGACGCGCGAGCGGATGGAGGCGCACCGGTCGAATCCGAGCTGCAGCTCGTGCCACCGGCTGATCGACCCCATCGGCCTGGCCCTCGACAACTTCGACGTCACCGCGAAGTGGCGCCT
>CAZMWA010000167.1:0-2547 GCA_964569405.1 uncultured Vicinamibacteraceae bacterium | reverse complement strand
TCGGTCTCCAGCACGGCCACGTCGTGGCCGGCGGCGAGCTCCAGCATGCGCCGGACGAACCCGGGCACGAGCAGCGGCACGTCGCAGCTCGTGACGTACGCGACGTCGACCGCGGCGGGCAAGGCCCGCAGCCCCGCCCGGAGACCCTCGAGCGGCCCGCGTCCCTCCCGCTCGTCGCGCGTGACCCTCACCGCCGGCGGCAGCGCCGGCAGCGGCTGTCCGGGCGCGGCGACCACGACGACGGAGGCGACCACCGTGTCGAGCAGGCGGACGACGCGCTGGAGCATCGTCTCGCCGCCGAAGGCCAGCAGCGCCTTCGGCGATCCCATGCGCGTCGACCTCCCGCCGCACAGGACGACGCCGGCCGCGGGCAGGCGCGCCGGCGCTAGAGACGGACCTCGCATACCGGTACGGCCTCGAGCGCGCAGGGATGATGCGCCGCGACCACCAGGGCCGGCCGGCCGGCCTCGACCGTCCGCAACGCGCACGCGCGCCACGCCGCGATCGCGTCCTCGTCGAGCCCGCCCTCCGGCTCGTCCACCAGCAGTATCGCGGGACGCCCGACGATGGCCCGCGCCAGCGCCAGCCGGCGCTGCTCGCCGTGCGACAGGCTCCGGGCCTCGCGCTCCAGCAGCGCGGACAGCCCGAACTCGGCGGCGATCGCCCGCGCTTCCTCCGGCGCCGGGTGCGACAGATCGAGGTTGCGCCGCACGCTGCCCGCGAACAGGTAGGGCACCGAATGAACGTAGACGGCGCCCTGGCGGCCCATCCCGCACGGCCGTTCGACCCGTCCCGAGACAGGCTGCAGGAGACCGGCAAGCGTCTTGAGCAGGGCGGTCTTGCCGGAGCCGTTGGGGCCGGTGACGTGCCACACGACACCGCCCACCAGATCGAGATCCTCGACCGTCGCGGCCGCCTTGCCGGCGTAGCCGACCGTCAATTGCCGCGTCCGCAGCACGGGACCCCGCGGCGCGCTCATCGCTCCACCAGGACGGCCTGCATGAGCGAGTTGGCCACCAGCGCCACCGTGAGCAGGATCAGACCCATCGCGATCGCCCGCGCATCGTCGCCGCGGTTGTACTCGAGCGCCACGAACGTGGTCAGCGTGCGGGTTGCCCCGCGAATGTTGCCCCCGACGATCAGGGCCGCCCCCAGCTCCGTGAAGGCGCGCGCGAACGCCAGCAGCGCGCCGGTGACGACGGCGGACCTCACCTCCCACAGCAGCCAGCCCATCTGCCGCGTCCACGGCACGCCGTGGGTGGCCAGCGATTCGCGCGCCGCCGGCGGCAGCCGGTGCAGCGCGCCGAGGACGATGGCGACGACCATCGGCAGGGCGAGGACGAGCTGGGCCAGCGCCATCGCGGCGCGCGTGTACAGCAGCCTCGTCCACCCCAGCGGACCGCTCGCCGAGAACACGAAGTACAGCGTCAGTCCGACGACAACGGTCGGCAGCGCCGCCAGCCCGTGGGCCACCCAGAGTCCGATGCGCGTGCTGCGCGGACCGGCGGCGGCCAGCAGGTAGGTCGCCGGCAGCCCGAGCGCGACCGCCGCGGCCACCGCGGTGACGGAGACGCCGAACGAGACGCCGGTGACCTGCCAGACCTCGACGTCCCCGCCCGCGATCAGCAGCAGCGCTCTTCCGATCTCAGCGAACATGGGGTCGATGGCCTGGCCGGTCGCCGGGGACGCCGGCGGGCCAGACGTGGAATACGGTGCGGCCGTTGATCAGAAAGCCGGCGACGCGGCGCCGGCCGTCGCCCTCGGCGAGCCAATCCGCCAGCGCCGTCACCACCGCCTGCTCGGCACCGGCCAGGCCCGCCCGCTCGAAGATCGCGTAGGTGTTCACCAGCTCCGGGCCGCGCGCGCACACGCTCGTCAACGCCAGCCGGGACCGCAACTGCTCGAACGTCGCGCCGTCCGTCAGCGTGTAGGCCCCGTGCTCGCTCGCCACCCGCAGCGTCGCCGCCATCCCCTGGCCGGTCTCGAGCAGGTCCTCCCGCGACGGACGCCGCCCCGCCAGCGCCCACAGCTCCTGCTCGCGGGCGTAGGTGCCGGACGCGTCGCCGCGCGAGACGAACCGGGCCCGGCCGTCCACGATGCGCTGCAGGGCGTCCACGATTCCCGACGCCTCCGCGACCGCCGCGGGATCCCCGGGCGGCCCGACGATGAGGAAGCTGTTGAACATGATCTTGCGATAGCCGCTGATGACGCCCGCCTCGAGCGCGGCGGCCTCGGCCCGCGGATCGTGCGTCAGGGCCGCTGCGGCGTCGCCCCGCCGCAGCAGGCCCAGCGCCCGCCCGCTACCGATCGGCAACGCGTCGATCCGGACGTGATGCGCCTGCTCGAAGGCCGGCAGCACCGCCGCCAGCAGGCCCGAGTTCTCGACGCTGGTCGTCGTGGCCAGGCGTACCCTGGGCCTGGAGTCGCAGCCCCACCCGCCTGCCAGGCACAGCATGAGGGCCACGACCGGGCCCAGGCGCCGCCATGTCATCAGTATCGAGCTTACAACGCCCGCGGCGAGCTTCAATCAGACGGGGCTGCGCCCCG
>CAZMWA010000166.1:0-19110 GCA_964569405.1 uncultured Vicinamibacteraceae bacterium | reverse complement strand
TGGCCGACGGAGGGGAACCGCTGCATGTCGACGCCGATCTCGGCAACGAGGACACTGGCGACGGTCGTGCTGATGCCGGGCACGGTGGTCAATCGCTCGACCGCGTCGCGAAAGGGCCGGAGCATCTCCGTGATACGGCCGTCGAGCTCGGTGAGCAGGCCTTCGAGTGCCTCGACCTGCTGCAGATGCACCCGGAGCAGAAAGCGGTGATGGTCGGTCACGTGCCCGCGCAAGCCGGCGAGCAAGCGTGCCCGCGGAGCGCGCAACCGGCCGGTGGTGTGCGCCAGGAGCCGCTCCGGGTCAGTCTCCCCGGCGATCCAGGCCCGCAGGAGCGCTCGCCCACTCGTGCCCAGCAGGTCCGAGATGACGCGGGTGACCTTGATGTTGGCGTCCTCGAGGGTCTTCTGGATGCGAAGCGTCGCTTGTGCCACCTGCCGCACCAGTTGCTTCCGGGTTCGGGTGAGGTCCCGCAGTTCCTGGATGGCTCGGGGCGGGACGAAGCTCCTCCGGATCAGCCCATGCGCCAACAGGTCGGCCAGCCACGCCGCATCGGTGACGTCGCTCTTCCGGCCCGGGACCTGGCGCACCGTGGCCGCGTGAGCCAACTGCAGCTCGAGCCGGTCTTCCAGCAGGTGCCAGACCGGCTTCCAGTACACGCCGGTCGCCTCCAGCACCGCCGTCGTGCAGCCCTGCGACTCCAGCCAATCGCCCAGTCGCAGCAACTCCGCCGTCGTCGTTCCGAACGTCTGCGCCTCTCGCTCGACCCGGCGTCCGCTTTGCCGGCGGACACACGCCACCACCGTCTCCTTGTGGACATCCAGGCCGGCGCACCGCGCGTGCACCACGTCCATCGCCACACCTCCTTGCCACCCTCAGCCACCCGGCGCGGAGCCTGTGCCGACGAATTCTACGAACCGTGCTCTGCTGGCGACGGCCAGCGGCACATTCCAGGGTGCTCACGGGCTCCCGGTCCAACTTGACAACGGGCTGCATCGCACCAATGCAAAGGCCGACCTCAATGCCGGGTGGCCCTCCACTGTACGCCCGTTTCATCCTTCAGGGTGTCCGCCGCAGGCGGGCATGGCCAACTTGGCAGGGGATCGGCTTCCAGCTCGCGGCCGTCCATGTGGATCACGCGATGGGTGAGGTCATCGTTCAGGATCGCGACGGCGGTCGGCGTCTGGAGGAAGCGCTTCCAGCCGCCGGACCGCTCGGTCTCGGGCCCGCTCGGCAGACACCGGAAGAAGGGGCGCGTCCTGTAGTACTCCTGCTGGCGCCGGCGGGCGAGGTCGGCGACCCACGGCTGCAAGGCGGCGGCATCGGGACGGGCGACGGGAGGCGGCGCGTTCCACACGCCGGTCAGGTCCGGCCGACCATCGGGCCCACGCGGCGCCGGGGCGGTGAGGTCCGGCTTCCCGTCAGCCGTGCGCGGGATGCCCGGCCAGGGACGATCCAGCCATTGGGCGGCCGCGGGCAGCGTGCCCGCGAGCAGCATGAGCAGCGCGAGAAGCAGCTCCATACAACCCCTCCAGTCTCCGGGGACCGACTTCGAGCGCCAGGGTTGTCGGGCGTGTCGAGGTGATTCCACGGTCAGTCGCCAGCCCGCAGGTTCTCGACCAGGTTCCTCCACCGCGAGCCGGCGACGCGATCCGCGAACGCGCGATCTGCGGTGACGACGGCAGACTGCTCCCGTTCCGCCAGTGCGAGGTACAGGCAGTCGTAGACCGGGTGACCGAGTTCGTGCGCCATCTCGAACGCCGGCTCGTGCAACTCAACCGTAGGCGCCAGCGACTCGAACCAGAGCGGGAGCGAGCCCAGGAATGCCCGGGCGTGCGCCGGCGTGATCGCGGCGTCTCTCACACGCCGCCAGGCGCCGTTCGCGCACTCGGCCAGGATCATGTCCGGAGCGACGAAGGTGGCGTCGGACGCAGCAAGCGCGCGCGCCTCGGCGGCCAGCGGCTCGTTGAAGAACCACTTGCAGGCGACGCTGGCGTCGATCACCATGGTCATCGGCTGTCGCGGTCCGCGCGCAACAACGACACGCTGTCCGCGAGCTGACCGGGCGTCATGGCTCGGATGCGGTCGGCCGCCGCGAGCAACTCGCGTCGGCTCGGCCGGGCCGCGCGCGTCAGGAGCGTTCGCAGCTCCTGTTCCAGGGAGACGCCGCTCCGCTTCGCGCGCTCCTTGAGTCGCGCCACCACGGCTGCATCCAGATTCCGCACGATCACCTGCGCGCGCCGCTCGTCTCCGCCCTGCTGGCTCTCCCGCGTGTTCCTGACGAACCGGACCTGCCCCCTGTCGATGTCGGGCCGTCCCTCCGAACTCCAACCTGCCCGCATCCAGCTCCGTGCTTGCGGGTGGGTCCCATCGTTAGCCCACCATGCGCGGTGATGCCTCGCGCTCGGTGGCAACAAGGCGCCGATGATCTCTTCGATCTTGCCGAACGTCAGCGTGCAGCAGTCACCAGGCTGTTCCATCAGGTAGTCGCCGAGGTGCTCGTATTTCCCCATCCCACCATCCTGGGATTGTATGTTTTGGGATGATATCACTTTGAGGTTTGCAAGGGCCCGGAGGGGCCTGCAGAAGTGCCCTCGACGATACGCCGCCGGGCTTCCACCCGGCGGTCAGCCGCGCGTGCGCTCGAACTCGGCCATGAACAAGGCCAGGGCGTCGACGGCCGCTTCGGGACAGGCGTTGTAGATCGACGCCCGCACGCCGCCGACGGAGCGGTGTCCCCGCAGCCCGACCAGCCCGGCCTGACGCGCTTCGTCGACGAAGCGCGTCTCGAGCTCCGGCGCGGGTAGCCGGAACGTGACGTTCATCGACGAGCGGCTGTCGGGCGCGGCCGTGCCCCGATAGAACGGCGTGCGGTCGATCGCCTCGTACAGCTTGCGGGCCTTGCGCTCGTTGCGCCGCGCCATCTCCGCGAGTCCGCCGTTGGCCAGCAGCCACCTGACGACCAGGCCGACCATGTAGATGGCGAAGACCGGCGGGGTGTTGTGGCGCGACCCGGCGCCGATGTGGGTTGCGTAGCGCAGCATCGTCGGGATGCCGGACCGCGTCGGCGCGCGGCGCACGAGGTCGTCGCGGACGAGCACGAGCGTGACGCCCGCCGGCCCCAGATTTTTCTGCGCGCCGGCATACAGCAGGCCGACGCGCTCGAAGTCCAGCGGCCGGCTGAAGATGTCGGACGAGCCGTCCACCACCAGCGGCACCCCGCCGCTGTCCGGCAGCTCGCGCCACTGGGTGCCGCAGATCGTGTTGTTGGAGGCGAGGTGCAGGTACGCCGCCGAGTCCGCCATGTCCAGCTCGCCGGCGGCCGGAATGCGGGAGAACCCTTCGCTCTCCGTCGAGCCGGCCACCCGCACGGTGCCGAACAGTCCGGCCTCCTCGTACGCCTTCCTCGCCCAGACGCCCGTCAGGACGTAGTCGGCCGATCCCGCGGGGGGCAGCAGATTCAGCGGCACCATGGCGAACTGCTGGGTGGCTCCCCCCTGCAGGAACAGCACGTGGAAGTGCTCCGGCAGCCCGGCCGCCAGGCGGATGTCGGCGACCGCACGCTCGAGAATGGCGTCCACGGCGGCCGACCGGTGGCTCACCTCCAGCACCGACATCCCGACGTCCGGCAGGGCGAGGAGGTCGCGCCGGACTTCCGCCAGCACCGTCTCGGGCAGGACGGCGGGGCCGGCGTTGAAGTTGAACACCCGCTCGGCGGCCATGATCAATGCTCAGCGGTCCGCGGCACGTGCGCCCGGCATGTCAGATCGGGTGCAGCAACAGGCCGTCACGGAGCTTGGGCTCGAACCAGGTCGACTTGGGCGGCATCGTGCCGCCGGCGTCGGAAACGGCGAACAGCTCGGCCGTGGTGACCGGCGCCAGGGAGAACGCGACGGCGGCCTCGCCGCTGTCGACCAGCCGCTCGAGCGCTGCCGTCCCGCGCGCGCCGCCCACGAACGCGACGCGGGGATCGGTCCGCACATCCCCGACCGCGAGCAGCGGCGCGAGCAGCGCGTCCTGCAGCACGGCCACGTCGAGACCGGCGGCGGGATCGGCTGCCGGGCCCGCGGCCCCTGCGGACGGCAACTCGACATCATGCCACGTGCCTGCGCCCAGGTAGACCGCGACGTGACCGCGCGGCGGTTCGGCCGCGGCGGCCGTCCGGACCGCGAACCGCGCCCGCAGCGCGTCCAGGAACTGCCCGGGAGCCTGCCCCGCCAGGTCGGCCACGGTGCGGTTGTAGGCCTGAATCCGCGTGTCCGAATCGGGGAACGCGACGCCGAGAACGAAGTGCGCCCGGCCGGCCCCGTGCTCCGCGGCGGCGAGCTGGTCGCGCGCGCGGGCGGCGCTCGCAATCCGATGGTGCCCGTCAGCGATGTAGAGCGCCGGCACGCGGGCGAAGCCGGCCTCGGCCGCCCCCTGCTCCTCGGGGCCCAGCCGCCAGACCGTGTGGCGCACGCCGTCCGCCGCCTGCAGGTCGAACAGCGGCGCATCCCGTGCCGCCCGCCGCAGCAGGGCGGTGAGCTCCGGCACGGCCCGGTAGGTGAGGAACACGATGCCGGTCTGCGCTCGCAACGCGAGCATGTGGCGGGTCCGATCGTCCTCCTTGTCGGGCCGGGTCCTCTCGTGCCGCTTGATGACGCCGCGGTCGTACTCGTCGAGCGAGTAGCACGCCGCGAGGCCGGTCTGCTCATGATCGCCCGCCTGGAGCCGATAGACGTACAGGGATGGCGCAGCCTCCTCCACGAGCGGCGCGTCGCGCCGGAGGCGCTCCAGATTGCCGGCGGCGGCGCGGTAGACCGCGGCGTCGTGCGGATCGGTGTCCGGCGGCAGGTCGATCTCCGCCCGGGAGACGTGCAGGAAGCTCAGCGGATTGCCCGCGGCCAACGCGCGCGCCTCGCGGGTCGTCACGACGTCGTACGGCACGGCGGCGACGGCCGCAGCGGCGCCCGGCTCGGGACGCAGGGCACGAAACGGATGAATGCGGGCCACGCGGTCGGGGGGGGGGTGCTAGTCGGCGCGGGCGCTCCCCGCCCGCATCTGTTCGAGCAGGCGGTCGCGGGTCTCGTGGAAGGCCGCCCGGTGCCGTTGCGGCACCGGGACGCCGGGCGGCAGGTTCCGGTGCTCGATCAAAGGATCGACGAACCTGCCGTTCTTGCTCATGCGGTAGTCGAGATGCGGGCCGGTCGCCAGGCCGGTCGCCCCGACGCGGCCGATCGTCTGTCCCTGGAGAACGCGCACGCCGGGCCGCACGCCGCGGGCGAACGCCGACAGGTGGAGATAGTACGTCTCGTAGCCGTTGGTGTGCCGCAGCCGCACCATGTTGCCGGACGCCCGGCTGCGTCCGGCCGACACCACCGTGCCAGTGGCCACGGCCACCACGGGCGTGCCGGTGGGCGCGCCGTAGTCCACGCCGAGGTGCGGGCGGTACGTGCCGAGAATCGGATGCAGGCGGCGGCGCGAGAAGCGCGACGTGACGCGCGGCTCGAACTTGAACGGCGAGCGCAGGAACTGCCGCTTGAGCGACTCGCCCTCCTCGTTGTAATAGAGCGCTTCCGGATCGCCCGGGACCGTGAAGCGAAACGCCTGCACCCGGCGCCCGTCGTTGATGAACTCGACGGCCAGCACATCGCCGTAGCCGTTGAACTCGCCGTCGCGGAAGTACTTCTCCACGAGCGCGGAGAACTCGTCCCCCGGCTGCAGCTCCGTGTTGAAGTCGATTTCGCCGGCGAGCACGGCGGCCAGCTCTATCGCGAGCAGCTCCTGCTCGCCCGCGCCGGCGAGCGCCGCCGCGAGCGACGTGTGCGCGCGGTTGATGGAACCGCGCAGCGCGTGCTCGACGCGCTCCTTGTCGTAGGGCACGAGCCTGGCGCGGAAGTCGCCGGAGGAGGACGCCGCCCCGCCAACGTGCAGGAACCGATCCCGGTCCACCTCGTACTCGAAGCTGCGCGGTTCCCCGTCGGGGCCCAGCTCCAGGCGGTAGGTGTTGCCGACGCGGAACCGCCGCGGGTCGAAGACCAGGCGCACCGCGTCGATCACGCGCGCGGCCTGGTTGCGATCGAGGCCGTGGTCGTAGAGGATGCTGGCCAAGGTCGACCGGTTCGGGACGCGGCCCTCGATGAAGTGGCTCTCCGGCTCGGCTGGAGGCGCCGGCTCGAGGCGGATGTCCTCCGTGCGCGCGGGCGCCTCGTCGACGGCGGTGCGGGCGGGTGCTTCACCGGCGCACGCTGCCGCCGTGAGGATGATGCAGAAGAGGAGCGCGAGGCGCGGGGACGCCGGCCGATTCCGCATGCGAAGCGTGCAGTCTAGCACAACGCGTCCGCACGCCGCGCGCCGGAAGTTTCGGGGTCGCGGTCGATCTCGGATCATGCGCGCGCGCTGCCGGTCGCGGCTGCAGCGGCGTCGCGCAGCGTGCGCAGCTTTTCCCGGACTTTCTCCGCGTGCCCGGCGGCCCGCACGGCGCGCCAGTGATGGGCTACCGCGCCCGCCGGGTCGATGACGACCGTCGAGCGGATCACCCCCACCGTCGTCCTGCCGTACAGCTTCTTCTCGCCCCACGCGCCGTACTGCTGCATCACGGTCCGCTCCGGGTCGGAGAGCAGGGTGACCTTCAGCGCGTGCTTCTCGATGAAGGCGCGGTGACGGGCAGGCTCGTCCGGGCTGCAGCCCAGCACGACGGCATCCAGCTCGCCGAAGCTGTCCATGTCGGCCGAGAATTCGCACGCCTCCTTCGTGCAGCCGGGCGTGTCGTCGCGGGGATAGAAGTAGAGCACCACCCATTGCCCGCCGAACTGCGACAGGCGCACCGTCCGATCGTCCTGATTCTTGAGCGCGAAGGCCGGCGCCTTCTCTCCGACTGTAATCATGCTCTCTCTCTCCGGTTCTACAAGTCGATCGTGATCTGCTCCTCCCGGGCGCCGCGCGGCTCGACGCTGCCGACGACGGCCGCGCGGTCGTAGCCCAGCGCCTGCAGCTCGCGCAGGCACGGCTCGGCCCGCGCGGCCGGCAGGCTGGCCAGCAGGCCGCCGGCCGTCTGCGGATCGAACAGGATAGGGTAGATCGACGTGGCGGCGGCCGCGGCGGCGTTGACGACCGCGCTGCCCAGCCGTGCGTTGTGCCGGTGCAGCGAGCTGAGCAGCCCCTGCGCGATCGTCTCGCGCGCGCCGGCGAGCAACGGCACGGCGGGCAGCGACAGGCGCACGTCGACGTCGGACGCCCGGGCCATCTCGACGAGATGGCCGAGCAGCCCGAAGCCCGTCACGTCGGTGCAGGCGGTCGCCCCGTGCGTGCGGAGGCACTCGGCCGCGGCCCGGCTCGATTGCAACATCGAGCGCAGCGCGCCGTCAATCCAGCGGCCCCTGGCTTGCAGCCGCATGTGCGCGGCGAACAGCGTCCCCGTGCCGAGCGGCGCGGTCAGGATCAGACGGTTCCCGGGCCGCATCCCGCTCTTGCGCAGCACGTGCGCCGGATCGACGACCCCGCTCAGCGCCAGGCCCAGGGTCACGTCGTCGCCCTCCGTCGTGTGACCGCCGACGAGCGCCGTCTCCGCCTCGTTGAGCACCTTCACCAGGCCCCCGAGCAGGTCGCGCAGCAGCGCTTCCATCTTGTCCTCCGGACCCAGCGGCACCGTGACGATGGCCAGCGCCGTCCGCGGCTCGGCACCCATCGCGTAGATGTCGCCGAGGCAGTGGTTGGCGGTGATCTGGCCGCAGAGATACGGGTCGTCGACGATCGCCCGGAAGGCGTCCACGGTGCGCACGGCGACGAGGCCGGGCGGGACACGCTCGACCGAGGCGTCGTCGGGCGCGTCGAGGCCGGTCAGGACGTCGTCGCTGCGCAGCGGGGTCAGCCGCGAGAGGACCCGGTCGAGGAGGGTGGCGCCCACCTTCGAGCCGCAGCCCGCGCACCGCATGGCGGCGCTCGACAGCTCGCGGACGGCGGACGGCGACGCCAGCCGCTCCAGATTCGCGTCGCGGGCGGGGCCGGCATCCATCGCCGGCAGGCGGTTGAAGCGCGCCATGAAGCGCCGGTCGATGCGGTCCTTCCACGACCAGATCCAGCGGCCCGCGAGGGCCCACGGTCCGCGCGATGCGACCGCGTAACGGTCGCCGGTGCTGATCAGGCTGAGGAACCGTCGTTGCGGCCGGAAGGGCCGCAGCGGCTCGCCGCGCACGGCGCGCCGCAGATTGGCGTCGAGCGGCGGGCCCTGCCGCACCGCGAACACGCCCGCCTTCTCCCGCGGATGATTCACGACGGCCGCGATGTCGCCGGCGGCGAAGACGCCGGGATGCGACGTCGACTCCAGGGTGTCGGCCACCCGGATGAAGCCCCGCCCGTCGACCGCGAGCCCCGCCTCGCGCGGCCACGCCTGCGCGCCTGCCTCCGTCGCCCAGAGCACTTCGTCGACGGCGTGCTCCGATCCATCGTCGACGACCACGGCGCCGGGGCGCACCGAGGCGATGCGGGCGCGCGCGTGGACCCGCACGCCGCGCGCCCGCAGCACTCGTTCGAACCTGGCGCGGGCGCGCCTGTTGTGCGTGGGCAGGATGCGGTCGGCGGCGCTGAACAGGTGGAAGGCGGGCACCGCCGCCGCGCGGCCGGCGGCGACCTGCATGCGCCGCAGGGCGTGCTGCACGGCCAGGACGAGCTCCACGCCCGCCGCCCCCGCCCCGACCACGCCTACCTGCAACGGGCGCGGCGCCGCGCGCACCCGGGCCTGCAGCCGCTCCCAGCGGTCGACCAGCGTGGCGATGGGCTTGATCGGCACCGCGTGGGCCGCCGCGCCCGCCGCGTTCAGGGCAGGCGCCGCGCCGATGTCGATGGACAGCACGTCGTAGGGCACCGGCGGGCGGCCGCGGCACTGCACCGTCCGGCCGGCCAGGTCGAGACCGACCGCTTCGTCGTGGTAGAGACGGGCGCCCGCGAACCGGGTCAGCGGCCCCAGATCGATGTGGACATCGTCGAAGCCGTAGTGCCCGGCGATGAGTCCGGGCAGCATCCCCGAGTACGGCGTGTGAATCTCGCGCGCGATCACGGTCACGCGCAGGCCGGGCACCGGCTGCATGCCCAGGCGCCTGAGGACGATGACGTGACTGTGCCCGCCCCCGACGAGCACCAGGTCCTTCAGCACGGGGGCGGGCGCCGTGTTCATCGGCCGCGGCCGCCCGCAACGCGGGCGAGCACCCGCGCGATGCCCGCCTCGAACGCCGCCGGCGCGGGAAGCAGGCTCACGACGAGGAATGCCTCGCGAGGAAAGTCGAAGAAGTAGCCGGGATGCACGAGGACGCGGTCGTGCTCGAGCAGCTCGAGCACGACCGTCTCCTCGGGTTCCGTGGCCGGGATCTGCAGCACAGCGTACCATCCCCCGTCGACGGCCGGCAGCCGCAGCGCCGGATGACGCGCGACGCGCCGCCGCAGCGCCGCGTAGTTGCCGCGCACGCGCGCGGCGATCTGGGCGGTCACGGCCGCGCCCTCCGCGAGCAGCGCCCCGGCGGCCAGTTGGACCGGCGCGGCCACCGACAGATACGTGTCGCCGATCAGCTCGAGCCCGGCCAGCGCGCGCTCGACGACCGCCGCCGGTCCGTCGACCGCTATCCAGCCGAGCTTGAGCTGCGGCAGGCCGACAGCCTTGGAGAGCCCGCCGAGGCTGAAGGCGAGGACGTCCGGCCGGGGCCGGTCGAGTACGCTCGGGGCCGGCGTCGCGCCGTTCATCGCATAGGCGCCGAAGACCTCGTCCGAGATGAGCGCCAGGTCGCGCTCGCGGCAGATCCGCGCGACCGCCTCGACCTCGTCCGGTGACACGAACGAGCCGGTGGGGTTGTTGGGACTGACCAGCAGCACGGCCCGCGCGCGCGGCGTCAGGGCCGCCTCGAGACCGCCCAGATCCAGCTCCCAGCGGCCGTGGTGATCGAGCGCGTACGGCAGCGCACGGACCCCCTCGAGCCGGGTCAGGTGCTCGAAGAGCGGGTAGCTGGGCCGCGGCACCAGGACCTCGTCGCCAGGGTCGCACAGGAGCTTGAACAGGAAGCCGTAGGCCTCGCTGGTGCTGGCCGTCAACCCCACGCGCTCCGGCGCCACCGGCCGGCCGGGACGGGCGAGATGCGCGGCGACCGCCGCACGGGCCGCCGGCAGGCCGAGGGGCGCGGGTCGATAGGCCTGGATCTCCTGCTCGGTCGCCCCGCGCAGCAAGCCGGGCGGGAACCTGAACCCGACCCGGGTCGGGTTCGACTCGGTCAGGTCGATGAGCCTCGCCCTCGCGGCCCGCAGGCGGCCTACGGCGTGGCCGATGCGGTTGGGCGCCAGATCGGCGGGGATCCGGGAGGACAACATGGGTTGGACGCGGGACGGACCAGCCGCGTCGCGGACGGCCCCGGGCGTCGGCGCCGCACGCGGGCTCGGCGCAGCGGGCGCTGGAGTTCATGTTACATTCTTTAACTCTCAACAAGTCGGTCACGGGGGCATCGTCATGAAGCGGGGTACGCAGATCGTCCTGACAGCACCATTCACGGAGATGATCGACCACGCCGGCTACTTCATCCAGATGGGCATGGCGTCCATTCCGATCTGGATGGAATGGGTCATGGACAAGAAGTATCCGGAGTGGCGCAACGTGAAGCGGTTCGAAGACGGCTCCGCGCAGGCCGCGCCGGCCGGGTTGCGCGTTCTCGAGCGCGTCATGGCGACGGAGTTCGGCCGCGACAACGTCGTGGTCTGCTATCCGGACGACCTCGGCCGGTTCATCGGACCCGATACGCGGATCGTGGCGCTCTCGACCCACAACCCGCTCGGCGTGACGTTCGCGGCCGGCGTCTACACGTCCATCTTCGGCAGCTCGCGCGAGCCCATCAACTCGCACTATGCGGCGAAGCTGTTCGACGCCCTCAAGCAGAGTCCGCATCGGGAATCGTTCCGGGTCATCCTGGGCGGCTCGGGCAGTTGGCAGATCACGCAGACGAAGTCCATGGAGCGGCTCGGGATCGACTGCGTCATCGACGGCCGCAGCGAGTCGGCGGAGACCATCAGGCTGTTCCGGCGCGCGCTCGACGGCGGCGAGCTGCCGGACCAGGTCGAGGTCGAGCACCCGACCGACCCGCTGACGCTGCTGTTTCCGGACCGCCCCACGACGTTCGGCGTGGTCGAGATGACCACCGGCTGCGGCCGCCGCTGCCAGTTCTGCGTACCCGACCTCAACCCGCAGATCGATCTGCCCAAGGCCGGGATTCTCGACGCCGTGCGCGCCAACGTGGCCGCCGGCAACAAGCAGATCTCGCTGGCGACCGAGGACATGTTCATCTGGGGACAGGTACGGACCAAGACGCCGTTCTTCTTCCCCAACCGGGAAGCGCTGGTCGACCTCTACCGCAGCATCGTGGACACGCCGGGCGTGGAGCAGCACGTGCTCAGCCACTCGACGATGGCGCCCGCGGTGGTCGACCCGGTGCTGATCGAGCAGTTGACCGACACGCTGCTGCCGCACAGCCCGATCCACCTCAAGCGCCTGAGCTCGCATCCGGAGGGCAAGGCCCTGGTGCCGCTGATCGGGCTCGAGACCGGGTCGGTGCGCATGGCCAAGCAGGTCATGCCCAGCAAGGGCGTGCCGTTCAACATCGATGACTGGCAGAGCGTGGTCATCCGCGGCCTCGAGGTGCTGAATCGGAACAACTGGTTCCCGATGCTGACGTTGATGGTCGGCAACCCGGGCGAGACCGACGACGACGTGAAGGCGACGCTCGATCTGATCTACGAGATGGAGCGCCGCGGGCTGTTCGGTTTCCTGGTACCGTCGGTGTTCACGCCGCTCGAGGGCACCCGGATGGAGCACGGCAAGGGCGTCACGGAGACGCGCAACCTCAGCCGGCTGCAGTGGCAGTTGATCCTCCGCTGCTGGAAGATGAACATGCGGCCGGGCCTCTACAGCTGGTGGGGCCCGACGTCGTTCAAGATCGGCGGCGTGGGCCTGTGGGCGCTGCGCCTGCGCAAGACGAACGGCCCGAACTTCACCTGGCCCATGATGATGTTCTGCAGCGCGCTGCCGGAGAACCTGCTGTATGCAAGCGGCAAGCTGTACAAGGGCCGGCCGATCGAGGTGAAGACCCGCGCCGAGCTGCTGGCCTCGATCAAGCCGAACTACTGGCAGTACCTCCGCGCGGACACGGGCGATCTGCCTCCCGGCGCCGAAGCGCCGCCGGCCGCGCCGGCGCAGGTGCCCGAGCTGGCAACCGCGTAGTCTGTCGACGCGCCGGTCGCGACGGCGCGCTGCATCGCATGCCTGGCATCATGCTGCTGACGTGGGCGGCCGTCGCGCTGTCCGCAGCCGGCGCCGCCGCGCAGGACCGCCGGCCGGCGCCGGAGGCCGTCGTCGGCCCGGGGGGCGGCGCGGTGGCGCTGGCCTACCCGAGCGGCCGGCCGGCCGCCGTGGACGAGCGCCGGTTGCTGGAGCTTGGCGGCCACCGCATCAACGGTCGCAACAACACGCCCTGGCCGGCGCCGGACATCGACCGCATCGTGGTCGTGCGCCTCGCCGACGGGGCCGTCCACGAGGTGCTCGCGCCGTTCGAGACCAGCCTCGGATGGGTGCGGTTCTCACCCGACGGCGCGTATCTCTCCTACGTCGTGATCCGTGACACCGGCGCCGAGCAGTGGGTCCTCGACATCGCCACCGGCATCCCGCGGCCGGTGACGTCCGCCTCACTCAACGCGACGCGGGGCGAGCCGTGCGCCTGGCTGCGGGACGGAAGCCGCGTCCTGTGCCGCTTCGTGATGTCGGGCCGCGGCGCGCCGCCCGCGGGCGCGGCCGCCCGCTTCGGCTACCACTTCACGAGCCAGCTCGGCACGGTGGCGCTGGCAACCGGCCGCCGGACGAACGTCGGTGCGCCGGCGCCGTTCACCCGGGCGATCCCCTCGCCGGACGGCGAGTTCCTGCTCGTGGCGACGCTCGACGAGCCCGCGGACGACGCGGCGGCGGCGGGTGCGCGCGGCGGGTCGGTGGAGATCCGGAACGCGGCCGGCGACCTCGTGCGGCGTCTGGCCGACCTGCCGGCGGACGGCGCGGCGCCCGGACGGCAGCAGCCCGGCTGGCGCCCCGCCGCGCCCGCCACGGCGGTGTGGAGCGAGCCCGACCCCGTGGGGGGCAGCCGGGTGCTGGCCCTCGCGGCGCCCTTCGACGGCACGCCGGAAACGCTGATCGAGACGGAGCTCAGGCTGGCCGGCATCGGCTGGACCGAGAGCGGCCTCGCGCTGGTGACCGAGGCGGACGAGCGGACCGGACGCAGGCGCACGCTGCTGCCGGACCCCGCCGGGCAGGCGCCCCGCACGCTGCTCGACTGGAGCCCGGTGGACGGCCCCGCGGCGGCCGGGACCCCCGTTTGGCGCGCGGGTGGACCCGCCGGCGGCGGCGCGGTCATGCAGGACGGGAACCGCATCCTGCTGATCGGAGACGGCGGGCGGTTTCTCGACCGCCTCGACATCGACACGCTGCGCGCGGAGCGGCTGTTCGAGAGCGACGAGGCGGCGGGCGAGTCGGTGGTGGCCGCGCTGACCGCCGACGGCCGCACGCTGCTGACAAGACGCCTCGACGACGGCAGGCAGGCCGGCTACTTCATCCGCGACACGACCGACGGCACGTCGACGCCGCTGCCCGGCCCGGCCGATCGCTAGTAGAAGCTAGTAGAATTGGATCAGGGCAAACCAACCGCCCGAGATCACAGAAGGATGCCGATGGGAGAACACACGCAGACCCTGAGCGACAACAACTTCGACGAGTCCGTCATCCAATCGAAGGTGCCCGTGCTCGTGGACTTCTGGGCCGAGTGGTGCGGGCCGTGCCGCATGATCGCTCCCACGGTGGAGGCGCTGGCCGAGGACTACGCGGGCCGGGTGACCGTCGGCAAGCTCAACGTCGACGACAATCCCAACACCGCGATGAAGTTCGGCATCCGGTCGATCCCGACGCTGCTGCTGTTCAAGGACGGCGAGGTGGTCGACTCGATCGTCGGGCTCGCCGACAAGACCCGGCTGCAGACGGCTATCGACAAGACGCTCCCGGCGGTCGAGTCGGCGTAGGCTAATCGGAATCGTCGCTCTGCAGGTGCGCCAGCAGGGCGTCGATGCCGGCCTGCGCCACGATCTCGTCCTGGTCCGGGTGGCCCGAGCTGCAGCCGACCCCGCCGACGATCTGGTCGTCGACGAACAGGGGCAGGCCGCCCGCGACCACCATGAAGCGGCCCTGGTTGCTGACGTGGATGCCGAACGCCGGCCCGCCCGGCTGGCTGACGTCGCCGTACGCGCGCGTGGAGCGCCGGGCCGCGGCCGCCGTGAACGCCTTGCTGATCGCCACGTCGATGCTGGTGATGCGGGCGTCGTCCATGCGATGGAACATCAACAGGCTGCCGCTGTCGTCGGTGATCGCGATGTCCATGTCGACCCCGATCTCGCGCGATTTCTCCTCGGCCGCGGCCATGATGATGCAGGCGTCGTCGAGGGTGAGCTTCGGAACTGTTCTCACGTAGCGTCTCTCCGGCTGGTTCAGGGCTGAATCGCCTCGAACAGGAACTGCTCCAGCATGGCGGCGCGGTCGGGGAGCTCCCGCTCGCCGGCCGGAAACTCGTTGACGAGCAGCATGAAGGCCAGGATGTCGGCCTTCTCGGACCGGGTGACGGCGGCCGGGTCCTCCTGCGGCATCGAGATCCGCAACCGCTCGAAGAGCTGACCGACCGTCAGGCCGCTCCAGTTCCACACGAACTCGCCGCCGACCAGCCCCGGGGCCACGTCGCCGCCCGACAGGTCCGACGCGTGGCAGCTCGCGCACCACTCCTCGTACAGGCCGGCGCCGCGCTCGGCCTGCTCCGGCGTGTAGATGCCGTCCCAGACCGTCCGCTCCTGGTGTTCCGCCAGCGGTCCCCGCGCGCCGGGCGCGGCGCTCAGGAGGGCAACCGCAACGCCGACACCGACGACGACCCGCGCGCGCGTCTCCCGCATACCCACCCCCCCAACCGTCTACGGCGCCGACGCCTGCAGCTCCTGGTCGAACACCGCGAGATCTATCGACTCGCCCATCGCCGCGTACCCGAACACGTTGGGATGGATGCCGTCACAGTCGTAGACCGGATTGATGAGATCGGGATCGCCGGCATCCTTCGTGACCGCGTCGAAGTCGAGCACCGCGTGCAGATCGTCGTTGTTGCGGATCCATTCGTTGACGGCGTGCCGCCGCCGGTTCTGCTCGGGCCCGAACCCCAGCTCCGGCGGCAGGCCGCCGCGCGGCGTCGGATTGCGCGCGATGATCGTGGCCGCCACGACCTTCAGTCCGCGCGCCCGGGCCCGCCCGACGACCTCGTCGAGACCGGCAATCACCTGCTCCGCCGTTGCCTGCCGGCGGAGGTCGTTGGTGCCCAGGTACACGACGACGTGCGTGACGCCGGCCAGCGCCAGCACGTCCCGGTCCATCCGCTCCACGCCGGGCGTGCTCGTGACCGGGGGCACCCGAATCACCGTGTTGCCGCCGATGCCGGCATTGACCACCCCGAGGCGCGCCGTGCCGGCTGCGTGCAGAAGCCGCGTGTACAGGATGTCCGGCCAGGTGTCGTGACCGTCCGGGGTGGCGCAGGAGCCGTCCGTGATGGAGTCGCCGAAGGCGACGATCGCGCCGCGGGCCGAGGACGAGAACACCTCGATGGCCGACAGCCAGTGCATCCAGGGCGTCGTCTCCGTGAACGGCCCGCCGTCGACGCTGCCGGTCCGGTCCCCGGCGCCCGCCGCCGTCAGGTACGACGTGGCGAGCGCGGTGCGGTGCATGCTGCTGCGCACGTCGGCGCCGGGTACGTGCAGGCTGACGGCCAGCCCCTGGCCGGCCCCGACCGCCAGGTCGACCGGGTCGCTGACCACGTACTCGCCCGCCGGGATCGTGACCCGGCCCGAGCCGTCGAAGCGCAGCTCGCGGCTCGATTCCGCGACCAGCGACGGCCCGTTGTTCTGCAGGCCGACGGCGGCCGCGCCGATGGTGAGCGGCTCGCTGCCGTAGGTGTTCTCCAGCCGCACCCGCACCCGGTCGCCCGCGACGGTGGACCGCGCCATGAGCCGGACGGTGGCGTTCGTGACCGTTGCCTCCTCCGGCGACAGCCCCTGCAGGGACGATCCCCACGAGGCCACCCACTGCTGCGCGCCGGCGCTCGGCGCCAGGCCCGTCACGAGCGCCATCTGGACGATCAGACCGACCAGCAGGTGCGGCCGGCCACGCGTCTCGCTGCTTTCCATGCCTGCCATGCCTCCGGTCGAGGACTCCTAGGGAACCGTGATCGACAGCGGCACGATGGTCGTGCCCCAGTGCAGCCGCAGCTCGGCGTCCTTCCTCTCGACGACGGAGAAGTAGAACGCGAGCGTCTCCATGTGGCCGCCGCTCGTCGGAACCACGCTGAGGCGCAACGCATCGTGCTCCTCGCCGGGATACGGCTGGTGATACACGTCCGCGGCGCGGCTGAAGATCAGCGTCCACTCGTCCGGATCCGGGATGGCCCAGATGCTGTACTTCCCGGCCTCGAGCGGCTGGCCGTTGACGGTGACCGACCGGCTGAACGCGATCGCCGTCGCATCGTTGGCCCCCGGGTTCCAGATTTGCCCATACGCGACGATGCCGCCGTACAGCTCGCGCCCGCGCGCCACGGGCCGATCGTACGTGACCGTGATCTCCGTGTTCGCGACGGTCTGGGACACGGACCCGCTCTGGCTCGCCTGGACCTGGTCGAGCGGCAGGATGGGGAGCTCGGCCTCCGCAGCCGGGGTTTCCTCGGCAGCCGGCGCGTCCCGAGCTTCCGGCACCGGGTCCTCCACGCAGGCAACCAGGGGCACCAGCATCGACACCGACAGCAACGCGAGCAGCTTGCGCATCTGACACCTCCTCCGCAGCCCCACGACGGTAGCGCGAAGACCGCCTTCGCGCAAGGACCGGCGGCCGGCTACCGCCGCCATGCCGGCGGGTCCTTGCGCGGCAGCGGCTCGTCGAGCATCGCCGTGTTGTAGGCGAAGACCGCGGCCACCACCGCCATCTGCACCAGGTCGTCCCGCTGCAGCCGGTCGAAGAAGTCCATGTTCGAGTGGTGGGTCCGCGAGTTGTACTCGAGCCGATCCTGCATGAACTGAAAGCCCGGCAGACCGACCTCGTCGAACGCCACGTGGTCGGTGCCGCGCGTGGCGCGCGGGCCCAGCGCCGCGACGCCCAGGTCCGCCAGGGGCGCCAGCCAGGGCTCGAAGATCGCGCCGACCTCGGGGTTGTCCTGCAGCCACACGCCCCGAATGCGCCCCGCCCCGTTGTCCAGGTTGTAGTACGCCGACAGTTTGGCGTGGCCGGGCTTGCGCTCCAGGGTCCGCCAATCGGCAAAATGCCTGCGCACGTACTCGCGCGAGCCCAGCAGGCCCTGCTCCTCGGCGCCCCACAGCGCGATCCGGATGGTGCGCCGCGGCGCGGCGCCGACCGCCCGCAGGATGCGCAGCGCCTCCATCATTGCCGCCACCCCGCTCGCGTTGTCGGTGGCCCCGGTCGCGGCGTGCGTCGAATCGAAGTGCGCCCCGAGCATGACCACCTCGTCCCGCAGGTCCGTGCCGGGGATCTCGCCGAGGATGTTGAAGCCGTTGAGCCGTTCGCCCTCCGGGTGGAAGCGCGTGCGGATGTTGATCTGCACCCGTACGGGGAGGCCCCGCTCCAGAATCCGCACCATGCGGTTGTAGTGCTCGACCGCGATGGTCGCCGCCGGCACGACGCGGCCGGCGTCGTCGTCCCACGGGCCGCCGTTGCCGACGAACACCGTGCCGCCGTCGACCCGCTGCGTCGGCCACCGCAGGCGGCTGCCGCTGGGTGCGCCTCCCACCATGAAGTAGTCGCTGCCGCGGTCCAGCACCGCCGCCACGCCCTCGTCGAGGTAGAACCGCTCGACGACGCGGGCCGGCAGCCGGGCGGGGCGCGGGCTGCCTGCCGGCCGCGACCGCGGCGGCGGCCGGCGCGCCGCGGCCAGCAGCGTCCGATCCATCCGCAGCACCAGGTCGCCCTCGAGCATGCGCACTTCCCGCGCGGGCTGCGGGAGGACGATCGCGCCGCGGAGCGTGCCGCGGTACTTGTCGAGGTCCGCGCGCGTCCGGATGTCGACCCGCACGACGTTGGCGGTGACCGTGCCGTCCGTACTGCTGGTCCACGACTTCGGATAGCCGATGATCGGCATGACCTGCGGGGCGACCATCTGCGCGTGGAACTGCTCGAGCGACCAGCCCTGGCCGAACGCGAACCGCTCTTCGTGCACGTCGGCGAGGCCCCATGCGCGCAGTTGCCGCATGGCCCACTCCCCGGCGGCCTCGATGGCCGGCGAACCCGTCACGCGCGGGCCGTACACGTCGCTGAGCCAGCCGGCCAGCTCCATGACCTGCGACCGCTGCAGGCCCTCCTCGCGGATGGCCGCCTCCAGCGCGTGGTCCGGCGCCTGCGCCGCGACGGGCAGTGCCGGAGCGAAGGCCAGGCTCACGAGCGCGAGCAGCAGCCTCTTCATGGAGCGCTCACTCGGTGACGGTCCCGTCCGGCGCGACGACGAGTACGAACGCGCTGTTGCCGACCACGGTCGTCAGCGGCGTGCCGTTGGCGAACACGCCCGTGGTCACCCGCCCGTCGGCGAGCACACCCTGGACGCCGGACGAGCCGGGGATCACGGGCATGCGTTCGCACTGGTTCACGTCGTGGACGGTCAGCGTGTGCTGCGTGTTGGTCGGCACGTCCCGGAACAGTGCGGCGAACGTGTTGGCAGACGTCGCGGCGAGCGGCACGCGCTCGGGATCGTAGTTGCCCGTGAAGGCGTTGTCCCGCCAACTGGGACGGACGTGGATGCCGACATTCCCCAGGCGCGCCAGGCAATTCTCCACCTCCCGCCGGTTGGGATGCGGCGTGGCCGGCCGGCTCTGGAGCACGATCTCGACGGTCGCGATGCCCGTCGGCACGGCGCCCCGCGGAGTCTGCTGGCAGTCCGTGGCCAGCGAGGCCAGGACCGGGAACACGAACCAGCAGCGCCGCAGCGCATTGCGTATGCCTCGCATCGTGGGTCGGGTCGCCTAAGCTTATCAGGCCATTAGATGGGGCTGCGC
>CAZMWA010000165.1:0-3288 GCA_964569405.1 uncultured Vicinamibacteraceae bacterium | reverse complement strand
GCCCGCCACCGCGCGACGACGAAGGCGTCTCCTTCCGCCGCCAGCCGCCGGCGCCAACGGGCCAATCGCACCAGCAGGTCGGCGCACAACGCGAAACCGGCCACGCGCCGCCCCGCCAGCGACTCGAGCGCCGCCGCCCGGCCGGCCAGCGCCGCGGGAAAGGCGCGGGTCCGCACGTTGACGCCGATCCCGATCACCGTGGCATCGTCCCGTTCGCTCTCGGCCGGCACCACCTCGGTCAGAATCCCGGCGACCTTCGGCCCCGGGAACGCCGACCGTCCGCCCAGCGGCGGCGCCACGACGTCGTTCGGCCATTTCAGATCGACGGCCACGCCGGCTGTCCCCTGCACCGCCTCGGCCACCGCTACGCCCGCCAGCAGCGTGATCACCGGCGACTGGCGTCCCCGCAGGATGACCGACAGGTACAGCCCGCCCCCGGAAGGCGAGTCCCAGACCCGTCCGCGCCGGCCGCGGCCGGCCGTCTGGCGGTCGGCCAGCACCACGGTCCCATCGGCGGCGCCGGCCGCGGCCAGCGCCGCCGCCGTGTCGCTGGTCGAAGCCAGCTCCGGGAAGTACCGTACGGCCACCGCCGCGAGCTCCGGGCGGGCGGCCAACGCCGCGGCGAGGTCCGGCGGCAACGCGGCAGGCCTCCCGTTCATGGCCCCGGCGCCATCTCGAAGCTGATGTCGACCGCGGGCGCCGAATGCGTCAACGCCCCGACCGACACGTACGTGGGGGCCAGCGCAGCCAGCGCGGGCAGCCGCCCGAGGGTCACCCCGCCGGAGACCTCCGTGCGGGCGCGCCCCCGGCAGCGCGCGATCGCTTCGCCGGTCCGCGCGTCCGACAGGTTGTCGATGAGCACGACGTCGGCCCCCGCGTCGAGCGCCTCGTCGACCTCCGCCAGGCTCTGCGCCTCGACCTCGACCGGCAACCCGCGTCCGGCGGCCCGCGCACGACGCACCGCCTCGCTGACGGACCCGGCGAGCCGCACGTGGTTGTCCTTGATCAGGAGGCCGTCGCCGAGCCCGTACCGGTGATTGGTCGCGCCGCCGGCGCGCACGGCGTACTTCTCGAGTGCGCGCAGCGTCGGGGTCGTCTTGCGGGTATCGAGAATCGTGGTCCGGCCGTCGGCGGCCGCAACGTAGCGCCGCGCGACGGTGGCGATCCCGGACAGGCGCTGCAGGAAGTTCAGGGCGGTCCGCTCGGCGCTCAGCAACGCCGCGGCCAGGCCCTCGACGGTGGCAATCACTTCGTCGGCGGCGCACGACTCGCCGTCTCGCCGACACCGGCTCATGACGGCCTCCACATCCCGCTGGCGGAACGCCTCGGCCGCGACCTCGATACCCGCCAGCACGCACGCCTGCCTGGCGCGGAGCTCGCCGCGGCCGCGCTGGCCGGGAGTCACCGTCGCGTCGGAGGTGACGTCGCCGCCGGCGAGATCCTCATCGAGGGCGCGGCGCACGACGTCGCGGTAGTCGGCCGGGTCGAGCGGCGCGAAGGCCGCGCCGGTCATGAGCCGAGCTCCGCGAGGATCCGCTCCAGCTTCTCCTGCCGCCGACCCGCCTCCGCCTCCTGGTCGCGGGTGTCGCGCACGACGTCCGGATCCGCGCGCTCGAGGAACGCCGGGTTCGCCAACCGCGCCTGCAGGCCGCCGCGCTGCTTCGTCAGCCTCGCCAGCTCGCGGGCCACGCGATCGGCCTCCTTCCTCCGGTCCACGATTCCCGCCAGCGGCACGTGCACCTCGAAGCCCCGCACTACCCGGCGCACCGTATCCGGCTCGGCCCGCGGCGCCTCTGCCGCCACGTCGAGGCGGGCCAGACCGGCCAGTCGGGTCACGTGGCCCGCATGCCGGCGCAAGGTTGCCGCCGCCGCCCCGTCCGCGCCGTGGACCAGCACGTCGATCTTCCGGGCCGGCGGCACGCCCCACTCGGAACGCACCGTCCGCACCGCGGTCACCACGTCCTGCAGCAACCCCATCGTCGCGACGGCGTCGACGTCCTTCCACGCCTCGACCGGCGCCGGGAACGCCGACAGCGTGATGGTGCGGCCGTTCTCCGGCGGGGCCGCCCCGTCTCCCGCCCGCGGCGGCAGCACCTGCCACACCTCCTCGGTCACGAAGGGGATGAACGGATGCAGCAGGCGCAGGAGCCGGTCGTGGACCTCCAGCAGGACCTCCACGGCGCGGGCGCGCTCCGCCCCGCCCGCCTGCAGCTCGGGCTTGACCAGCTCGATGTACCAGTCGGCGTACTCGTGCCAGAAAACGTGGTACAGGCGGTCCGCGGCCACGTCGAACCGGAACCGGGTGAGCGCGTCGTCGATCTCCCCCGCCAGGTCGCTGACCCGGTGCAGCATCCAGCGGTGGATCACGTCCAGCGTCTCCGGGGGCGGCGGCCCCGGCCTCTCGGAAAGCGTCTCCGGCACGTGCAGCAGGACGAAGCGCGAGGCGTTCCAGATCTTGTTGATGAACTGCCGATAGGCCCGCAGGCGCCCCTCCGACAGGGAGATGTCCATGCCGGGGGATGCCAGCGCGGCCAGCGTGAAGCGGAATGCGTCGGCGCCGATCTCCCCCATCACCTCCAGCGGATCGACGACGTTGCCCTTCGACTTGCTCATCTTCCGGCCGTGCTCGTCGCGGACCAGCGACGTCACGTACACGGAACGGAACGGAACGTCCTGCTTGAACCAGAGGCCGAGCATCATCATGCGCGCGACCCAGAAAAAGATGATGTCGTGGGCGGTGATGAGCAGGCTCGTGGGATAGTAGCGCGCCAGGTCCGCGGTCTCGTCCGGCCAGCCCAGCGTGCTGAACGGCCACAGCCCGGAGCTGAACCAGGTGTCCAGAACGTCCGTATCCTGCCGCAGCGTCCCGCCGCAGCCGCAGGCGTCCGGCGCCTCCTCGGCGACGTGCAGCTTCCCGCACCCGTCGCAGTACCAGGCGGGAATGCGGTGTCCCCACCAGAGCTGGCGCGAGATGCACCAGTCGTGGATGTTCGTCATCCACTCGTTGTAGGTGCGGGTCCAGTTGTCGGGCGCGAAGCGCGTGTCGTGGTCGGCCACCGCCTGCAGCGCCCGCTTCGCCAACGGCTCGATGCGCACGAACCACTGCGTCGACAGCAGCGGCTCGACGACCGTCGAGCAGCGCTCGCACTGCCCGACGGCGTGCTCGTGATCCTCGACCCCGACGAGCAGGCCCTCGGCCTCCAACCGGGCGACAAGCGTCTTGCGGGCCGCGAAGCGGTCCTGCCCCGCGTACGGCCCGGCCTCCCGCGTCATCCGGCCGTCCTCGTC
>CAZMWA010000164.1:0-13856 GCA_964569405.1 uncultured Vicinamibacteraceae bacterium | reverse complement strand
CCTGCCAGCTCTGGTCGTAGTGCGGCACGTCGAGCAGCAGCTCCTCGGTGCCGTCGGGGTAGAAGGCGATGTAGCGCGCGGCCTTCGCCCGCAAATGCGCGTGCGGCCAGTAGTTGAGGACGAGAATGTCCTCGTCGAGCGTCCGCGCCATGCCGATGCGGTAGTTCGGATGGTTCGGCGGAATCTCGAAGCCGTTGTTGCCGAGGGTGTCGGTGATCACCTGGTGCGCCACCGGCCGATCCTCGACGAAGAAGCCGACCTCGGCCTGGCTCTCGAACGACGTGCCGGGACCGGGCTCCTTGTTGAAGTGCATGTTGAAGTTGACGACCGAGCCCTTCTTCACCAGCAGGCCGTAGCCTTCCGGCAGCAGCCCCGACTCGCCGCCCTCGGCGACGCAGCTCAGCAGGCCGCCCAGGGCGACAGCCGACTTGCCGGCGCCGCTGAGCACCTGGCCGTCCTCGGGCCGCACGAAGGCGCACATGTGATGGACGCCCGAGCCTTCGGCCCCGGTCCGCAGCTCCCAGCCGCGCACCCAGGTGTCCTCGGCCAGCACGTCCTCCGGAATCCGCACGTCGAACGAGATGTTGATGTCGTACGCGTCGTCCGGCACGACGAACGGCTCTTCCATGCGGACGACGAAATCGGGAATGCCGTGCGACCAGCCGTCGTACTGGCTCTCGGCGAAGACGAGCGGCTCGGGCGCATCGGCCCGATCGCCCGCCGGCGCGCCGGCCTCGACCCAGGTCAGGATGGTCTCGATCTCGGCGTCGGTGAGGCCCCGCTCGTTCTCGAAGACGCCCTTCGGCTCGGTCGCGAACCAGGGGGGCATCTCGCGCGACTCCACCTTGCGGGCGATGGCGCGCGCCCAGGGGCGGGTCTCGGCGTAGCTCATGAACGACATCGGCGCCACGAGGCCGCTCAGGTTGTACCCCGAGGGCCGGTGGCACGTCTGGCAGTTCTCCTGCATGATCGGCGCGACGTCCTTGTGGTACGTCACCGCCGCTTCGTTGCCGGCGGACGCGGGCGCGGCCATCCCGACCACGATGCCGACCGCCGCAATCGCCAACGCCGCTCGAGAAAACGTCTTCATGCTGCAGCCTCCCTGGGCCGGCTCTTCCGAATCGCAAGTCAGGCCGGAACTGTACCCTTGAGCGTACAACATCGCGTCCCGCGGACCAACCCCGCGGCGCGACGGGACGCGCCGGCTCCAGGGCGATAGAATGGCCGGCAAGGAGGCTGAAGCGATGGCAGAACCGCACGCGACAATCGACCGGCGGACGCTCCTGAGGCTGCTCGGCGCCGCGGGGGCCGCCGCAACCGCGGCCTCGTCGGAGGCCGTGCCAGGGCGCCGCGCCGCCATCGCGGCCCAGGAAGCGGCGCCGGAGGGGATCGAGCGCTTCCGGGTCAGCGTGAGCGACGCCGAGCTGGAGGACCTGCAGCGCCGGCTCGAGAACGTCCGCTGGCCGCCCGACTCGCCGGGCGACCCCTGGTCCTACGGCACCGACCGCGGCTACCTGGAGGAGCTCGTCGAGTACTGGCGCGACCGCTACGACTGGCGCGCGCACGAGGCGGCGCTCAACACGTTCAACCACTACACGACGACGATCGAGGGGCAGCGCATCCACTTCATCCAGGAGCGCGGCCGGGGGCCTGCGCCGCTGCCGCTCCTCATGACGCACGGCTGGCCGGGCACGATCTGGGAGATGCTGCCGTCGGTGCGACAGCTCGCCAACCCGGCGCTGTTCGGCGGCGAGGCGGGCGACGCGTTCAGCGTGGTCGTGCCGTCGATTCCCGGCTTCGGCTTCTCGGGGGAGCCCCGGGAAGGGACCGACGTGGCGCGGACGGCGGCGCTCTGGGTGCAATTGATGGACCGCCTCGGCTACGAGCGCTTCGGGGCCTACGGCAGCGACTGGGGCGCCCTGATCACGCGCATCCTGGGGGCGCGGTATCCCGACCGTCTCGTCGGCGTCCACACGCCGGGCGCGCCGCCGCGCGCGCAGCGCGACCCGCGAACGGACGCGGAGCGCGCGTTCCTGGAGAGCGCCGCCCGCTGGTCCGTCGACGAGACCGGCTACCAGCGCATCCAGGGGACGAAGCCGCAGACGCTCGCCTACGGCCTGACCGACTCGCCGGCCGGCGTGGCCGCCTGGGTCACCGAGAAGCTGCGGTCCTGGAGCGACTGCGACGGCGACGTCGAGAACCGCTTCAGCAAGGACCAGATCCTCACGCTCGTGTCGATCTACTGGCACACGCGGACCATCGGCACCAGCGTGCGCTACTACCACGCGAACGGGCTCGGCAGCCCGGGGCCGCGGCCGGCGCCGGAGCCGGTGCGCGTCCCGCAGGGCTTCGCGGCGTTCCCCGGCATGCCGACCCGCGTCCGCATGCCGCGCTCGTACGTCGACGAGCTGCCGGAGAACGTGACGCACTGGACGGAGCACGACAGCGGCGGGCACTTCCCGGCCATCGAGGAGCCCGACCTGCTCGTTGACGACCTGCGGGACTTCTTCCGCCCGCTCCGCTCCGGGTAGCCGCCGGCGCGGCCGGCGGGACTCCGGGCCAGCATGACGCCGGCATGAGCCGCGATGCGTCCGGCTTCGCCCTGGTCACCCTGATGTGGGCCGCCCTGGCGCTGCCCGCGGGCGTCTACAGCCTGGTCGGGACCGACTACGTGGGCCGCACGGGCGGCAATCCGGGGGGGCCGCGCATCGCGGCGCGCTGGGGCTGGTTCGGCATGGAGCTGCCCGCGCTGTGCGTGCTCCCGGCCGTGTACCTCGCCGCCGCGAACCGGCACGCCGTGGGCGACCTGCTGGTCGCCGCGTGGGTCGTCCACTACGCGCACCGGACCCTCGTGTGGCCGTGGATCGTGCAACGCCACGGCCGGCCGATGCCCCTCGTCACCTGCCTCTCGGCGGTCGTCTTCAACGCCGTCAACGGCCTGCTCAACGGCTGGTTCCTGGGGCGCCTCGCCGACTATCCGGCCGACTGGTTCGCGGACCCCCGGTTCCTGGCCGGCGCCACGGCGCTGTTGGCGGGCGCGGCCCTGAACGTGACCTCGGACTACCGCGTGGCGCGGCTGCGCGCGCGGCAGCAGGGCCGGTACGTCGTCCCGCACGGCGGCGCCTTCAGGTTCCTGTCGGCGCCGAACCTGACGGGCGAGATGATCGAGTGGATCGGGTTCGCCCTGATGAGCTGGTCGCTGCCCGCGCTCGCGTTCGCGATGTGGACCGCGGCCAACCTCGTCCCGCGCGCGCTCTGGCGCCATCGCTGGTACCGGGAGACATTCCCCGACTACCCGCACTCCCGCCGCGCCATCATTCCGGGCGTGCTGTGACCCGCCGCACGCTACGGTGTGCCTTGACTGATACAGTGTAGCTGTCTAACTATACGTGTAGCATGGCACTCAACATCAGGAACACCGAAACGGAACGGCTCGCGACCGAGTTGGCGCTGCTGACCGGACAGACGAAGACCGAGGCGGTCACGGAGGCCATTCGAAGCCACCTGGAGCGGCTCCGGCGGGAGCGGTCCGGACGGACGCTGGCCGACGAGCTCGACGAGATCGGGCGGCGGTGCGCGGGGCTCCCGGTGCGCGACAGGCGGGCGGCGGACGAGATCCTCGGCTACGACGAGCGCGGCCTGCCCCGCTGATGGTCGTCGACACGTCCGCGTTGCTGGCCATTTTGCAGGACGAGCCGGAGCGGCGTGCGTTCAACGAGGCGATCGCCGCGGCGGCCGTCCGTCGGACATCGGCGGCCACCTTCGTGGAAGCCTCGATCGTCATGGAGGCGCGCCACGGAGCGGACGGCACCCGCTGGCTCGACAAGTTGATCGAGTCCGCGGGCATCGAAGTGGTCGCGGTCGACTGCGCCCAGGCCAGGATTGCCCGGCAGGCGTTCGCCGACTTCGGCAAGGGGCAGCACCCCGCGGGTCTCAATTACGGCGACTGCTTCGCCTATGCCCTCGCGCGTCAGCTCGGCGAGCCGCTGCTCTGCAAGGGCGACGACTTCTCGCGGACCGACATCGCCGTCGTCCCGCCGGGCGCGGCTGCGCTATAGTCGGACAGGAAACACGGCCCGGAACCAGGGAGCAGATCCAATGGCAGAAGATCAGAAGCCGGAACCGCAACAGCAGGATCAGGAGATCGACCGCCGCGTCTTCGACCTCTACGACGAGTACTGCCACGGCTACATCGACCGCCGGGAGTTCCTGAGCCGTTGCGCGGCGCTCACCGTCGGCGGCGTCTCCGCGCTCTGGATGGCGCAGGCGCTCATGCCGCGCTACGCCGAGGCGCAGACGATCTCGTTCACCGACCCCCGCATCACGGCGAACTACGTGGAGTACGACTCGCCCGGCGGCACGTCCGGGACGATGCGCGGGTATCTGGTGCAGCCGACGGGCGACGGGCCGTTCCCGGCCGTGGTCGTCATCCACGAGAACCGCGGCCTGAACCCGTACATCGAGGACGTCGCACGGCGCGCCGGCACCGCCGGCTTCCTCGCCCTGGCGCCGGACGGGTTGTCGCCGGTCGGCGGCTACCCCGGCAACGACGACGACGGCCGCACGCTGCAGCGGAGCCTCGAGCCGGCGCGCCTCGATCAGGACATGGTCAACAGCGCGCGCTACCTCAAGGCCCACGACCTGTCGAACGGGCAGCTCGGCGCCACCGGCTTCTGCTGGGGCGGCGGCATGACCAACCGCCTGGCGGTGGAGCTGGGCGCCGACCTGCAGGCGGGCGTGCCCTTCTACGGCGCCTCGGCCGCGAGCGAGGACGTCGGCCGCATCGAGGCCGCCCTCCTCGTCATCTACGCGAGCCACGACCCGCGCATCAACGCCATGTGGCCCGACTACGAGGCCGCGCTCGAGCAGCACGGCGTCGACTACGACATGGAGATGTACGAGGGGACGCTGCACGGCTTCCACAACAACTCGACGCCGCGCTACAACGAGGCGGCCGCGGCGCTGGCGTGGAACCGCACCATCGGCTTCTTCCGCCGGCACCTCGGCGTGTAGCGGGGAGCGGATAGGCGCTACTTCGCGGCGCCCGCGGCCAGGGCGTCGAACGCGGCCTCGAGCCCGGCCTCCGCGTCCCGCAGCGCGGCTCGCGCCTCGTCGAGCCAGCGCCGGCCGGCGTCCAGGCGGCCGCGTCCGTCCCGCAGCATCCGCCGCGTCTCGGCCGGCTGCGGTCCGCCGAGCCCCTGCCGGCCGGCCACCATCCGCTCGGGATCGAGCGCCTCCCGGATGCGATCGACCGCCACCGGCAGCGGCTCGCCGTAGGTTTCCTCGTAGACGTGCAGCAGCTCCTCGGCGGTCAGCTCCTTCGGGCGCTTGCCGCGCGCCCGGCCGTACTCGGTGAGCTCCGAGGCGTAGTGATGTCCGACGCGGAAGGGGATGGCCGCGTGGCGCAGCAGGGTGTCGGCCACCTCGGTCATCGTGGCGTAGTCGGCGTCCACCTCGGCCAGCGAGCGCACCGGGTCGACCTCGAGGCCGTTGACGACGTCGGCGTAGAGCCCGTACATCCGCCGCGCCCTGGCGGCGGTCTCGAGAATCTGTCCCGCGCCCCGGTAGTCGATCATGCCCGTCGAGGTGTTGTGGGCCGTCAGGAACACCGTCTGGGCGTCCCCGACCACGGTGCTGGCCACCTCTCGCAGCCGCTCGAGCGCAATCGGGTTCCGCTTCTGCGGCATGATGCTGCTGATGCCGGTGAGCGAGCGGTCCAGCAGGAGCCACGGCGCGGGATCGTGGTACTGGACCTGCACGTCCTCGCTGAACTGCCCGACGCCGATCGCCGAGATGGCCAGGACCGAGGCCAGCTCGGTCTTCGAGTCGACCGAGGAGACGTGATTGGCGTCGTAGGAATTCTCCACCGGGCCGTCGAATCCGAGCAGCTCAGCCAGCCGCTCGCGGTCGATGGGGAAGCCCGAGGTGCCGAGCGCCGCCGCGCCGAGCGGGCTGCGGTTGAGCCGTACGTACGCCTCCTCGAGACGCCCCGCATCGCGTTCGAGGGCCGCGGCGAAGGCCAGCAGGTAGTGCGCGAGCGAGGTCGGCTGCGCCTGCACGCCGTGGGTGTAGCCCGGGATGACGGTGGCGGTGTGCCGCGCCGCCAGCGCCAGCAGCGCCGCGCGCGGCGCGAGCAGCGACTCGTACGTGGCGAGTAGCGCCGACCGCAACCCGAGCCGCCGCAGCGTAGAGCCGATGTCCTGGCGGCTGCGGCCGGTATGCAGCCGCGACGCGTCAGCGCCGGCCGCCGCCACCAGCCGCTCCTCGAAGACGAGGTAGTCGGCCGACCGGCGGGCGCCCGGCCGGTCCTGCTCCGCGAGGACCTGCGCGATGCCGGCGGCGATGCCCGCGCCCAGCGCCTCCGGGACGAGCCCGGTCTCGGCCAGCATCACGATCGACGCCTTGTTGATCTGGCCCAGGTGGTGGAAGTCGTCGCGGTCCGTCTGCGCGGCGGCGAGCGCCGGGACGAGCGCCGCGGCGCCGAGCAGGACCCCGAGGCGGCGGAATCGCGGCATGGCGTCCTCCCGGGTCAGATGAGGTGGCCGATCCAGCGGCCGGCGATGACGATCCCGGCCCAGAGCGCGAGCGAGGCACCCCCGGCGAAGCGCGCGGCCTCCGGCGTCTCGTGCGCGGTATCCCAGCCCGCGACCCCCTTGAATGTCCGGAACTGGAAGTAGGCCATGTTGGCGAAGGCCAGCGGCAGCAGCAGGAACTTGATCTGGAAGGCGGTGTTGTCGACGTACGCGGGCGCGCGCGTCACGAACATCCCGACGCCGGTGACCGTCGCCACGACGAAGGCCGCCCAGGTCCAGGGGACCAGCGTGCGCGTGACTTGGCTCACCGGGTAGCGCGTCGCCGTAAGGCCGAGCAACCGCAGGTCCACCGTCATGATCGAGCCGACCACCAGGCCGATGGCTATCACGTGGATCGACTCCAGCAGCGGGAACCACCACGTGAAGCCGATGTGCTGCGAGATGGGGTGGTCCTGCACCCACATCCAGAACGAAGGGTAGGCCTCCAGGGCCGCCGAGTCGAACGGCATCGGGAAGGGGTCGGTGATGTACTCGGAGTAGGCGATCCAGCGCCCGCCGAGCATGACGCCGACCCAGGCCGCCAGCGACGCGACCGAGATGGCCCGCGCCGCGAACAGCCGGTCGTCCGACGCCTCCCAGTAGCCGTGCTCCTTGCGGTTCATCCAGTAGAGGCCGAACACCAGCGCCACGCCCAGCAGCAGCATCGAGAACTTGAACGTCGCCACCGGGTTGTAGAAGTAGCGGTCGGGGCGCGCCAGGATGAACAGCAGGCCCGTGACGAAGTTGACCGCGAGGGCGTACCAGGTCCACGGCAGCAGCCGCCGGATCATCTCGCTGACGTTCTGGCCCGGCACGGCGAGCCCCAGGAACCTCAGGCTCACCATGCCGGCGGAGCCGACCACCGCCCCGATCCCGAGGATGTGGAGCGACTGGGCGAGCGGGGGCAGGCCCGGCACGTTGCCGAGCAGGTAGCGCACCCACTCGCGGGTGGGACTGTCCGTCAGCGCCTGGGCCAGGAAGTCGCGCATGGGCTACGACTCCGAGAACCCGAAGTAGCCGTCGAAGATATCCAGCTTGTCCTTGCGGACGCCGGACACCGCCGCGATCTCCGACCCGAACTCGAGCGACTGGTCGGTGGCCGCCTCGTAGCGCGGCCAGACGGGCAGCCCCGCGCCGTTCGGATCGCCCGTGCGGGCGAAGTTGGCCCAGTACTGCGAGATGGCGTCCGCCAGCTCGTGGTCCCACTCGGTCCAGTCGAGGCCGACGAGCCCGACGTTCCCGAAGACATACGCCAGCTCGCCCGAGTGGTAGGCGCCGTAGGCGCGCCGGCCGCCCTCGACCGGCAGGTCCGGCTGGTCGTGCACGTACAGCCGGAACACCGGCGGCGCGTGGCTGAAGAAGTAGTGGTAGGCGACGTTGCCGGCCGCCTCGACGGCGCGCGCCCACGTCCGCATCTCCCACACGAACGTGCGGTCGCCCGCGATCTGCCTGTCGGCCGTGCCGGGCGAATCGGCGAGCTCGCCCTCGTAGGCCGCCAGGAGCGCGTCGGCCCGCTGCCCGTACTGGCCTCTGACCGTCGCCTCGAGCTCGGCGCGCGACGGCTCGGCCGCCGTATCGTAGAGCGCCGCCCGCTCGTTGGCCATGGCGCCGACGATGACCGGGACGTTGCTGTGCTCGCCGGCCGCGAAGATCGCGCGCGGCGCCCGGGGCAGAACCCAGCCGTCGACGATGGCCCCCGAGCCCAGCGTGGTCGCGAGGATCTCGGCGGGCGGCAGGGCGCGCAGCGCGGCCGCGGCCTGCGGACCGTCGCCCTCCACGCCGAGCTCGGCGGCCGCGGCCAGGCCGGCCGCGTGCGCCGACTGCTCGGCGCCCCGCTCTTCCGTCGCGTGGTCCAGGTACGGCCGCTCGCCCTTGAAGCAGCCGCCGGACTGGCCGATCGCCTTGTGGAACAGCCCCCTGGCGAGCGGCGACGCCATCAGGTAGCAGACCGTCCACGAGCCGGCGGACTGGCCGAAGATGGTCACGTTGCCGGCGTCGCCGCCGAACGCCGCGATGTTGTCCCGCACCCATTCGAGCGCGGCAATCTGGTCGAGCAGGCCGTAGTTGCCGGACGAGCCGTGCGACGACTCGGCCGTCAGCGCCGGGTGGGCCAGGAAGCCGAACGGCCCCAGCCGGTAGTTGATCGTGACGAGCACGACGCCCTTCCGCGCCAGCGCGGCGCCGTCGAAGATGCGCGGGCTGCCCGCGCCGCTGTTGTGGCCGCCGCCGTGGAACCAGACCATGACCGGCAGCGCCGCGTCCGGGCCGTCGGCCGGCGTCCAGATGTTGAGGTAGAGGCAGTCCTCGCTGGTATCGAGAGCGCCCCGCGCGTAGAGCGACGACATGTCGCGCGACCGCTGCCAGCAGACCGGGCCGAACGCCGTGGCCGGGCGCACGCCGTCCCAGGCCGCGGCCGTTGCGGGCGGCTGCCAGCGGGCCTCGCCGACGGGCGGCGCGGCGTAGGGCACGCCGCGGAACGCCAGCACGTCGCCCGCCGCGTCGACGTGCTCGCCCTCGAGCGTGCCGGCGGGCGCGGCCACCACCGGTCCGAAGTCCGCGGGGGCGGCGGCCTGCGCGTCATCGCCGGACGATCCGCAGGCGGACAGCATCAGGCCCGGGCCCAGAACGAGCAAAGCCGGCAGGTTCGCAGACAGGCGCATCGCAGCTCCTCCAGTCTCGACAGGTTGCTTGGACATCCGTTGTTTCGGCACGCGCCGCTGGCTTCGACAGGCAGCCATCATACGCCCTCAGGGAGTCCAGGGGTATGGGACTATAATCGCGGGGTCGAATGGCGCCCCTCCGCCGCAGGCTGCCCGGCCGGACGCTCGCGCTCGCCAGCGGGTTGCTGCTGTGCCTCGGCGGCGGCCCGGGGCCGGTCGCCGCCCAGCCCGCCGATCATCCCCCCGTCGAGCTGTTCCTCGCCGCCGCCGGCGGCGGCCCGGGCCAGGCGCGGCGCGCCTTCGAGGAGATCGACGCGGCCTGGCGCCCCGGCTATGCCGGCATGGTCTGGGACCTGGCGCGGCTGCTGCGCCCCCCGAGCGCGCGCATGCTGAGCTTCATCAGCCTCGTGCAGTTTCTCGAGGAGAAGACCGGCGTCCGGTTCGGCCAGGATCTCGGCCGCTGGAACGACTGGGTCTGGTCGCAGCCGTACGAGCCCCACCCCGACTACGGCTACCTCAAGGGGCAGTGGTACAGCCAGATCGACCCGCGCTTCGCCGACTTCTTCCCGCGCGGCGTGGCGTCGGCGATACGGCTGGACGAGATCGAGTGGGGGGGCGTGGCCGTCAACGGCATCCCGCCCCTCGAGTACCCGGCCCGGCTCGACGCGGCCGGGGCCGACTACCTGGAGGACGACCACGTCGTCTTCGGGATCGCGCTGAACGGCGAGGCGCGGGCCTATCCGAAGCGGATCCTGGCGTGGCACGAGATGGCGCTCGACCGGCTCGGGGGCGTCGAGCTGACCATCGTCTACTGCACCCTGTGCGGCACGGTGATTCCGTTCGAGAGCGTGGCGGGCGGGCGGCGGCACACGTTCGGCACCAGCGGCCTGCTCTACCGGTCGAACAAGCTGATGTTCGACCACGAGACCCGCAGCCTCTGGAACACGTTCGAGGGCGTGCCGGTGGTCGGCGCCCTGCTCGGGAGCGGCCTGCGGCTCACGCCGCGCGCCGTGGTGACCACCACGTGGGGCGAGTGGCGGACGCGGCACCCCGCCACGACGGTCCTGTCGCTCGAGACCGGGCACCGCCGCAACTACGCCGAGGGCGCGGCCTACCGCTCGTACTTCGCCACCGACGCGCTGATGTTCCAGGTCTCGCGGACCGACGACCGCCTGCGGAACAAGGACGAGGTGCTGGTGGTGCGGCTCGCGGACCCCGCGACGGGGCGGCTCGCGCCGCTGGCCATCGCGGCGGATTTCCTGGCCGAGCGCCGGGTGTACCGGCACCGCCACGCCGGCCGCGAGCTGGTCGTGGTGACGAGCGAGGCGGGAGCGAACCGGGTCTACGACGCGCAGGACATCCGCTTCGAGCGGCACGGCGCTGCCGGCGAGGTGCTCGACGCGGCCGGCCGGCCATGGCGCGTCACGGAGGCGGCGCTCGAGCTGGCGGCGGATCCGGCGGTGCGGCGGCCCCGGCTGCCGGCCCAGCGCGCGTTCTGGTTCGGCTGGTACGCGCAGTTCCCCGAGACCGAGCTGATTCGCTAGGCCTTGTCCGGCGGCCGCCGACCTATAATCGGTGGCCGCACTCACCACAGCGACCGATAAGCACCAGGGAGCCCAAGACTATGGATATCGCGACCCGCTACCCCACACGGAGAACGTTCCTGACCGCGGCCGGCGCCGGCACGCTGGCGGCCGCGCTGCCGCGCCGGCTGGGCGCCGCGGAGCCGACGGCCGCCGAGCAGGCGAATCTCGACGTGGTGAACGACTTCTGCGCCGCCTGGGCGGTGCCCATCGACTGGGACAGGCTGGGCGCCGCGCTCGCGGAGGACTGCAGGTTCCGCCCGACCCAGACCATGCCGGTCGTCGAGGGGCGCGACGCGATCATCGCCATGCTGCAGGGCTTCGCGCGCGAAGCGACGGCGGCCGAGTTCGAGGTCGTCGATTCATGGACGCGGGGCCCCGTCGTCGTCAACGACCGCATCGACCGCTTCGCGCTGCCCGGCAACAACGTGGAGGTGCCGGTGGTGGGGGTGTTCCACCTGATAGACGGCAAGATCGCCGAGTGGAGCGACTTCACGTTCTGATGGAGAGCCATGCAATGAGTCGACATCTGCTGGCCGCAACGTGCCTGTGCGCGGCGCTCGCGACGGCGGCGCCGGCCGGCGCCCAGGCGCCGCGCACGCCGTGGGGCGATCCGGACCTCCAGGGCACCTGGACGAACACCACCACCACCCCGCTGGAGCGGCCCGTAGCACTCGCGGGGCAGGCGACCCTCAGCGCCGAGGAACGCGCCGCGATCGACGAGGAGAACGCGCCGGGCATCGACGCCGCAATCGGGGTCGGCGCCTACAACAACTTCTGGATGGAGCGCGGCTACGTGTACGAGCAGACGTCGCTGGTCGTGGATCCGCCGGACGGGCGGCTGCCGGGCGTGACCGCCACGGCGCGGCAGCGGCAGGAGGCCCTGCGCGCCGAGCGGCGGTCGCCGTCGTACCCGACGTCGTACGAGGAGCCGAGCCTGATGGAGCGCTGCATCACGCGCGGCGTGCCCGGCATCATGCTGCCCGGCAACTACAACCACAACTACAACATCCTGCAGACGCCCGACCACGTCGTGATCGTTGCCGAGATGATTCACGACACGCGCGTCATCCCGATCGACGGGCGCCCGCACGTCGACCCCGCGATCCGCCAGTGGCTCGGGGACTCGCGGGGCTACTGGGACGGCGACACGCTCGTGGTCGAGACGACCAACTTCACCGACAAGCTGTACGAGCGGCGCGGCTCGCTGATGGTCTGGGGCACCGGGCGGCACATGACGGTGGTGGAGCGCTTCACCCGGGTCGGCGACACGATCGACTACCGCTTCACGCTGACCGACCCGACCACCTTCGAGCGCCCGTTCACGGCCTCGATTCCGATGGTGCCGCTGGCCGCGCCGATGTTCGAGTACGCCTGCCACGAAGGCAACTACGCGATGGCGAACATGCTGCGCGGCGCGCGCGAGGACGACCGGGCCGCGGCACGGTGACGGCGCCGGAGAGGCGGCGACCCGACCTGACTCGCCCGCGGCCTCGCCCCTGACGGGACCGGCGAGGCCGCGGGCGCGCAACGCCCCCGATACTCGCAGGTCCCGGGCCACGACGCAGCCACGATGACGCCCGCGCGCGGTCGCTCCACAGCCTGGTTCCTCGCGCTGCTGGCATGCCACGTGCTGGCCGGCGCGGCTCAGGAACCCTCCGGGGGGACGCCCGGCGCGGCGCCCGTCGTCGTCGTCGACTTCGAGAACCTGAGCGGCGACCCGGCGCTCGACTGGATCGGGACCGGCACGGCCGCCTCCATCCGGGCCGACCTCGGGCGGCTCGGCTTCGACGTCCTCGATGCCGCGCGGGCCGCCGACGTGCCGGAGACAGCCCGCTGGACGGTCTGGGGCAGCTACCAGCGCCTGGGCCGCCAGTTGCGCCTGACCGCCCACCTGCGCGCGCCGCGCGGCGGCAGCGGGGACCGGCTCCGCACCCTGCGCGTCGAGGGACCGCGCCGGGACCTGTTCGATCTGCAGGATCGCATCGCCGACGAGCTGCGCGCGCTCATGCTGCCGGGAGGCGGCGCCGCGAGCCGGCGGCCGCCGGTCGGCGCCGCGCCCGGTGCCACCGCGTCAGCCCCGAGCGCACCGGCCCGCGGCGCACCCGCCGCCGGGCTGGCCGTGCCCGCCGGCATCATCTACGGCCCGCCGCCCCCGGTCGCGCCGGCGGTGATCAACCGCGACGCCGACGGCCGCGCGACGCTGCGCGCCGTCCGCGTGGAGAACCTCACCGTCGACGGCGTCCTCGACGACCCGGTGTACCGGGAGGTCCCCGGCGCAACGGACTTCGTCACGCAGGAGCCGGTGGAGGGCCTGCCGGCCACCGAGAAGACCGAGGTCTGGCTGCTCTACGACGAGGACAACTTCTACATGAGCGTCCGCTGCTGGAACTCGGCGCCCGAATCGGACTGGATCATCCGGGACATCCGCCGCGACAGCCAGAACGTCATCTCCGGCGAGTACATCGGCGTGCTGCTCGACACGTTCTACGACCGCCGCAGCGGCTACAACTTCGGCATCAACCCCGACGCCGGGCGGCTCGACGCCCAGATGACCGACGAGCGCGGCTTCAACCGCGACTGGAACCCCGTCTGGGAGCTGCGCACCGGCCGCTTCGAGGGCGGCTGGACGGTCGAGGCCGCGTTCCCGTTCAAGTCGCTGCGCTACCGGCCGGGCCGGGCGCAGATCTGGGGCTTCAACATGATGCGGAACGTGCAGTGGAAGAACGAGCGCTCGTTCCTCGTCCCGGTGCCGGCGGCGCGCGGCCCGGGCGCCATCATGCAGGCGTCGCTCGCCCCCACCGTCGTCGGGCTCGAGGCACCGGAGGAGGGCCTCAGCTTCGAGATCAAGCCGTACGCGATTGCCGACCTGACGAGCGACCGGCGGGCCCGCCCGCCGATCTCCAACGCCCTGCACGGCGACGGGGGCCTCGACGTGAAGTACGGCGTCACGCGCAACCTCGTGGCCGACCTGACGGTGAACACCGACTTCGCCCAGGTGGAGGCCGACGAGCAGCAGGTGAACCTGACGCGCTTCAGCC
>CAZMWA010000163.1:0-12726 GCA_964569405.1 uncultured Vicinamibacteraceae bacterium | reverse complement strand
GCCCTGGCAGAGGATCGTTGGCGAAAGCCAAGTGAGTATATCCGGCGGCGCTCGGCGCAGCGGTCGGCGTGACGTTCATCGAACGCTGACCGGCTCGGAGGTCTCACCTGTCGCGGCGTGGTCGATCGGGTGGCCGGCTCGAGCGCCGGCAGGGGCCGTTGCGCTCGCCGCGCCGAGCGCCGCCGGATATACTCACTTGGCTTTCGCCAACGATCCTCTGCCGGGGCCCGGGCGCAACCCGGAGACGCCGACGCGGGCCGGCCGGTAGCGGATCCTCGTTCACATCACCTCACGGAGGAAAACCGATGCGTGCACGTTGCTGTCTCGTCGCTCTCTGTCTTGCCGCCCTGGCGCTGGCCGCCGTCCCCGCCGCCGCCCAGGTCGAGGACCGTCCCATGCTCACCAGCGGCGCCGCCATGACCATGATTCACGGCTGCCTGAGCAGGGCCGGGGAAGAAGGGTGGCGCATGCACATCGCCATCATGGACAACCACGGCAACCTGAAGGCGTACCACCGGATGGACGACGCCCAGCTCCTGTCGCACGACATCGCGCTGGCCAAGGCCCGCAGCTCGGCCATGGCCCCGCGGTCGACGCAGCAGTGGGGCGAGGCTGCCTTCGGCAACGGCGTCTCCGCCGCCGCCTTTGTTCCCGGCCTGAACTACTTCGAGGGCGGGCTGCCGATCATGACCGCCGACGGCCAGCACATCGGCGGCATCGGGGTCAGCGGCGACACCGGCGCCAACGACGCCATCTGCGCCCAGGCGGGCATCGAAGCCGCCGGCCTGAACTGACTGCATGCGGCGCAGACTCCGGCTGGCAGCCCGCGGCAGGTGGCCTGGAGACCGCCTGCCGCGGGCCGGCCTCGCTCAGGGTGCGTCGGGCGGCGGTATGAAGTCGCCCGCGGCGTGCTGGTGGAGGAAGAGCACGCAGTCGTCCGGGCCGGCGCAGCGATCGTTGTGGAACTGTCCGCCCGGCTGGAACACGTACGAGCCCGGCGGCAGCTCCTTTTCGACCGGATCGCCCTCGACGGTGCGGACCCAGGTGCCCTGGATGTTGATGCCGTAGTAGTCGCCGGTGTGGGCGTGCATCCCGACCTCCACGCCGGCCGGCAGGACCAGGAACATCCCGTACCCGTCCTCGCCCGGCTGCCCGCGGTCGCCCCAGACGACGACCGGTTGCCCGGGCGCCGCACCCAGCTCGTCCGCCGGCAGGTTGACGGCGCCTGCCGCCTGTTCCTGTGCCGACGCCTCGCCCGCCGCCGCGCCGATGACCGCCGCGACACCCACGACGACGAGCCCGCCGAACATCCTGCTTCTGCGCATGAATCCTCCTGTCGAGATCGAACGAGTTGCCCTGGTGACAAGCGTACTTGAAGAGCGCGTCCCGCGCGTCGACCGGGCTTGTCGTCGCGGGCGCGCGGTCAACTCGGTGCGGGGCCGGACCCGGGCGGCGCGATGCCGGTGATGCTCCGCCGCGCGGCGCGCGGGTCGCGCGGTCCCCATGCCCCGGCCGCCACGCGGCCCAGGAAGTCCGCGATGAACGCGTTGACGAGGTCGGGCTCCTCGAGGTTGAGCGTGTGGCCCGACCGCGGCAGGACGGCGAGACCGCTGCGGGGCATGACGCGCTTGAGCCACAGGCTGGTCTCGAGGCAGCCGTCGTCCTCGTCGCCCGCGAGGATCAGCACCGGCGCTTCGAGCGCGGAGAGCTCCGCTTCCAGCGCATGGAGCGAGGGCCGCTGCTGCTGCACGCCGCGCAGCGTGCCCAGCGCGCCGGCCGCGGGGTGCTCGCCCAGCTCGCGCACGAGCTGCTCCCACCCGCGAGGGTCCTTGTTCCGAAACTGGACGCGCGCCGGCCCGGACAGGTATTGGCGGGCGAACGACTCCATGCCCGACGCCGCGATCAGCCGGGCGATGGCCTCGCACTCGTCGCGGAAGCGCCGGGCTTCCGGGGGACGGGCGCCGTAGCCGGTGCCCGCGATCACCAGCGACCGGACGCGCGCGGGGTGCTGCAGCGCCAGATGCAGTCCGGCGAAGCCGCCCATGGAGCTGCCGACGACGTCCGCCCGCTCGACGCCGAGTCCGTCCAGCACGGCGACGGCGTCGTCGACGGCGCGCTGCTGCGAGTAGGCGCCGGGAGCGGCCGGCACCTGCGAGGGGGGGTAGCCCCGGGCGGCGTAGATGATGCAGCGATGACTGCGGGAGAAGCGCCGGATCTGGGGCTCCCAGCTCCGATGATCCCCGGCGTACTCGTGCACGAAGAGGATGGGGTTGCCGCGGCCCGCGGACTCCGTGTGGAGCTCCACGCCGTCCGAGGCGACGACTGCGTGTGCCGACATGCCACCGTGAAGCACGCGGGAGGCCGCTGCCCCTGCGCGCTGGGCGCGGCTACATCGCCGGCAGCAGCCCCTCGCGCTGCACCCACTCGCCGGACTTCATGACGCGGTCGATGCGCAGCGTGTTCCGGATGTCCTCGAGCGGGTCGCCGTCGAGCACGACCAGGTCGGCGATCTTGCCGGCCTCGAGCGTGCCGAACTCGGCCTCGCCGCCGGTGGCCGTCAGGCTGGCGCTGGTGGCCGTGGCGGCGACGAGCGCGTCCATCGGCGTCAGGCCGGCCTCCACGTAGAGCTCCAGCTCGTGATGCACGCCCCAGCCCATCGGCACGTTGGGGGTGCCGCTGTCGGTGCCGAGCGCGATGCGCACGCCGGCGTCGTGCATGGTCTTGACGAAGTCCTGCACCTGCCGGAACGCCGCCAGGCGGTCCTCGAAGTTGGCGGCCTCGACGACCTCCGCACGGGCCTCGGGAGCGTCCCAGCGGGCCAGCGCCTCCGGGTTCATGGCCGCGCGCAGCTCCGGATCGCCGAGCAGTTCCGGGTGCTCCGCGAAGTGCCAGTTGTTCTGGATGATCGACAGCGTGGGCGTGAACGCGACGCCGTTGTCGAGGCACATCCGGATGAACTCGGCCGAGGGCTCCGGGTCGTCCACTGGCGTGCCGCCGCCGGGGCCGAAGGTCCGCACCGTCGAGTGCAGGAAGTCGCGCAGTCCGGCCTCCACGAGCTGCCGGCCGTCGACCTCGGCATCGATGTGGGCCACGGGGACGAGGCCGTTCGCGATCGATTCCTCGACGATGGCGGTGCGGATCTCGGGCGTGATCTTGAGACCCGGCTCCGGCATGTCGTTCACCCACATCTTGGTGAACTGGACGCCCTGGCCGGCGAGCTCGCGCACCATGGCGCGCGCCTCGTCTTCCGTGGCGGGCTCCTGGGCGCCGGCCGCGTTGAAGCCGTCGGGGTGCGAGAAGCCGACGCCGGCGGTGAACACGCGGGGCGTATCCGGGCGGCCGGCCTGGGTCTCGAGCATCCACCCCACCTTCTCCGCGTCGTCGAGGCCGATGCTGCGGGCGGTGGTGACGCCGAAGTAGAGCTGCGTCCGCATTTGCGCATCGGTTGCCGCCCGGTCGCCCCGGTAGTGGCTGTGCATGTCCAGCAGCCCGGGGATGACCGTCCTGCCGGCGGCGTCGACCACCTCCGCGCCGTCGGGCACCGCGATGGTCTCGCGCGGTCCGGCGGCGACGATGCGGCCGTCGCGAACCACGAGCACCGAATCCGGCACGGGCGCGCCGCCCGTGCCGTCGATGAGCCGGGCGCCGACGATGGCGAGGCCGGCGGGCTCGGCCGGCGGCGGCGGGCTCCCCGCGCAGGCGGCCAGGGTGGCGGCGGCGACGAGAATCGGGATGCGATTCAGCTTGTCTGCCATGTTGCACCGCATGGTACCAAATGAACGAAATTGCACAACTATTACATCCGCCGGGGTCCCCGGCGCGGCGAGGCTTGGTAAGCTAGTCGGCCATCGGCCCCGGGCGCTCGGGCCCGGCCCGACCGACGAGGAGTTGCGATGTCCGCGCGCGAGATCGACTTCGCAAGTGCAGACGGGATCAGTTGGAGCACCGCCACCGCGTTCCTGGTCTTTCACGTGCTGGCGGTCGTCGCCCTGTTCAACGCCGCCTGGGGCGCCGTGGTCGTGGCCGCGGTGCTGCACTGGGTGTGCATCGGGTGGGGGATCGGCCTGGGCTATCACCGGCTCCACACGCACCGTTCCTACAAGACGCCGAAGGTCGTGGAGTACTTCTTCGCGCTCTGCGCCACCCTCACGCTGCAGGGCGGTCCCATCTTCTGGGCGGCGCTGCACCGCATCCACCACCAGAACTCCGACCGGCCGGGCGATCCGCACACGCCGCGCGACGGCAAGTGGTGGTCGCACATGCTGTGGACCATCTTCGGCGAGGAGTTGCACGGCGACATCAAGACGATGGGCAAGTACGCGCCCGACCTGATGAAGGATCCGTTCTACCGCGTGCTGACGAAGTGGCACTGGGTGCCGCTGGTCGTGCTCGGGCTGGTGCTGCTGGCCATCGGCGGCTGGCCCTGGGCGCTGTGGGGCGTGTTCCTGCGCGTGGTCGTCGGCCTGCACTGCACGTGGCTCATCAACTCGGCCACGCACATCTGGGGCTCGCGCCGCTTCGAGACCCGCGACGACTCGAAGAACTCGTTCTGGGTGGCGCTGATCACCTTCGGCGAGGGCTGGCACAACAACCACCACGCCTACCCCACGTCGGCCCGGCACGGGATGACGTGGCGCGAGGTGGACCTGAGCTGGATGCAGATCAAGCTCATGACGTGGCTGGGTCTCGCCTGGGACGTCAAGGTCCCCACCCCGGCCCAGATCGCCAACAAGGCGACCACTGCCGAGAACGTCGTCGTGTAGCCGGCCGGGCCGGCCGGCGTTATCCTTGAGTCGGCCATGCATCGCTTCGACGGCAACCGCAAGCGCTCCATCGTGCTGGTGGCGCTGCTCGGCAGCGGTCTGATCGCGTTCGCCGTCGCCCTCAACGTCAGCTTCATCGTGGTCAACTGGCGGACCGGGCTGCTGGTGCTGCTGGGCGTCATCGGGCTGGTCGTGCTGGTCGGCGGCCTGACGCTGAACACCGCGTTCCTGATCCGGGAGATCCGGCGGAGCGAGCAGCACGACGCCTTCATCCACGCGGTGACCCACGAGCTGAAGACGCCCCTCGCGAGCATCAAGCTGTACTTGCAGACGCTGCGCCAGCGCGATCTGCCGGCCGGCAAGCAGCATGACGTCATCGACACGATGCTCGACGACTCCGATCGGCTGCAGCAGACCATCGACCAGATCCTGCTGGCCGGCAAGACGGGCGACCCGCGCCGCGTCGAGCACCCGGCCGACGTCGACGTGTCCGAGATCGTGGGCGAATGCGTGTCGCTCGCGGGCAAGCGGTATCACCTCGCGAACGGCGAGGTGGCCTACGTCCACCGTCCGCCGGGCGGGGCGTTCGTGGTGCAGGGCGACCGCGAGGAGCTGGTGGCGGCCGTCACCAACCTGGTCGACAACGCCGTCAAGTACTCGGGCGACCGGGTGCGCGTCGCGGTGGAGGTGGCCCGGGTCGGCGCCCGCCGCGTGGCGATCAGCGTTCGCGACCAGGGCATCGGCATCACCGGCCACGAGCTCAAGCGCGTGTTCCGGCGGTTCTACCGGTTGCCGGCCGCGCTGCGGTCGCGGGTGCGAGGAACCGGGCTCGGGCTGTCGATCGTGCGCGCGGTGGCGCGGCGGCACGGCGGCCGCGCGTACGCCGAGAGCCGCGGCGCCGGCCGGGGGAGCACCTTCACCCTCGAGCTGCCCCTGAAGGCGTCATGAGCCGCGTCCTCATCGTCGAAGACGAGGAGCACCTGGCCGCCGGCCTGAAGCTGAACCTCGAGGAGGAAGGCTTCACGGCCGAGGTGGAGGAAGACGGCGCGGCCGCCCTGCAGCGGCTCCTGGGCGCCGGCGCGGGCGGCTTCGACGTCGTCCTGCTCGACGTCATGCTGCCCGGGCTCGACGGCTTCGAGGTCGTGCGGCGGTTGCGGGCCGCGCGCCAGTTCGTCCCGGTGATGCTGCTGACCGCCCGCTCGGGCAACGACGACGTGCTGCGGGGCTTCGAGGCCGGCGCCGACGACTACCTGCCCAAGCCGTTCGACCTCTCCATTCTGCTGGCCCGGCTGGCCGGCCTGCTGCGGCGCCGCAGGTGGCTGCGCGGCGACGCCGCGGCGGGGCAGGAGGAGCTCGACGAGTACCGCTTCGCGGACGTCACCGTCGATTTCGGCAATCAGTTGCTGCGCCGGGGCCGGTCGGAGCAGCCGCTGACCGTGATGGAGGCGACGCTGCTCCGCTACCTCGTGAGCCGCGCGGGAGAGACCGTGTCGCGCAAGGCGCTCCTCGAGGAGGTCTGGGGCGTGCGGCACGACACCGACACGCGGACCGTGGACAACTTCATCGCCCGCCTGCGGCGTTACATCGAGGCGCAGCCGGCACGGCCCCGGCACCTGCTCACCGTGCGCGGCGTCGGCTACCGCTTCGTCGACGACGGCGGGGGCCAGGCCCCGTCTGACGGAAGCTAGCCGAGCGCGGTGGCGAGCTGCTGGGCGGTCGAGCGCCGCGGGCCGTCGACGATGAGCTGGCCGCAGGCGGCGCGGATGTCGCGGCCGCGGCTCTTGCGGACCGTGACGGTCGCGCCGTGCGCCGCGAGGGTGCGGGCGAAGCGGTCGATCTGGCCGTCGGACGGCCGCCGGTACGGGACGCCCGGCGCCTCGTTGAGCGGAATCACGTTGACTTTCGAGCGCAGGCCCGCCAGCAGGCGCGCGAGCCGGCGGGCGTCGGCCGGCGCGTCGTTGACGCCGGCCAGCAGGACGTACTCGAACGTGATCCGGCGGCGGCGCGCCACGGGGAAGCGGCGGCAGGCCGCGAGCAGGGCGTCGAGGCCGTGCTTGCGGTTGATCGGCACGAGCTCGTTGCGCAGCTCGTCGGTGGCGGCGTGCAGCGAGACGGCCAGGTTGGGCATCAGCGGCTCGCCGGCCAGCCGCTCCAGCGCGGGTAGCACGCCCACCGTGGACAGGGTGATGCGCTGCGCGCGCAGGGCGAGGCCGTGCGGATCCGTCAGGATGCGCAGCGCCTTCATGGTCGCGTCGTAGTTGTGCAGCGGCTCGCCCATGCCCATCAGCACGACGTTGAACGCGGCGCCGGCGAGCTCGAACCGCCGGGACAGCACGCGCACCTGCGCGGCGATCTCCCCGGCCGACAGGTGGCGGGCCAGTCCCATCCTGCCGGTGAGGCAGAAGCCGCACTGCATGGCGCACCCTACCTGGGTCGAAACGCAGAACGTCATGCGGGGCGTGTCGGGGATGAACACGGCCTCCACGCGCAGGCCGTCGGCGAGACGCAGGAGCAGCTTGGCGGTGCCGTCGGCGGACCGATCGGCGCGCAGCACGGTCGGCGTCGAGCAGGCGCAGTCGCCGGCCAGGGTGGTGCGCAGGGCCGCCGGCAGGTCGGTCATCCGCTCGAAGTCGGTCACGCCCCGGCGGTAGATCCAGCGCGCCATCTGGCGGGCGTTGAACGGCTGTCCGCCGCGCGCGACGACCGCCGCGGTCAACTCGGTCGGCTCGAGCTCGGCGAGGTCCAGCGTGGCGGCAGTCATGGCGGGACGGCGCCTGCGGGCCGGGCGCCCGGACGGCGCCTGGATGGTAACATGTACCCCGCTCGCGGCCGGGACGGGGGCGCGGGCCGGCGGGGCCTCCCGAAGGTGCTCTCTCGAACATGATCGCGCGCGATGTCTACGACAACGGGCTCTGTCTGCTGACCGAGTCAATGCCGGACGTGCGTTCGGTCAGCTTGGGCGTGTGGCTGACGCGCGGGTCGCGGCACGAGGGCGACGCCGCGGCGGGGATGGCCCATTTCGCCGAGCACATGGTCTTCAAGGGCACGACCACCCGGACGGCCGAGGACATCGCCCAGGAAGTCGACTCGATGGGCGGCCAGCTCGACGCCTTCACGGCCAAGGAGTGCACGAGCTACTACGTCAAGGTGCTCGACGAGCACCTGCCGCGCGCGGTCGATCTGCTGGCGGATCTGCTGTTGCGGCCGGCGTTCCGGGCGGACGACATCGACCGGGAGAAGAAGGTGATCCTCGAGGAGATCAAGATGGTCGAGGACATGCCCGACGATCTCGTCCACGAGCTGTTCACGAGCAGCTTCTGGCCCGATCATCCGCTCGGGCGGTCGATCCTCGGGTCGCCGGCCTCGGTCGGCGGCATCACCGGCGCGGCCCTGCGGGCCTTCTTCGAGCGGTCCTACACGGCCGGCAACGTGGTGGTCGCGGTCGCCGGCAATCTCGAGCACGCCGCGGTCCGGGACCTGATCGGCGCAGCGTTCGGCGGTCTCCCGGCCGCGGCCGAGCGGGCGGACGAGACGCCGCCGGCCGCCAGTCCGAGCGTGCTGTTCCGCGGCAAGGAGATCGAGCAGAGCCACCTGTGCCTCGGCACGCAGGGCTACGCGCAGGCGCACGAGGACCGCTACGCGAGCTACGTGCTCAACACGGTGCTCGGCGGCTCGATGAGTTCGCGGCTGTTTCAGAACATCCGGGAGAAGCGCGGGCTGGCCTACGCGGTCAGCAGCGGCCTCGAGTCGTACCGCGACGTCGGGATCCTGACCATCTATGCCGGGTGCGACGCGGCCGCGGTGCCCGAGGTCGTCGATCTCGTCGTCGCCGAGCTGCGGGATCTGCGCGACCGGCCGCTTGCGGCCGTCGAGCTCCAGCGCGCCAAGGATCACCTGAAGGGCAATCTGGTCCTCGGGCTCGAGAGCACCACGAGCCGGATGTCGCAGCTCGCGCGCTCGGAGATCTACTTCGGCCGCCAGATCGGTCAGGCGGAGCATCTGGAGCATCTGGACGCCGTCACGGCCGGCGACGTGCAGCGGGTGGCGGCGGACCTGTTCTCGACCGGCGGCTTCGCGGCCACGGTCGTGGGGCCGGAGGGCGGGGCCGCGCTCACCGCGGGCCAGCTCGATATCGGTTGACGGCCAGGAGGGCAGGGCCATCCGCTTGACGGTGCTGGGCAGCGGCAGCGCGGGCAACGCGACGCTGCTCGCCAACGACGATGCCCGCGTGCTGATCGACGCCGGGTTGAGCTACCGGGAGGTGGCGCGGAGGTTGGCGCTGGTTGGCACCGAGCCGGCTGCCATCGATGCGATCATGATTACCCATGCGCACGGCGACCACACCCGCGGCGCGCGGCTGCTGGCGCGGCGCCACGCGGTGCCCGTCTACTCGACCGCGGCGGTGCGCGACGAATGGGACGCGAGCGGGCTGCCGGTCTGGCGCGAGCTGGCCCCGCCCCGGCCGCTGGCGCTGTGCGGGCTGCGCTTCGTGCCGTTCACGGTGCCGCACGACGCGTTGCAGACCGTGGCGTTCCGTATCGAGACGCCGGCCGGCGCGGTCGGCTTCGCCACCGACGTCGGCACCGTCACCCCCGAGCTGATCGAGCGCTTCGAGGACTGCCGCCTGCTCGTCATCGAGTCGAACCACGCGGACGAGCTGCTGCGCATGAGCCCGTACGACGCCGCCACGCGGGCCCGCATTGCCGGCGACGCGGGCCACCTTTCCAACGAGGCGCTGGCCGCGTACATCCGCGGCGGGCTGGGGCCGGACGTACGCTGCATCGTGCTGATGCACCTCAGCCGCGTGAACAACGTGCCGGAGATCGCCGAGCAGACCTGCCGCGACGCCCTCGCCGCCAGCGGCCGCACGGACGTACGGGTCGTCGTGACGCACCAGGACCGCGTCGCGCCGACCGTCGACCTTGACGCCTTGCCGCCGCCGGGAGGACGCGACGCCGCACGGGTCACTCGTTCCCCTGACAGGGCGCGGACCGCGAGCCTGTTCTGACGACGTGCCGGTGAATGACGACATGGTCAGGTCAAGCACAAAGGTCAGGCTGCCAAGGGGGGACGACGAGTACTCGACAGTCGTCCCCCAAGGCGCACACAGTGCGCCTCGGCGGCGCGGCGCGGGGCGAAGGGGCCCCGCTAGCGCCGCCGGGGGCTTGGGGCGCAGCCCCATCTGAAGTGATGCTGCCACGCTACACCCCCCCCGAGATGGGGCGCATCTGGACCGATCAGCGGCGCTACGAGACCTGGTTGCGCGTCGAGACGGTGGCGGCCGAGGTGATGGCCGAGCACGGTCTGATCCCGGCCGAGGCGGCCCGCGATATCCGTGAGAAAGGGGTCGTGGACGCGGCGCGGGTCGAGGCGATCGAGGAGACGACGCGGCACGACATCATCGCGTTCACCACCGCGGTGGCGGAGCGCGTCGGGCCGTCGGCGCGCTGGCTGCACTTCGGCCTGACCTCGTCGGACGTCGTCGACACGGCCCTGGCGCTCCAGCTCCACGAGGCCTGCAACCTGCTGCTCGAGGACGTCGACCACCTCGCGGACGCCATCCGCGACCGCGCCGCCGAGCATCGCGATACGCCGATGATCGGACGCACCCACGGCGTGCACGCCGAGCCGATCACCTTGGGCCTGAAGCTGGCGCTCTGGTTCGAGGAGCTGCGGCGCGATCGGGACCGGCTGGTGCGCGCGCGCGACGTCGTCAGCGTCGGCCAGATCTCGGGCGCGGTCGGCACCTACGCGCACCTCGAGCCCGCCATCGAGCGGGAGGTCTGCGCGCGCCTGGCGCTCGATCCGCCGCGCGTGACGTCGCAGATCATCCAGCGCGACCGGCATGCGGAGCTGGCGGCGGCGCTCGCCATCACCGGCGCCTCGCTGGAGAAGTTCGCGCTGGAGGTCCGCGGCCTGCAGAAGACCGAGATCGGCGAGGTCGAGGAGCCGTTCGCCAAGGGGCAGAAGGGGTCGTCGGCCATGCCCCACAAGCGCAACCCGATCGGCTGCGAGCAGATCACCGGTCTGGCCCGCCTGCTGCGCGCCAACGCGCTGGCGGCCCTCGACAACGTGGCGCTGTGGCACGAGCGCGACATCTCGCACTCGTCGGTGGAGCGGGTCATCCTGCCCGACAGCTTCTGCGTCCTCGACCACATGCTCCGGCGCTTCGCGCGCATCGTGCGCGGCCTCGTGGTGCATCCGGACCGCATGGCGGAGAATCTGGCGCGCTCCCGCGGCGTGATCTTCTCGGGCGCCGTGCTGCTGCTGCTGGCCCAGCGCGGCGTCTCGCGCGAGGACGCCTACGTGTGGGTGCAGCGCAACGCCATGCGCGCGCACGACGAGGGGCTCGAGTTCAAGGAGCTGCTGCTGAGCGACCCGCAGGTCGTGCAGGCGCTGACGCGGGCGGACATCGAGCGGACGTTCGATCTGAGCGTGCAGCTTCGTCACGTCGACACGATCTTCGGCCGCGTGTTCGGCGGGGCCGCCGCGCCCGCGGGAGCGTGAGATGCAGGTCAGGGTGTTCGTCAACCTGAAGCCGTCGATCCTCGATCCGCAGGGCAAGACGATCGCCGGGGCGCTCCGCACGCTCGGCTACGCCGCGGTGCGGGATGTGCGGCAGGGGAAGTACTTCGAGCTCGACGTCGACGCCGCGAGCGCCGCCGAGGCCCGCACCCTGGCGGCCGAGGTCGCCGACCGGCTGCTGGCCAATCCGGTGATCGAGAGCTACCGCGTGGAGGTGGACGGGTGAGCCGGTTCGCGGTCGTCGTGTTCCCCGGCTCGAACTGCGATCACGACGCCTACCACGCGGTGAAGCACGTGCTCGGTCACGACGCCGCCTTCGTCTGGCACAAGGACGCGAGCCTGGGCGGCGCGGACGCGGTGATCCTGCCCGGCGGGTTCTCCTACGGCGACTATCTGCGCAGCGGCGCGATTGCTCGCTTCTCGCCCATCATGGGCGAGGTGGCCCGCTTCGCGGCCGCCGCCGGCCCCGTGCTCGGCGTTTGCAACGGCTTCCAGGTGCTGCTCGAGGCCGGTCTGCTGCCCGGGGGGATGCGGCGGAACCGGCACCTGGAGTTCATCTGCCAGCACGTGCACGTGCGCGTGGAGCAGAGCGACACGCCGTTCACCTGCAACGCCCGGGCGGGGCAGGTGCTGCGGATCCCGATCGCCCACGGCGAGGGAAACTACTACGCCGACGCGGAGACGCTGGCCGCGCTCGAGGCGAACCGGCAGATCGTCTTCCGCTACACGGCGCCGGACGGCGAGCTCGACGAGGCCTGGAACGTGAACGGATCGACCGGCGCCATCGCCGGCGTGTGCAGCACGGGGCGCAACGTGGTGGGCCTGATGCCGCACCCGGAGCGGGCCTGCGAGAGCGCGCTCGGCAGCACCGACGGGCTGGTCGTGCTCGAGTCGGCCGTCGCGGCCCTGGTCTGACATGCCCGACGAAGCCACCATCGCCGCGCACGGCCTGACGGGCGACGAGTACCGCCGGGTGGTCGGCATACTGGGCCGCGAGCCGAACCTGACCGAGCTCGGCATCTTCTCGGTCATGTGGTCCGAGCACTGCAGCTACAAGAGCTCCCGCCGCCATCTGCGCAAGCTGCCGACTGCCGGCTCGCGGGTGCTGCAGGGGCCGGGCGAGAACGCCGGCGCCATCGACATCGGCGACGGTCTCGCGGCGGTGTTCAAGATCGAGTCGCACAACCACCCGTCGTTCATCGAGCCGTATCAGGGCGCGGCCACCGGGGTCGGCGGCATCATCCGCGACATCTTCACCATGGGGGCGCGCCCGATCGCCCTGCTCGATTCGCTGCGGTTCGGGCCGCCCGGCGAGCCGGGCACCCGCCGCCTCGTGGAGGGCGTCGTCGCGGGCATCGCCGGCTACGGGAACAGCATCGGCATTCCGACGGTCGGCGGCGAGCTGGCTTTCGACGAGAGCTATGCGGGGAATCCCCTG
>CAZMWA010000162.1:0-12777 GCA_964569405.1 uncultured Vicinamibacteraceae bacterium | reverse complement strand
GACGGCACGGTGAAGGTGCTCGTCGAAGGGAACCAGCGCGCCCGGATCCTCGAGCCGACGGTCAGCCGCCGGGAGCTGCAGATCGCACAGCAGGCCGGCCGGTCGCTCGACGCGTACTTCCGCACGATCATCGAGGCCCGGCGCGCCGAGCCGCGCGACGACATCATCAGCGCGCTCGTCCACGTCGAGGAGGCGGGCGACCGGCTGACCGAGCGCGAGATGGTCGGCATGCTGCGCCTGCTGCTGGTGGCGGGCAACGAGACCACCACCAACCTCATCGGCAACGGCGTGCTCGCCCTGCTGCGGCACCCGGATCAGTTGCGCGCCCTGCGCGACGATCCGGGCTCGATCCCGCTGGCGGTCGAGGAGCTGCTGCGCTTCGACTCGCCCGTGCAGGCGTCGCTGCGGCTGGTGCTGGAGGACTGCGAGGTCAACGGCTTTCCGCTACGGCGCGGCGACAACGCGGTCCTGCTGAACGGCGCGGCCAACCACGACCCGGCGGCATTCGACGATCCGGACCGCCTCGACATCCGGCGCGGCGAGGTCAACCACGTCGCGTTCGGCCGCGGCATCCACTACTGCCTCGGCGCCCCCCTGGCGCGCCTGGAGGGCCGCATCGCCATCGAGGTGCTGCTGGAGCGCTACCCCGCGCTGCGCCTGCTGTCCGACCGTCCCGTGTTCCGCAGCAGCATCGTGCTGCGCGGTCTGGACGCCCTGCCGGTGGCCGCAGGCGTGGCGGCGGTGTAGGTAGCCGAAGCCGTGCAGGCCGAGCCGAGCGAGCCGGAGATGTCTGGCGGTCCCGTGCGCCGCCGGCAGATCGCGTCTCGGCGACAGGTTCTGACTCCCGCCTCACAAAAGGTCGCGAGCAGCGTGATGGGACGCTAGCTGGCGCGCTGCTCCCCTTGAAAACAGCGGACGTCCGTGAGGATGAGTTCTCTGGGATTGTCCATGTCAGAGCATCTGGATGCACGCTGCCGAGTCACGGGAGCCTGTCCGGCAGCACCGGCGCGAGCCGGTCGGCGACACGGCGGGCCAGGCGCCGGGAGAGATGCGCCCGCTCGACCGGATCGCGCTGCGCGAGGAGGCGATCGAGCTCGAGGCAGGTCGCGCCCGGGAGGACCTGGCTCTGCGTCGATGATGTGCAGTGATCCGCGCACGTGGCATCCGGCGTCCAGATGGCCGCGCCGGCCGCACGGTCGAACGTCCAGGCTTCCTTGACGCCCATCCGGAAATAGGGCGCGAGCTTGTGCCGGGAGCGGCGGCTGCGGTCGATCTCCACCACGAGATCGGGCGCCGGCAGACCGGCCCGCACGTCCACGTAGCCGTCCACGTCCCGGACCCTGCGCTCGGCCGCCGGGTCGAGGTAGAAGCTCGCGTCCGGCTCGAACGCGCCGTCGCCGCTGACCAGGCGCAGCGCGCCGGTCCGCTGCCAGGACACCTCGCGCCCGCGGTCGGCGAGCGCGTCCGTGACGCGGCACAGCAGATGGTCGATCTCGCGGGCCGGCCCCTCGTGCCGGCCGCCGGGCTCCGCGACGAACTCGGCCCGCCCGGTCGCCGTGTCGTAACGGCAGCGCGGCGCCTCGTCATGACCGGTGAGTCGGTCGAAGAGCGCGCGCGGCATCGCGACCTCGATGCGCACCGGGGCGTCGGGGGACGCGGGCGTGGCGTCCGTGGCGGACGATAACGCGGCGAACGGCATCGCCCCCTTCGACATGAATCGAGTATACCGACGCGGCGGCGTTGCGGAACCCGCGCCAGGCGAGGAGTCCCGCCGTCCGGAGTTGGTGGGCAGTGCGCCAGGCCGAGCCGCGGGCAGCGATTTCCGGGCTGGCGGTTACGTGCCCGTGTCGGGCAGCGTGGGGGCGAGGCGATCCGCGACGCGGCGGGCGAGCTGCCTGGAGTACCGGGCTCGCGCGGCGGCCGGCTCGCCGCGGGCGCAGAGCCGTGCGAGATCCTCGCAGGTCAGGCCCGGGCAGAGCCGGCTCTCCGCAGCGGCGCCGAATCCGTCGGCCGCGCCAGCCTCCGGGGTCCAGATGGCGGCCCCGTCGGTGCGGTGCGACGTCCAGACCTCGCGGACGCCCATCCGGAAGTACGGGCCGAGCTTGTGCCGCGACCGGCGGCTGCGGTCGATCTCCACGACGAGATCCGGCGCGGGCAGGCCGTCCCGCACGTTGAGGTAGCCGTCGACCCGCCGCACGGCGTGCTCCGCCTCGGCCGTGAAGTAGAAGCTCGCATCGGCCTCGAACGCGCCGTCGTCGCTCAGCAGGCGCAGCGCGCCGGCGTGCTGCCAGGCCACCTCGCGCCCGGAAGCTGCCAGCGCGTCGGCGATGCGTCCGAACAGGAGGCCCATCTCCGCCGCCGGACCCTCGTGCGCGAAGCCGGGCTCGGCGACGAACTCCGCGATGCCCACGTGCTCGTCGTAGCGGCAGCGGGGCGCGTCGTCATGACTCGTGAGCCGGTCGAAGAGCGCCCGCGGCATCGCGACCTCGATGCGCACCGGGGCGTCGGGCGACGGCGGCTCGTCGACTGCGGCGGAGGAGGCCCGCCGGCTCTCCGTGGGCGTGCTCGACGGCATATCCCGAGTATACAGAGGCCGCTCTCGACGACGGTGGCATCGTCGTCGGGTGGATCGACTGGCGCGCGGCAGGTGATTTCGCGCATGATTGACGCTGCGGGCGCGCCCTGGCGCCCGGGAGGAGGCCTGTGATGACGCTGCACCCGTTACGGCATCGGTTCACCGCCGCGCTGGCCGTGCTCGGCTTCGCGCTCGCGGCGACCGCGGCGGCGCAGTCCGAGCGCATGGAGGTCGACGAGCTGAAGCGCCAGCTCGACGCCGGCGCCGACGTGCTGATGATCGACGTGCGCGAGGACCACGAGGTCGAGAGCGGCTCGATTCCGGGCGCCATCCACATCCCCGTCGGCGAGCTCGAGAGCCGGATGCCCGACATCCCGAAGGACGTGCGCCTCGTCTTCTTTTGAAACGCCGGAGGCCGGAGCTCCCGGGCTGCGGAGCTCTTCAGATCGCAGGGCTACAACGCGGGCGAATTCTGCAGGTTGGACGACTGGAAGGCGAGAGGCTACGAGCTGGGCACCACGGAGCGGCCGGCGGAGGGGCCGATAAGTCCGGACCGGTGACGGTCGGGGCCGCCCCGCACTTGAGGTAGGCTTCCGCGGCTTTCTTCTGCTCCCATGACGTCACGCATGCCGGCCGTCTGCATCCGGGTTGCGCTCGCGTGGGCCGCGCTGCTCGCCGGTCTCTCGCCGGCCGCCGCGCAGCGCCCGCTCGGGTCGATCGACGCCCAGCGCGGGGTGGAGACCAACCCCTTCGCCAGCGACGAGGACGTTGCCGCCGGGCAGGCGCACTTCGCGTCGCGCTGCGCGAGCTGCCACGGCGCCGACGGCCGCGGCGACCGGGGTCCCGACCTCACGCGCAACGTCTATCGCCACGGCAACACCGACCGCGCCGTCTTCATGAACATGGTTAACGGCATTCCCGGTACGGGGATGCCCTCGATCCGCCTGTCCGACAAGGAGATGTGGCAGATCGTCGCCTACGTGCGGTCGCTCGGCCGGCCCGCGGAGGCGGCCGCCACCGGCGACCCGGCGGCCGGCCGCGAGCTGTACGTGCGCCACGACTGCGCGCGTTGCCACTTCGTCGACGGCCAGGGCGGGCGGCTGGGTCCGGACCTCAGCGCCGTCGGCTGGAGCCGGGCGCCCGCGCACCTGCGCGCGTCGCTCGTGGATCCCGCCGGCGACATCGAGGAGGACTACCGGCAGGTGCGCGTCACCGACGGCGAGGGCGCCGTCACCCAGGGCGTCCTGCGGAACGAGGATACGTACACGATCCTGCTGCTGGACACTGCCGGCCGGCTGCGCGCGTTCCCCAAGGCCGATCTGCAGGCCATCGACCGGCCCGCGGCGTCGCTCATGCCGAGCTTCGCCGGCCGGCTCGCCAGCGGCGAGGTCGACGACCTGGTGGCCTACCTGTCCTCCCTGCGACGGAGATGAACCCGACCATGCGACCTGTCTGCGCCGGACTTCTCGCCGTGACCGCCCTCGCGGCCGGAACGGCCACCCACGCCCAGGAGGGCCGGGTCACGTACGAGCATCTCGTGCGGGCCGGGGAAGACCCCGGCAACTGGCTGATGTACTCGGGTCAGTACGACAGCCAGCGGTTCAGCCGCCTGGACGAGATCGACCGCGCCAACGTCGGCCGCCTGGAGCTCGCCTGGGTGCGCCAATTGCCGACCCTCGGCCAGGTGCAGACATCGCCGCTCGTCGTCGACGGCATCATGTACCTCACGACGCCCGACAACGAGGTGTACGCGCTCGACGCGGCCACCGGCCACGTGTTCTGGACCTACACGCACGACCTGGCGGATACCCTGACGCTGTGCTGCAGCAAGCAGAGCCGCGGCGTGGCGATGCTGGGCGACCGCCTGTACATGACCACGCTCGACGCACGCCTGGTCGCCCTCGACGCCGCGACCGGCGCGAAGCTGTGGGACCGGCAGATTGCCGACAACCTGGCCGGCTACAGCATGACGGCGGCGCCGCTCGTGGTGAAGGACATGGTGGTGACCGGCACCGGCGGCGGCGAGTACGGCATCCGCGGCTGGGTGGACGCCTACGACGCCGCGACGGGCGACCGCCGCTGGCGCGCCTACACCATCCCGGGGCCCGGCGAGCCGGGCAACGAGACCTGGGAGGGCGATTCCTGGCAGACGGGCGGCGCGTCGACCTGGATGACCGGCTCCTACGACCCGGACCTCAACCTCATCTACTGGGGCGTGGGCAACCCCGGGCCCGACTGGAACGGCGCGGACCGGGAGGGCGACAACCTGTACTCGGACAGCGTCATCGCGATCGACGCCGACACCGGCGCCATCGAATGGCACTTCCAGTTCACGCCCCACGACGTCCACGACTGGGACGCCTGCCAGGTCCCCGTGCTGGTCGACGTGGTTGTCGGCGGGCGCGTGCAGAAGCTGATGCTGTTCGCCAACCGCAACGGCTTCTTCTACGCCCTCGACCGCGAGACCGGCCGCTTCCTGCTCGCGCGGGAATACGCCACGCAGACCTGGGCCCAGGGCATCGACGACAGCGGGCGGCCCATCCGCGTGCCGGACATGGAGCCCACCCCGGAGGGCCGCTTCGTCTATCCGGAGGTCAACGGCGCCTCGAACTGGTGGTCGCCGTCGTTCAGCCCCGACACCGGCCTCTTCTACACGATGGCGTACGACGGCGGGGCCACCTTCTACTCGGCCGACGTGGACTACGAGCCGGGCAAGCTGTTCGTCGGCGGCGGCTACTCGCGCGACGCGCCGATCGACACCTACGTCAGCGCCGTGCGGGCCATCGACCCCCTGACCGGCCGCCGCGTCTGGGAGCACCGCGTGCAGCCCAAGTCGATGTCGGGGGTCATGTCCACCGCGGGCGGGCTCGTCTTCGCCGGCACCGTGAGAGGCAACTTCATCGCCCTCGACGCCGAGACCGGCGAGGACCTGTGGCACAAGGCGCTGGGCGGAGAGATCATTGCCGCGCCGATCACCTACCTGGCCGGCGGCCGGCAGCAGGTGACGATTGCCGCCGGCCACGCCATCTTCACGTTCGCCCTTGAGGATTGAGGTTCCGTCCCATGCCCACCGTCACGCCCCCGACCCGCGCGCTCACCGCCGCCCTGCTGCTCGCCGCGCTGTCCGCCGCGCCCGCGGCTCAGACCGCGCAGGCGCCGCTTTGGCTGCACGTGCAGATCGAGAACGAGGGCGGCGAGGACGGCGGCGTGCACCTGCCCGTTGCCGCGGTCGGGGCGCTGCTGCAGATGGCGCAGGCGCAGGGCACGGCGGTGATCGAGAACGGCCAGCTCCGGCTGGGCGACGAGTACCTCCCGGCGCTGCGCGCCATGCGCGCCGTGTGGCGGCAGCTCGAAACCGCCGGGGAGGGCGAGCCCGTCACCGCCGAGTACGAGAGCGCCCTGATTCGCGTGGCGCGCAACGGCGAGCGGCTCGAGGTGCACGTCGCGGACGGCGACCGCGCCGCGCAGGGCGAGGTGCCGGCCGCGGTCGCCGAGGCCCTGCTGTCGGGCGCCGAGGACGCGCTGCACATCGACGCTGGGCTCGCCGCGCTGAGCGCGCTGCCCGGCGAGACCGTCCAGGTCACCGAGTCGACGCGCAGCGTCCGCATCTGGATCGACGCCACGCCCGGGCAGTAGCACCCGGACTGTCGCACACCGGCCTCGGCGGCAGGACCCCGCCTGCACGGTGATAAGATGGAAATCGGTATGGCCGAGGTCGCCATGACCGGCGACGAGCACGCGAACTGGATGCAGGCTGCCTGCGACGAGGCTCTCCGGGGGCTCGACGCGGGCGAGGTGCCCGTCGGCGCGGCGGTCGTGCTCGACGGCCGCCTGATCGGCGCCGGGTTCAATCAGCCGATTCGGTCGGGTGACCCGACGGCGCATGCAGAGATCGTTGCCTTGCGCGCGGCCGCCCGCGCGGTCGGCAACTACCGTCTGACGGGCGCCACGCTGTACGTCACGGTGGAGCCCTGCCTGATGTGCGCCGGCGCACTCGTTCACGCGCGGATCGCCACGCTGGTCTACGGCGCGCCGGAGCCGCGGTCGGGGGCCGTCCGGTCGGTGATGCGCGCGCTCGATCACCCGGCGCTCAACCACCGGGTGGACGTCGTCGGGGGCGTGCTCGCGGGCGAGTGCCGCGAGCTCATGCAGGCGTTCTTCCGCCAGCGTCGCGCTGCGGGCAGCGGCCGCGAGGAGGTCGCCAGCGCAGGTTCCTAGGCGGCGGCGGTCCGCGGTCCGTTTGCGGAGAGGTACCGAAGTGGTCGTAACGGGGGCGCCTCGAAAGCGTCTTGTCGGGAAACCGGCACGTGGGTTCGAATCCCACCCTCTCCGCCACTCATTTCGTTGCAAGCCATTCCAGTAGGCGAGTTATGTGTCTGCAGAGGGTGTCAAGCTTGCATTCCATGGTTGTGAGCGCTGCGAAGACCCGGGTCACTGCTGACGAGTTGCCCGCCCTCTCCGCCCGCCTCTCGGCCTTGGGCAAGCGCACGGAGCTCGTGGGAGGACACCTGATTGTCATGGCACCGGCGGGAGGACGACACGGCCAAGTCGCGCACAGGCTCGGGCTCTTCATCGGGAACCACGTCCTGGAACGGAATCTCGGCCGGGTCTTCGCTGCGGAGACCGGCTTCGTTCTGCGGCGCGATCCGGACACGGTGCGTGCACCGGACGTAGCTCTTGTGGCCGGTGCACGGTTGGGAGCAGGGGAGGCTCCGGCCGGGTTCCTGGAGATGGCGCCGGACCTGGCGGCAGAGGTGGTCTCTCCCGGCGATTCGGCCGCCGCCGTCGGCGACAAGGTCCGGGACTGGCTGAAGGCGGGCACGCGAGTTGTCTGGGTCGTCTGCCCCGAGACGCGGTCGGTGGTCGTGCACCGTCGAAGGCATGCGGAGAAGGCGCTCCACGAAGCGGACGTGCTGGACGGGGACCCTGTGTTCGAGGACTTCGCTGTCCCCGTCCGGGAGCTGTTCACGTAGGGCTCGCCGGGACCGAGACGGGAATCCTTCGACGCGCACCGGCCGCTCGACCAGCAGCAGCAACTCCGAAACGAAGTTCGCGAAGATCTCCTGCAGGCCGAAGCCCAGGCCGACACCGAAGGCCGCCACCAGCCACTGCACGCTCGACCAGGTGACGCCCAGCACGCCGAAGATTGCCAGCGCGCCGCCGAGGATCAGCACGTAGCGGCTCATGCTCGTCGGCGCATATCGCGACCCCGGGTTCATGGGGAGGCTCGGCAGCAGCATCTCGAGCAACGCCGGCACGTTGCAAGCCAGGGCCACCGTGAGCACGGCCCAGGATCAGCGCCAGCCCCAGGTGCTCGAGCGTGAACACGCCCTGGGTCTGGGGCTCCGCGCCCGGCGGCCACAGCACGACCTGCTCGAGGATGCTCGGGGCCGGTACCACGTCGGACCAGACGAGCCAGAGGCCCCGGAGCCCCGCCGCGGCGGCCAGCGTCCGGATCAGACGGCGCGTCCGGGCGTCGATCTCGCCCAGATCCGGGGCGGGCTTCTCGGATGCATGCGATCCCGGAATCAAGGCTAGTCCATCCAGCAGCATCCATCCAAGAACGAAGCAGACTGGTGCCGCCGTTCGACTGCGAGCTCGTCAAGCAGACCAGTGACGACCGCACTGGACTCTCGCGCGTGACCGCCAGCCGCTTCCCGTAGCGCCACGCCAGCGGAAGCAGGCTCCCCGCGCAATACGCCAAAGGCCGTCCTGCCTCCTCCGAGGGATCCACGGAGTTCCACTACGGCCGCTTCGACTCCCGGCGGCCTCGATGATCGGCGCGGCGCCTTGCCGCGCGGCCGCGGCCCTCTTCACGCCTCCGCGTCGGTCAGCGCCGGGGCGCCGCCCCTCCCTGGACCTCGGCGGCAGCCGCCATGTCCCGTCCAATCAGGTACGTGTGACAATTGACGCATCCGAGCACCAGCGCCGAGAACGCCGCCGCGACCGCCTCGTTATCGCCGATACGCGCCTCTTCCATCAGCTCGTCCGCGACGTCCTGGAAATCCAGGGCGTGGAGCAGGTACTCGTCGCTCTCGAGGCTCGTCCACGTCGATCCGTCGCTCAGACGCCGCAGCTCGTTGGCGTAGTGCTCGACCGTGATGTGGCGCTGAAGGACGACGGCTTCGAGCAGACGCTGCGTCCGATCCAGCTTTTCCTGCATCACGATGTCGAGAGGCAGCAGTTGTCCGGAGTTCGGCGTCGCGACCGCCAGCAACAGCGCGACGCCGGTGAGCGTGAGGGCACGACGAGAAAACGAGCTCATGGCCTTGTCTCCTTGAGACACCCGTGCTCGGGGCGTCCGGGTCTCGACACCAACAAGTTCCGTGCCAACATCCGCTGCACGCCCTCGATGCGGCGCCATGCGAGGGGGGGGCGCCCGCCCATGACGGGCGAGCGCGTGTTTTCACCCACCTCGCTGCGAACGATTCCCCGCCGCGACCGCCGGCGGGAGCGGCAGCGTCACCGTCAGCACGGTCCCGCCGCCGTCCCGCGGTCCGGCGGCCAGCGAGCCGCCGTGCGACTCGACGATGCGCCGGGCCGTGGAGAGCCCCAGACCGGCCCCCCGACTCTTGGTGGAAAAGAAGGGCTGGAACATCTTCGCGCGCAGAGCGGGGGCGATGCCCGGCCCGCGATCCGCGACGGTGACCGTGCACGCGCCCCGGGCCGTTTCGATGGCGACGTCGATCTCGCCGTGCAGGCCCATCGCCTGGGCCGCGTTGAGCAGCACGTTCAGGAAGACGATGTGCATCTGTTCCCGGTCCAGGGGCACCGTAGGATCGTCTCCGTGGACCTCGATAGCAATGGCGGCCAGCGCCGGATCGCCCTGAACGGCAGCCGCCGCTTCGCCGATAACGGCGCGCACCGCGCTCGGGACCGGGTCGGGGTCCCTCGGGCTGGCGAACGCCAGCAGGTCCTGCAGCATCCGGTTGAGTGCCCTGATGCGATCCTCGATGTCGTCGAGAACCTGCCGATCGCGGCTGTCGGCCGGCAGCCGCGATCGGACGACCTGGAGCGCTCCGCTGATACCCGCGAGCGGGTTCTTGACCTCGTGCGCCACCATCGCCGACATCTGCCCGAGCTGGGCCAGGGTCTCCCGCTGACGCAGGCGCGCCTCGGCTGCCTTGCGCTCCGTGACCTCGTAGTGAATCGCCATGTACTGGTACGGCCGGCCCTGCGCGTCGAGAAAGGGCACGATGGTCGTGTCGACCCAGTAGATGGCCCCGTCCCTGGCGCGGTTCCGGATTTCGCCGTGCCAGATCCGCCCCGCCGCGATCGTGCGCCACAGGTCCCGAAAGAAATCCGCTCCGTGATGCCCGGAGTTGACGATGCGATGGTCCCTGCCGAGAAGCTCCTCGCGCGAGTACTTCGAGATCTCGCAGAACTTGTCGTTGACCGCCGTGATGGCGCCGGCGAGGTCGGTCGTCGCGACGATCGCCGATTGATCGAGCGCGAACTTCACGTCGCCGAGCTCCTTCAGGAGCCGCTCGCGACTTGCCCGGCCGTGCTCGCGGTCGGTGACATCCAGGCCCGAGAGGATCATGCCGGCCACCATGCCGTCGGCCAGGCGGATTGGTGCCGCGTGCCATGCGATCAGCCGCTCGCCGCGCATCCTGCTGGCGACGGGGCTCTCGAAGTGGCCCACTGCCTCGTCGCCCGCCAGGGTCCGTTCGAAGAGCGCTCGCATGCGGCTCCTGACGGACGCGGGCACGAACGTGTCGAACCAGCTCTGCCCCAGGATGTCGGCCTCGTCACGACCGAGCAGCTCGCAGCCGGCCCGGTTGATGTGCGACACCCGCCCCCGGTTGCTCAGGGTCAGCAGCATCGTCTGGGACACGTCGAGGTAGTCGTCGAGCTCGACGGCCACGAAGATCGGCGGCACGCGTCCCGCGAAGCGACTCACGAGCCGGCTATCCTCGGCGAGCAGGCCTGGAAGGGAATCGACATCGAAGGTGTTCATGCTAGCCCGGAATCGGAGAACCGGATCGGATCCTGCATTCGCCTCCCCGGATCACGGCGAACCCGTGAGCCGGGTGGCGAGGGCAGCCGAGGCGCAGCCATGAACAAGGCGACGATCCTGATCGCCGACGACGAGCGGTTGATCCGCTGGTCTCTCGTCGAGCGCCTGTCGGACGAGGGATACGGAACGGTCGAGGCGGAGTCCGGGCGGCAAACGCTGGCGCGGTTCGACGACACCGTCGACCTCGTGCTCCTCGACTACCGTCTCGGCGACACGAACGGACTGCGCGTGCTGGAAGCGCTGCGCCGGCGGGACCCCGACGTCCTCGTCATCGTCCTCACCGCGTACTCCGACGTCGAGACGGCCGTCGCCGTCATGAAGCAGGGCGCCTACCACTACGTCACGAAGCCGTTCAATCTGGACGAGATCGCGCTGCTGGTGGGCAAGGCGCTCGAAACCACGCGGCTGCGGCGAGAGCTGCGGGCGATCCGCGCGAGCCAGCGGGAGCCGTACAGCCTCGACCGCATCATCGGCGACTCTTCCGCCATCGCGGAGGTCAAGAGGCTGCTCCGCAGGATTGCGTCGAGCCCGGCCTCGACCGTGCTGCTCACCGGCGAGAGCGGCACGGGCAAGGATCTGGCCGCGAAGGTGATTCACTACGCGAGCGCCCGGGCCGCGCGTCCGTTCATGAACATCACCTGCTCGGCGCTGACGGAGACCCTGCTCGAGAGCCAGCTCTTCGGCCATGAACGGGGTGCCTTCACGGACGCCAGGCAGCAGAAGCGCGGCTTGCTCGAGTCGGCCCACGGCGGCACCGTGTTTCTCGACGAGATCGGGGAGATGGCGCTTCCGCTGCAATCGAAGCTCCTGCGGTTTCTCGAGGAAAAGGCCTTCAAGCGCGTCGGCGGGACGGTCGATATCGGCGTCGACGTGCGCATCATCGCGGCAACCAACCAGGACCTGGAGGAGAAGACGCGCGACCGGACGTTCCGGGAGGATCTCTTCTATCGCCTCAACGTGCTGCCCGTGAAGCTGCCGCCGCTGCGCGACCGGGCCGACGACATCCCGGTCCTCGTGCGGTTCTTCGTCGACGGCTTCAACCGCGAGTTCCGCAAGCGAGTTCAGGATGTCGCTCCGGAGGCCATCGACGCGCTGCGGCGTCATGCGTGGCCCGGCAACGTGCGCGAGTTGCGGAACGCCGTGGAACGCGCCGTGCTGCTGAGCGATGGCCAGCGGTTGGCCGCGGGCGATTTCCCGATGCTGCGTCCCAGGGCCGGATTGTCGACCGGGCTCACCCTGCCGCCGGCGGGAGCCGACCTGGAAGCCATCGAGCGTGACCTGGTCGTGCAGGCCCTGGAACGCGCCGGCTGGAATCAGACCCGGGCGGCCACGCTGCTCGGGCTCAATCGGGACCAGATCCGCTATCGGATCAAGAAGTTTGCGCTGACGAAGCAGACGCCGGGGGCTCGGGGCGCAGCCCCGTCCGATTGAAGCTAGAATGCTCCGGTCGACTCGGCGAAACGAGGGGTGCAGAAGAGGGGAGCATGGAGATGATGCAGCGGTCCAGCCGTACTGGGTGCCAATCCGTGGTCGTCGCGTTCGTCATCGCGGCCGTCGTCTGGGGTGTGCAGGCGGCGAGCGCCGAGGACTGGCCGGAGTGGCGCGGCGCGGGGCGAGCGGCGGTGTGGCACGAGACCGGCATCGTCGACGGCTTTCCGGATGCGGGCCTGAAGGCGAAGTGGCGTGTGCCGATCCGGTCCGGTTTCGCGGGACCAGCGGTGGCGGCCGGCCGGGTGTTCGTGCTCGACTGGCTCGAGGATCCGGCGTCGCGCACGCTGGACGGCACCGAGCGCCTGGTGGTCCTCGACGAGGAGACCGGCGCGGAGCTCTGGACCCACGAGTGGGGCACGTCGTACCGGATGCTCCAGGCGTCGTACGCCATCGGCCCGCGGGCAACGCCCACCGTGGACGGCGACCGCGTGTACGTCGTGGGCGCGACCGGGGTGCTGCGCTGCCTCGACGTCGAAACGGGCGATCTCGTCTGGACGCGGGACTACATCGACGAGTACGACACGAGCGTGGCCACCTGGGGCGTCTCGAGCGCGCCGCTGGTCGACGGCGAGCGGCTCATCGCCATCGTCGGGGGCGAGCCGGACGCGCTGGTGGTGGCGTTCGACAAGCGCACCGGCGAGGAGCTGTGGCGCGCGCTCGACGTGGTGGGCGAGATGGGCTACGGCCAGCC
>CAZMWA010000161.1:0-13188 GCA_964569405.1 uncultured Vicinamibacteraceae bacterium | reverse complement strand
TCCCCAAGGCGCGCACGGCGCGCCTCGGTGGTCGCGGAGCGGGGCATTAGGGGTCCTCGCGGAGCGACCGCCGGGGGTTCGGGGCGTAGCCCCGTCTGAGTAATGCCACGCACGCGCCTGCCCGCCGTCGGCCCGGACCCGTTGTTCAGCCTGCCCGCGTTCGAGCGCGCGACGCTGGGCGACGGCGTGCAGGTACTGGCGGCCGGCCACCACCGGGCCCCCGTGCTGACGCTCCTACTGCTGCTGCCGGTCGGCGCCGCGGCCGACCCGCCCGACCGGCCGGGACTCGCGGCGCTGACGGCGGACCTGCTCGACGAGGGCAGCGCCGCGCTGTCGGACGTCGAGCTGCACCGGGCGTTGATGCGCATCGGCGGGCGGCTCAGCACGGAAGTGTGGAGCGATGCGACGGTCGTCGGGCTCACGACGCTGTCGCGCCACGCGCGGGAGGGGCTGCGGCTGCTGTTCGAGGTCGCCGTGTGCCCGCGCTTCGACGCGGCCGACGTCGCGCGCGTGCGCGACCTGCGCGTCAACCGCATCCGGCAGTTGCGGCGCTCGGCCGCGGCCGTCGCCGATCGCGTGTTCGTGGAAGCCCTGTACCGCGCCCATCCGTACGGGCACCCGGCCATCGGGACCGAGGCCGCCTTGCGCGCCCTGGGACCGGCCGCGGCGGCCGACTTTCACCGCCGCCGGTTCCTGCGCCCGCCGTGGACGCTCGTGGCCGTCGGCGACCTCGCGCCCGAGGCGTTGCACGCCGAGGTCGCGCGGGCGTGGGACGCGGGCGTGCTCGCCGACGGGGGAGCGCCGGAGGGGCCGCCGCCGGAGCCGCCGCCCGTGACGGAGCGCATGGTGTTCGCCGCGCGCGAGGGCGCGGTGCAGTCCGAGATCCGTCTCGGCCACGCCGGCGTGCCGCGCACGTCGCCCGACTTCTACGCCCTGAGCGTGCTGAACATGGTGCTCGGCGGACAGTTCATCAGCCGCGTCAACCTGAATCTGCGCGAGGACAAGGGCTACACCTACGGCGCTCGCACGTCGTTCGACTGGCGCGTCGGGCGCGGGCCGTTCTGCCTGCAGGTCGGCGTGCAGACGGCGGCCACCGGGGACGCGCTGCGCGAGGCGGTGCGCGAGATCGCGGAGGTGCGGGGCCCGCGTCCGCCCTCGCCGCGCGAGCTCGAGACGGCGCGGGCGGCGCTCACACGCGGCTTCCCGCGCAGCTTCGAGACCGCCTACCAGGTGGCGCGCGCCGGGATGCGGATCGCGTTGCACGGGCTGCCCGACGACCACTACACGCGGTTCGTGCCGCGCATCATGGCGGTCGGCGCCGACGACGTCCTGCGCGCGGCCCAGCGTCATCTGCGGCCCGACGAGCTGCTCGCCGTGGTGGTCGGCTCCCGGCCGGACGTGCTGGGGGAGCTGGCCGGGCTGGGCTTCGGCGATCCCGTCGAGTGGCCCGCGGGTTGACCGCCGGCGGGCGTCCCGGGGTCTCTACAGCGTCCGCGCCAGGAAGCGCACCAGGACGTAGCCGTCCAGCCAGTTGAACGGGGCGATGCCGGTGGTGTAGTGGCCGCACGGCAGCGCGAACGCCCGGTGCGGCACGCCGCAGCGCCGGAAGCGGACCACGAGCCGGCGCGAGAGGCCGACCGGGAACGAGAGATCGTAGCGGGCGTAGACCAGCAGCACCTGGGTGTCCCGCAGGCGGTCGACGTAGGGCTGGGGGCTGATCGGCAGCCACAGCCGGCGCAGGCGGTCGAGATCGATGTGGCCGTCGAGCCCGGCCCGGACGTGGGCGGTCGACAGCCCGCGCCACACCACGTCCGCGAAGTACGGGGAGATGTGGTTGAGGGCGGCGGCCCGGATGCGCGGCTCGTGCGCGGCCGTCAGCATGGCCAGGCAGGAGCCCAGGCTGGTCCCGAGGATCCCGATCCGCTCGTAGCCGCGCCCGCTCAGCCAGTGCACCGCCCGCCGCGCGTCGAGCACGGCCTGGCGGCAGACCTGGAGCGTGCGCCCCACGTTGGCGCTGACGATGTAGTCGGCGCGGTGCAGCTCCGGCGGCATGCGCCGGTCGTGATACGGCAGGCTGAGCCGGAGGCTGCTGATGCCGGCGCGCGCGATCAGCCGGCTGAGGGCGACGTGGGAGCCGGCGTCGGCATTCCACTGCGGGAGCACCACGACCGCGCGGCGCGCGGCGGCGCGGCCCGCGGCCGGGCGGCCGGCGGCGGGAAAGTACAGCGCGTGGACGGTGTTGTTCTCGGGGTGCGGCGTGCGGAACGCGCTGGGGAAGCTGAGGGCGTTGCCGCGCAGCTCGTAGCCGTCCGTGGCGGGGGCGTGAAAGAAGCGCTCCGAGTCGGCCACCATGCGGCCCGACCAGTCGCGCAGCTCGTCGTACGGCGACGCCGCCGGGCCGCGCCGCTCGTCGAGCCAGTCGGCGCCCCACTCGAATCCCCGCACGACGCGGTCGGTGGTGCGGGCGGCGAGCCAGTGTTCCCAGGCGTGGAAGAGGCGCGCGATCATGGGCAGGTCCGGTTCCCGGGGCGGGAGCGTCAGCGCGGAATGCTACTATGGAGGCCGCCGCCGGGGGGAACGATGGGGCTCAGGGACGTGGATGTGAAGACGGCGTTCGAGTTGCAGTCGCGCGAGGGCTACACCTACGTCGACGTGCGCTCGGTGCCGGAGTACGACGCCGGCCATGCGCAGGGCGCGCACAACGTGCCCCTGCTGCACCGCGACCCGGCCACCGGCCAGATGCTGCCCAACGCCGAGTTCCTGGCGGTGATGCAGGCCAACTACCCGCCGGAGACCAGGCTCCTCGTCGGATGCCAGATGGGCGGCCGTTCGGCGCGCGCGGCCCAGATGCTGGCCGCGGCCGGCTACGAGGACGTCGCGAACGTGCAGGGCGGCTACGGCGGCGCCCGCGACCCGCGCAGCGGCCAGGTGCTGGCCGAGGGCTGGGTTCAGGCCGGGCTGCCGGTCGAGCAGTCGGCGCCGGCCGGCGGCGGCTACGAGGACCTGCGCGGCAAGCTTCCCTGAGCGGCTGCCTCCGGCCGGCTACCGGGCTACCCTCAGCCTTCAGTCCTCCAGCCGCTCAACCCCTGAGCGCGCCTTCGCAGCGCCCCGCGACCTCGAGTAGCCGTGCGGTTGCGTCCCGCCGTCCGACGAGCTGGACGGCGCAGGGCAGCCCGTCCGGGGTGATTCCGCAGGGGATCGAGACCGCCGGGTGGCCGGTCAGGTTGAACAGTTGCGTGAGGCGCAGCGTCACGCTCCGCACGTCGACCTTCCGGTCGCCGACGGCCACCTCCTCGGCGCCCAGCCGCGGCGCGGGAACCGCGAGCGTCGGCAGCAGGAGCGCCTCGCGGCCGGTCAGCGCCGCGTCCACCTCGCGGCGGAGCGTGTCGCGAATCTCCTGCGCCCGCGCGTAGTCGGCAGCACTCACGGGACGGCCCAGCTCGAGCCGCTGGCGCACGGCCGGCGAGTAGTCGTTGCCCCGCGCCGCCAGCGTCGCGGCGTGGGCGGCGTAGGCCTCGCGCAACTGGGTGTGCCGGTAGGTCCGGGGGATCTCCGGCGCGTGCGGGATGTCGACCGCGGCCGGCTCCGCGCCGGCGGCGCGCAGGCGGTCGACGGCCGCCTCGAACGCGGCGCGCACGGCCGGGTCGAGCAGGTCGAGAAAGTACCGGCGGGGCACGCCGATGCGGATCGCCGCGGGCAGCCTGCCGTCGCCGCCGCCTGCCGCTGCCGCCGCAGCGCCGCCGCTCGCCAGCGCGCGATAGACGACCGTGACGTCGTCGACCGTCAGGCCCAGCGGACCCACGTGGTCGAGGGTCGGCGCCAGGGGCACCACGCCGTCGCACGACAGCTCGCCGAAGGTCGGCTTGAGACCGACCACGCCGCAGGCGGCGGCCGGGATGCGGATGGAGCCGCCCGTGTCGGTGCCGACGGACGCCAGCGCCATCCCGGCGGCGACCGATGCGGCCGACCCGCTGCTCGAACCGCCGGCGACGTGCGCCGGCGCGTGGGGATTGCGCGTGGGCCCGAAGGCCGAGTCCGCGCCGGTCGTGCCGAACGCGAACTCGTGCAGGTTGCACTTGCCGACGAAGATTGCGCCCGCCCGCCGCAGGGCGTCCAGCACCGGGGCGTCGGCCGCCGCCCGGTGTCCGGCCCGCGCGCGCGAGGCGGCGGTGGTGGGCAGGCCGCGCAGGTCGAGCAGGTCCTTCACCGAGACGGGAATGCCGTGCAGCGGCCCGAGCGGCCGGCCGGCGGCCCGCTCACGGTCCGCCCGCGCGGCCGCAGCGCGGGCATCCTCGGCCGTGACCGTGATGAACGCGTTCAGCTCGCCGTCCCGGCGCGCGATGGCGTCGAGGCAACGCTCGACCAGCTCGACCGCGGTCGTCCGGCCGTCTCGCAGGCCCGCCGCCGCGTCGGCGATGGTCGGCAGCGCCGGCTCGGTCGTATTTCGGCCGGGTCCGCGAGGTACGGGGATGACGGTCATGCGCTGGAGCCAGCCGTCGCGGCGCCCGTTCGATCGTGTCCGGCGATCGGAGATCTGTCCGTGGCCCTCAGAAGCTCGTTTATCGCCTGCTCGATCGGTCGTTGGGAAGGAAAGAGGTCCTTGCTGTAGAGCCAGCCGCGCCGTCTGAGGCCCACGTCGACAAGGCCGGTACTGGTTGATTTCGACCGGGTGTCAACCGCGACTGTGCCATCGTCTCGGGTCTTCAATTCGTGTCTCCGGACCGCCCGCTTGATCCGAGGCTCCGGCATTCGAATGTCGTCGAGGACGAAGTACAGGCTGTCACTTGTTGCGACCAGCCAGGTGCGCTGTCTGGAGGTTTCGAAAATCAGGAGGCTGCTTGCGTCATGCAGCGGTTCGCTCGGCGCATCCCGGCCTCGCGACCTCATGATGCTCTCGCGGATCTCGAGCTCGCTCGAGAAGCTCCGATATCCGAGCAGGCTTTCGATCAGATTCATCGCACGCCCATCGTACGCCATCCACCGCGTCCGCCGTCAGTAGAGCAGGAAACGCGACCGCAGGGCCGCGAACGCGGCGACGTCCGCTTCCCAGCCGGCCGCGATCTCCGTCGCGTCGACGTCCGCGTCGATCTGCCGGCGCAGCGCGGCCGACCCGGCGAGGATGTCGATGGGCTGCTTCGACCGCTCGTACTCGTAGGGCGGCTCGCGCCAGGCGAAGCGCGCCGGGTCGGCCCGGCGGATGGCCTGCAGGACGGCGACCGCCGTCAGCACGGGCCGGAAGGCCTCGCGGTCGGTCACGTGGATCTGGCAGCCGCCGCAGGGCCGGCCGGCGTGCTTCTGGAAGGTCGGCTCGAAGTGCGCGGCCCGGGCCAGGACGCCCGGCAGGGCGGCGTCGGCGAGGCGCCCGGCCAGGGCCTCGCCGTCGATCCACGGCGCGCCGAGCAGCTCGAACGGCCGCGTGGTGCCCCGGCCCTCCGACAGGTTGGTGCCCTCGAAGAGCACCGCGCCCGGGTAGACGACGGCGCTGTCGAGGGTCGGCAGGTTGGGCGACGGCATGACCCACGGCAGCCCGGTGGCGTCGTGGTACGAGGGCCGCTCCCAGTCGTCCAGACGCGCCACCTGCAGCTCGGCGCCCAGGCCGAAATGGTCGTTGAACAGCCGCGCCAGCTCCCCGATGGTCATGCCGTGCCGCAGTGGAATCGGGAACTGCCCGACGAACGACTCGTAGCCCGGCGCGAGCAGGGGGCCCTCGATCTGCGTGCCGCCGATGGGATTGGGCCGGTCGCACACCACCACGGGCAGGCCGTGGCGCGCCGCGGCGCGCAGGCAGTTGGCCAGCGTGTAGATGTAGGTGTAGACGCGCGTGCCGACGTCCTGCAGGTCGATGACGAGGACGTCGAGGCCGTCGAACATGCCCGCGGTCGGCTCGCGGCGGTCGCTGTACAGCGAATGGATGGGGATGTTCCAGGCCGGATGCCGCGCGTGCGGGGTCTCGACCATGTTGTCCTGGACGTCCGAGCGGAAGCCGTGCTGGGGGCCGAACAGGGCCGCCAGCGTGACGTCGGGCGCCCGTCGCAGGCGCTGCGCGGTGTGCCGGTACGCCGCGTCGATGGAGGCCGGGTTGCACACGAGGCCGACGCGGCGGCCCGCGAGGTCCCCGGACGCCAGCAGCCGGTCGATCCCCGGCGAGGTCTCGGACGTCCGGCGCATGCGTTAGAGTGTACCGGCTCGGCCAGGGAGGCGCCCGATGGGGACCAAGGCAGGCTGGAGCGGCCGCGTCTACGAGGACTTCGAGGTGGGTGACGTCTACCGCCACCCGCTCGGACGGACGGTGATTGCGGCCGACAACATCTGGTTCACGTTGCTCACGCAGAACAGCAACGCGATTCACTTCGACGCGGCGTACGCGGCGAACACCGAGTTCGGCAAGCCGCTCGTCGATTCCACCTTCACGCTGGCGCTCGTGACCGGCCAGTCGACCATCGACCTGTCGTGGAACGTCATGGCCAATCTCGGGTGGGACGAGGTGCGCCTGCCGCATCCCGTGTTCGAGGGCGACACGATCTACTCGCAGAGCGAGGTGCTCTCGACGCGCGAGTCGAAGTCGCGGCCGAACGTGGGCATCGTGACGGTGAAGACGGTGGGCTTCAACCAGGACGGCACGGTCGTGATCGAGTACAAGCGCACCTTCATGGTGTACCGGCGCGGGCACGTGCCGCCGGCCGGGCCGGTGACGCCGAAGCTGCCGGGGAAAGGACAGTCGTGACCAGCATGCGATGGGGCGCGTGGTCGGCCGCAGCCCTCCTGGCGATGGCCGCCTGCGGCGGAGGCGGACCGGAGACCGTGGTCGAGGGCGACATCGCGTTCGTCAACGCCAACGTGCTGCCGATGGACGCCGAGCGCGTCCTCGAGGGCCAGACGGTGGTGGTCGCCGATGGACGAATCGCCGCCATCGGCCCGTCGGCCGAGGTCGGGCCGGCCGAGGGCGTCGAGATCATCGACGCCGCCGGCGGCTACCTCCTGCCCGGACTGGCCGAGCTGCACGGCCACCTGCCCAACCCGCGGATGACCGACCGCGACGCGCGGAACCTGATGTTCCTGTATATCGCCAATGGGGTGACGACCGTGCGGGGGATGCAGGGCCACCCGTCGCAGTTCGGGCTGCGCGAGCGGGTCGCGAGCGGCGCGATCGTGGGCCCGCGGCTGCTGCTGGGCAGCGTCTCGATCAACGGCCGCGACGTGTCGACGCCGGCCGAGGCGGAGCAGCTCGTGCGCGAGTACCAGGTGGCGGGCTACGACCTGATCAAGATGCTGGAGGGTGTGAGCGTCGAGACGTACGACGCGGCGGCGCGGACGGCGGCGGAGGTGGGGATCCCGCTGGCCGGCCACGTGCCGGACAGCGTCGGGCTGTTCCACGCCCTGGCGTCGGGGCAGGCGTCCATCGATCACCTGGACAACTACATCGAGGCGCTCGTCCCGGACGACGAGCTGCCCGACGACGTGCCGGCCATCGTCGGCCTCGGCGGCCTGCTGGAGCGCGTGGACGAGTCCCGCCTGCCCGAGGTCGTCAGCGCGACGCTCGAGGCCGGCGTCTGGGTCGTGCCGACGATGGTGCTGTGGGAGACGGGCATCTTCGCCGCGCGCGCCGCCGCGGACGTCGAGGCCGAGCGGCCGGAGGTGCGCTACATGCCGCCGGAGACGGTCGAGCGCTGGCGGCAGGCCGTCGCGGGCAGCCTCGCGCGGAGCGAAGTCGAGACCAACCGGCAGATCGCCGAGCTGCGCCGCACGATCCTGCTGGCGCTGTACGAGGCCGGCGCCAACATCGCGCTGGGCACCGATTCGCCCCAGACGTTCAGCGTGCCGGGCTTCTCCGCCCACCGCGAGCTGCGGTACTACGTCGAGCTGGGGATGACGCCTTACGACGCCCTGGTGATCGGCACCCGCAAGCCGGCCGAGTACTTCGGGGCGGAGGAGGAGTTCGGCACCGTGGCGGTGGGCCGCAGCGCGGATCTGATCCTGCTGACGGCCGACCCGCTCGCGGACATCGCCAACACCGAGCGCCGGGCCGGCGTGATGGTCCGCGGGCGCTGGTTCCCGGAAGACGAGATCCAGCGGCGGCTGGAGGAGATCGCGGTCTTCTATGGCAACTAGCCCGGGCGCGGGCGACGAGCGGATACGCCGCAGCCTGCTCTTCGTCCCCGCGGTTCGCCCGGATCGGTACCCCAAGGCGCTCGCGACCGGCGCCGACGCCGTCTGCCTCGATCTCGAGGACGGCGTGGCGTTCGGGGCCAAGGCAGCAGCGCGCGAGCAGGCATTCGCGCTGCTGGCCGGCCGCGAGCCGACGCCGGCGGAGGTGAGCCTGCGCGTCAACGACGTCAAGACCGACCTGGGCCGCGCGGACCTGGCGGCCCTGGCCGCGGCGGGCCTCCGTCCGGACGCGCTGATGCTGCCCAAGGTGGCCGGCGCCGGCGAAGTCCGGGAGGTTGAGGCGGCCCTCGCCCCGCTGGGCGCCGCGCTGCCGCTGATCGTGCAGCTCGAGACCGCGGCCGGGGTGCTGGCCGCCGAGGAGATCGCGGCGGCGTCGCCCAACGTCTCCGCGGTGTTCTTCGGCGCCATCGACCTGTCGGCCGACCTCGGCTGCGCCGTGGAGTGGGAGGCCCTGCTCTACGCGCGCTCGCGCGTGGTGCTGGCGGCCGGGGCGGCCGGCGTCAGCGCGCTCGACTCCCCCTTCATGGACGTGCCGGCCGTCGAGGCGCTGGCCGACGAGAGCCGCCGCGTCCGCCGCCTCGGCTTCGCTGGCAAGGCCGCCATCCATCCCACGCAGGTGCCGGTGATCCAGCGCGCGTTCTCGCCCTCGGACGAGGAGCTGGCGTGGGCCCGGAAGATCGTGGCGGCCTACGAAGGGCAGCAGGGGGGCGTGCTGCTGGTCGACGGCAAGCTCATCGAGCGTCCGGTCGTCCGGGCCGCGCACCGCAACTTGCGGATCGGCGCCCGGCTCGCGGGCACAGACGGTCCCGGCCGCTGAGGCCGGGCGCTGGCCGCGAAGCCGTCCGGCCGCCGCCGCGTCTACGCGTACCTCGCGAAAACAATCGGGCGGGTTGCGAGTTGTGGGCGGAGGCCGCGGCCCGCGGCCTCCGCCCGGCGGGTCCTACCAGTCGAACTGGCCGCCGACCTTGAACAGGCGGCCGTTCATGATCTGCGTGATGCGCGGGAAGTTGTCCGCGTAGTTGTCGTCCACGAACGAGACGTAGTTGGCGTTGAAGATGTTGAAGATGTCGAACCAGGCGCGCACGCGGGCGCCGCTGAAGTTGATGATCTTCGTGAAGCGCAGGTCGAGCTGGTTGAGCCGCGGCTCGTGCTGCGTGGAGATGGTGTTGAACGTCTGCGAGGCCACCGCGGCGCTGGTCGTCGGGTACGACGTGAAGAACCCGGTGCCCGCCGGGAGGAGCTGCACGTTCTCCTCGCCGACCGCCACCGGCCGTCCCATCATGGCCTCCGCGGCCGCCCGCTCGACCGGATTGGCGAGCGCGTCGTACTCCGCCTCGTGCAGGATGCCGGCGATGTTCTGGTAGACGAACGAGACCTCGGTGTCGTACGGCAGTGGATAGCTGCCGTTGATCTTGAACTGCGTGCCCGCCAGCCACGGCTCCGAGACCTGACAGTACCCCGGCCGGTTCTGGGTCGGATTGTCGACGACGAAGCACTCGCTCCAGGTCTGCGAGCCGGTGGTCAGCCCGCCGGCCAGCGTGGCCCCGTTGGCCAGCCGCCCGCTGAAGTTGAAGTCGACCCCGTTGAAGTCCATCCACTTGTCGCCGAAGTCCGAGGCCGGCACGGTCAGCAGGTCCTCGCCGCGGTCGAGCCCCGCCTGCGTGATCGTCCAGAGGTTGCAGAGCTGCGTCCCGCTGACGCTGCGGAGGCCCGGGTCGGTCGGGGCGGTGATGCAGTACTCGTCGTAGTCGTCCGGGGTGGCGTTCAGGTTGTCGATGACCGTGAAGCCGTCGAACTTCGTGCGGTAGTAGCCGACCTCGATTGTCCAGCCCTCGGCCACCTCGTGCTGGACGGCGAACGACGTCTGCCACTGGCCCTGCCGCGTGCCCCAGCCGCGCAGCAGGTCGTCGCGGTAGCGGTTCACGATGACCGGGGTGCCGAAGTTCGGGTCGCGGATTGCCCCGCACTCGCCGTTCGCCTCGAAGTTGTCGAAGTCGCAGTCGGGGTTGAGGTCGCCGTTGCCGGGGGGCAGCCCCAGGAACGGGAACAGGTTGTCGTTCCACGGGCGGGACGCCTGGACCGAGAACGACTCCATCGGGTTGACGTCCTGGGCGATGTTCGTGCCGATGCCCAGCACGTAGCGGCCGAATGACCCCTTGATGGCCGTCCGGCCGTCCCCGAACAGGTCGTACGCCGCGCCCACCCGCGGGGCGATGTCGTGATAGTTCGGGGCGCCGTCGATCGCCGCGACCGTGAACGAGTCCGTGAACCGGCCCTGGGGGTGGGTCTGCTCGGGGATGTAGCCGTTCAGGTGGTCCCAGCGCACGCCCAGGTTGAGCGTCAGCCGGTCGATGGTCCACTGGTCCTGCGCGAACACCGCGACCTCGTGCGCGCGCTGATCCGACAGGCGCGGCGTGGCGTACTGGTTGACCCCGAACGAGACGCCCGGCGCGACGAAGTCGTACGACAGGTCGTTGTGGATGTACACGTTGAGGTGCGCCTCGCGCAGCCAGAGGTGCGAGTAGCCGACCTTCAGGTTGTGCGAGCCCGTGACGTACGACACGGACGCCCGGCTGCTGAAGTTCGGGTGCTGCTCCTCCCCGTACAGGCACGGCGTCGCGTCGCAGACCACCTGCGTGTTGTGGACGAAGAAGAACGGGGTGAAGGTGCGCACGCCGACGTCGTCCGGCCGCACCGTGGGCTGCAGCTTGGGCGAGGCGCGCGTCTTGAGCATCGACGCGCCGGCCTGGAACAGCAGCCGGTTGGTGACCGGCATGGTCCAGGACACCTGCGACAGGTTCACCGGATCGAACGTGTAGAGCGCCGACGCGTCCTTGTCGACGAAGCCGTACTGCGACCAGAAGTTGCAGAAGCAACTGCTCTGGTCGCTGCGCGAGAGGTTGATCTTGTGCCGCTCGCTGGCCTGCCAGGTCAGCCGCAGGCTGTTGTCCCGCTGGTGGATGTCGAAGTCCACCGGCTGGTCGTAGTCGGGGGTGTAGATCGAGCTGTGCGGCGTCAGGTTGACGAAGCTGCTCGGCTGGTACGACTGCGAGCCCCACCAGCGGTGCGCCGTGTAGAACCACAGCCGGTCGCGCACGATGGGGCCGCCCACGCCGATGCCGTAGTCCCAGATCTTGCGGATGCCGTTGACCTGGCGTTCCAGCATGCCCCGCCGCCCCAGCTCCTCGTCCCAGTTCAGGCTCTGCATGTGCTCGTTCGTGCCGCTCATGTTCACGTAGTAGCTGAACTGGTTGCCGCCCTCCTTGGGGATCGAGTTGACCCCGACGCCACCGGTCCGCGACTCGGCGTCCATGGCGGCGATGGTCATCACGGTCTCCTGAATGGCCGCCTGGTTCGGGAAGTACAGCCGCGACGTGCCCGTCCCGGTGCCGATCCCGTTCGTGAAGTAGAAGCCGTCCCACTTGATGTCGCCGTCGGTGTCGTCGCTGCCGTGGATCTTGATGTGGCCCCACGTGTCGCCGATGCTGCCGCCGACGTCGTGCCCGCCGCCCAGGATCTCGGAAGTGGCGCCCGGGGTCAGCGCGGCGTAGCCCCAGTAGGTCTTGCCGGTCGGGAGCGCGTCGAAGCGCTCGCGCGTGAAGGTGTCCTGGGTCGTCACGTTCTGGACGTCGATGATCGGGCTCGCACCCGACACGGTGACCGTTTCCTCGATGGAGCCGACGGTCATCTGCGCGTCCACGTTCGCCGCGAAGCCCGAGCTGAGCTCGATGCCTTCGCGCACGAAGGTCGAGAAGCCGGGCAGCGTGAAGGTGACGCTGTAGGTCCCGGGCCGCAGGGCCTCGATGGCGTAGAGCCCCGCGCCGTCGCTGATGCTCGTCCGCACCCCCTCGATGAGGGCCGGGCTCCGGGCCTCCACCGTCACGCCGGGGAGGACGCCGCCGGTCTCGTCTGTCACGGAACCGGCGATGCTGCCGGTCTGGGCCGCGGACGCGGCCGGGAGCAGGAGGGTAGTCGCGAACGCCAGACACGCCGCCCGAACGCCTCTTCGTCTCAACACGATCTCCCCCTTCCGGAAAAGAACGCCGACTGACGATTGAGCCGCCGACCGCGCCGTCCCGTTGCACGCCTGCTACATGCCGCGATTATCCCTCCCCGCGACGGCTTTCTCAAGCACCGTTCGCTGCCCGCGGAGCCGCCGCCATCGACCTCGCGGAGGTGCCGGTGCGGCGCGTCCGCTATGATCCCCGCAGCCCCGTCCGATTGAAGCTTGAAGCTGATCATGACCGACGACGCACGGCGCGCGGCCGCCCTCCGCACCGCAGGGCTGTTGTTCATCCTGGCGGCGGTCGCCACCGTCGCCGCGGTCGTCGGACGCGTGTCCGCCGGTGCCGACCAGGACACCGTGGCCGCCTCGCTCGCGGCCGTCGCCGCCAGCCAGGGGCGCTACGCGGCCGGCGGCGCCGCGCGGTTCGTGTCCGGGTTCGCCCTTGCCGCCGCAGCGTGGTGCCTGCACCGGGCCCCGGCCGAGCGCCCCCCGCGGGGCACGGCGCTGGTCGCCGGTCTGCTCGCGGCGTCGGGGCTGCTCACAGCCTGTTCGGGCGCGGCCGCGGTCGTGCTGGCGGCCAGCGTTCCCGCCGGCCTCGATGCCGCGGGCCTCGACGCGCTGGCGCGCGAGCTGGAGACGACGGCGTGGCTGCGCCGGGCGACCGGCGCGGCGGGCTTCGCCCTGGCGGGTGTGGCGCTCATCGCCGCCGCCCGCCGCCAGTGGCGCGGCGGCGAGGTGCTCCGGCGGATCGCCCCCGCCTCGGCCCTGTTGGGTCTCACGATGCAGCTCGTGTGGCTCGACGCGGCGACCTGGGTGCACCCGATCACCGGCACCGCCTTCGTCGTCTGGCTCGCCGCCGCCGCCGGCAACCTCCTGAAGGGCGGCAGCTGTTGGGGATGACGCCGCAAGGCGCGCACGGCGCGCCTCGGCGGTAGCGGCGCGGGGCTATGGGGTCCCCGCAAGCGGACGCCGGGGGCTTGGGGCGCAGCCCCATCTGGAGGATGCCGCGCACGGCG
>CAZMWA010000160.1:0-8779 GCA_964569405.1 uncultured Vicinamibacteraceae bacterium | reverse complement strand
GTTGTGGTACAGGTGGGTCAGGTCGGCCCCGCCGAGCATGAACTTCGGCGCGGGCGAGGTCACCGAGGTGCCGACGTAGACGAGGTCGAGCTCGGGATCGTAGGCGGGCGCGATCCACGAGCCGACATGGCCCCGCTGCTCGTACGGCACGTCGCCCCAGGTCTCGTACCCGGGCTCGCCGGGACGTGGAATCAGTTGGGTGCGCCACAGCTCGCGCCCGGTCAGCGGATCGTGCGCCGTGATGACGCAGGCTTCCGGGCCGCCGGCCGGCATGCACCCGCGGCCGGAGACCACCCTGCCGCCCGCGATGATCGGACCGGACGTCTGATGGGCCGGGTTCACCCGGTAGTCGAGGATCTGCGTCTCCCAGACCCGGCGTCCGGTGGCGGCGTCCAGCGCGAAGATGTAGTCGTCGGTGCTGGTGTTGATGATGAGCCTGTCGTAGATGGCGATGTTGCGGTTGGTCGTCGTGCCGATCGTGACGTACTCCGCGAGATCGTCCGGCTGCGGGCGGCGGTGCTCCCACAGCAGATCGCCGGTGACGGCGTCGATGGCCTGGATGACGTCGCGCGGGTTCGGCATGTACATGACGCCGTCGTAGACCAGGGGGGTTCCCTCCTGGCTGCCCTGCGTCAGGGCGCGCGACCAGACCAGCCGCAGGTCGGACACGTTCTCGCGGTTCACCTGGTCGAGGGGGCTGTAGCCCCAGCCGTTGGTCGTCCGGCGCCAGCTCAGCCAGTCGCCCGGGGCCGGATCCTCCAGCATCGCATCCGTGACCGGCACGAAGTCGTCGCCGGGCTGGGCAACGGCGGGCGCCGCGAAATGCAGCGACAACGCGACCACGACGATCCACCTGCTGGCAGACATGCGTCCCCCTCTCCCGGGCCGGAACACGGAAAACTGCGTCAGTATACGTCCGATCGGACCGCCGGCAGCCCGCCCGCAGCCGGCAGAATTGGAGGCGCCGCCCGGATTTGAACCGGGGATGGAGGTTTTGCAGACCTCTGCCTTACCACTTGGCGACGGCGCCGTTGGAAGGAAGTCGGCGGCGGGAAGAGAGAATGGAGCGGGAAACGGGATTCGAACCCGCGACTTCGACCTTGGCAAGGTCGCACTCTACCACTGAGTTATTCCCGCTCGCACTACCCGCCGACTGACAGCGTACCATGCGGCCGGCATCTCATCAAGCGCCGTGCGCGCCTTGCGGCGTCAACCGTCGGCGGCGGGAAAGGCGTTGGTGACGACCTCGACGCGGGGCTGCCGCTCCCCCACGTCGACCGCCACGACGTCGAAGCGGCAGGGGACGCCCGCGGTCCGGCTGCGGGCCAGATAGTCGAGGGCCATGCGCGTCAACTTGCGCTGCTTCAGACGCGTGACCGCCGCCAGCGGCCCGCCGAAGCGCTGGTGCGAGCGGGCCTTGACCTCGACGAACACGAGCACGCCGGCGTCCCTCGCGACGATGTCGATCTCTCCGTGGCGCGTGCGGTAGCCCCGGGCCAGGATTGCGTACCCCCGGCGGCGCAACTCGCGGCAGGCCAGCTCCTCGCCCTGCGCCCCGAGCTCGGACTGGTGCTGGGTCGGCACCCGGCAGGAACATGCAAGAACGAGGCTCGCCCCGGGCTACCCGCGCTTCCAGCGGGTGCCCGCGGCGCTGTCCTCCAGCACGACGCCGCGCGCTTCGAGGTCGGCCCGGATCCGGTCGGCGACGGCGAAGTCCCTGCGGCGCCGGGCGGCCTGCCGTTCGGCGACCAGCCGCTCGATCTCCTCGACGGGCACCGGCGGCGCGGCCTCCTCGGCGCGCCGCAGGCTGATGACGCCGAGCGCCCGATCGCAGTAATCGAACGCCTCGCGCAGCAGCCGCACGTCATCTTTTCCGATCTCGCGGGCGTCGATGGCGGCGTTCACGTCGCGCACCAGCTCGAACATCACCCCCAGCGCGCCCGGCGTGTTGAGATCGGCGCGCAGCATGTCGGCGAATGCAGTGCGGGCGGCAGCGGCGCGGGCCTCGAGCGCCGGATGCGAGCCGTCCTCCGTCACCGTGTCGAGACGCACCAGGCAGTCCGTCAGGCGCGTCAGCGCTTCCTCGGCTTGCGCCAGGCTGCCCCAGGTGAACCGCAACTGCTTGCGGTAGTGGGTCGACAGCAGGACGTAGCGCAGCGCCGACGCGCGATGCCCGCGCTCGAGGATGTCGCGGACCGTGAGGACGTTGCCCTCGGACTTCGACATCTTGCCGCCCTGATCGATCAGGAGATGCTCGACGTGCACCCAGAAGCGCGCGAACTGCTTGCCCGACGCCCCCTCCGACTGCGCCACCTCGTTCTCGTGGTGCGGGAAAATCAGATCGACCCCGCCGGCGTGGATGTCGATGGGCGGCTCGCCGAGCAGCCGCAACGCCATGGCCGAGCACTCGATGTGCCACCCCGGCCGCCCCGGCCCGATGCCGAAGTCCCAGGTCGGTTCTCCGGGCCCGGTCGCCTTCCACAGCACGAAGTCGCGGGCGTCCTGCTTGGCGTACTGATCGGCGTCGATCCTGACGCCGGGCTTGATGCCGTCGTGGTCCAGGCGCGCCAGGCGGCCGTACTCGGGCAGCGTCGCGATCGCGAAGTAGACCGAGCCGTCGCTCCGGTAGGCATGCCCGCGGGCTTCGAGCGCCTTGACCATGTCGACCATGGCGCGGAGATTGTCCTCGTCGGTCGCCCGCGGGTACTCCTCGACCGCCTCGATGCCCAGGGCGCCCGCGTCCTCGCGAAACGCGGCGATGTAGCGGTCGGTGTACTCGCGCAGGGAGACCCCCGCCTCCCGCGAGGCGCGGATGGTCTTGTCGTCGACGTCGGTGAAATTCACCACCTGGCGGACGTCGTAGCCCGCGACATGCCGCAGCGTCCGCCGCAGCACGTCGAGGGCGACGAAGGTGCGGAAGTTGCCGATATGGCCCCGCGCGTAGACGGTCAGCCCGCAGGCGTACATGCGCACGGTGCCGCCGCGGGCCGGCGCGAACGTGTCCTGGCGGCGGGTCAGCGTGTTGTAGAGCAGCACGGTCTCTGACGTTTCTAGAGGGATCGGTCCGGCAGGGGCCTGGTCAACGTGCAGCACTCGGCGCCGGGCTGCCCGCCCCGGCGGGCCTGATCGCTGCGGAGGTAGCTGACCCGGATCTCCATCTCCCGATCGCTGGTCGCGAAGCTCAGGCTCAGGCCCGCGTACGCCCGCGGCCCGCTCTCGCTGAATGCACCGGCGGTGGCCTCGGCGACCGTCTCGGCCAGCGTTCTCGCTTCGACTCGCGGGTAGCCGACGTAGCTGGCCATGCGCTCGCACATGACCTCCAGCAGGGGTCGAAACCGCAGGTCGCACGGAACCGTCAGCTCGAGTCGCAGCGGTCCGACGCCGGCCGGCTGACCGTCAACCATGCTTCACCTAGAGCGACATGCGGCCGAAGAGCGCCCGCGCCTCCTCGCAGTCCGCGGCGATCTGACGCTGCAGGGCACGCGCATCGGGAAATGCCCGTTCCCCCCGCAGCCGGCGCACGAACGCGAGGCGCACCCGGCGGCCGTACAGGTCCTCATCGTAGTCGAACAGGTGCGCCTCCACGACGCGCTCCCCGTTCCTTTCGAAGGTGGGCCGGAGCCCGACGTTGGTCACCGCCGGATGAATCACCCGCTCGACCGTGACGGCCGCCGCGTACACGCCGTCCGGCGGCAGGATCTCGTTCTCGGTCCGCAGGTTCGCCGTGGGAAACCCCTGCCCGCGCCCGCGCCCGGCCCCCGGCACCACCTCGCCGTCGATGAAGTAGTGGTGGCCGAGCAACGCCCCGGCCTCGTCGACGTCCCCTTCGTCGACCAGACGCCGGATCCGCGTGCTGCTGACCACGAACTCCTTGTAGCGCACCGGGGCGACCTTCTCGACGCGAAAGCCGAAGCGCGCCCCGAGCGATCGCAGCAGCGAGAAGTTCCCGCTCCGGTCATGGCCGAACAGGAAGTTGTCGCCGACCCACACCTCGGCGACCCGCAGCCAGTCCACCAGCACGTTGCGCACGAACGTCTCGGGCTCCCAGCGCGACAGCTCCGGCGTGAACCGCACGATCGCGGCGCCGTCCATCCCTGCCTGCGCGAGACAGTCGAGCTTCTGGCCGAGCGTCATCAGGAGCGCGGGCGCCCGGTCCGGCCGGACGACCCGGGGCGGATGCGGATCGAAGGTCAGAACCGCCGCCGTCGCCACCAGCTCCTGCGCGCGCCGCCGCACCCGCTCGACAATCTTCGCATGCCCCCGGTGCAGCCCGTCGAAGTTGCCGAGGGCCAGCACGGCCTGCGTCCAGTGCGGCGGGGGGGCGTCGCCAGGATAGTGAATGACGTCCACGATAACCCCCCATCATAGTCCGATCGACCCGAGGCTGGCCGCGGCGGCGCGGCACGTTGCCTCGCCCGTCCGCTCGTCCGCGTCCAGCACGAGCCCGTCGTGAGCGAGGCACATCCCCGCCGGCAGACCCTCGCACGTCGCGGCATGGCCCAGGTCGTGCGACATGTGCGTGAACCAGGTGCGCCGCGCCCCGATGCGCCGCGCCGCCTCGACAGCCTCCTCCACGTTGAAGTGGGTCTTGTGCGGCCGGCGCCGCAGGGCGTCGAGGACCAGCACGTCGAGGCCGCGCAGCAGGGGCCACGAGACGGCCGGAATCTCGCTGCAGTCGGTCAGGTAGGCGAACGTCCCGATGCGGTAGCCCAGCACCGGGCGCCGCCCGTGCCGGAGCGGGATGGGCACGAACGTCCGGCCGGCGGCGGAGAACGGCCCCGCCAGCTCCCACAGGGCGAGCTGGGGCAGGCCGCCGCCGCGCGGCGTGGCCGGGTCGAAGACGTATGCGAACATCCTGCGCACGTCGGTCAGCGTGCGGGCATCCCCGTAGCATGGAATCGCCCCGCCCTGCCGGAAGTTGTAGATGCGCACGTCGTCGAGGCCGAGCACGTGGTCGGCGTGGCTGTGGGTCAACAGGATCATGTCGACCCGGTCGATGCGGAACCGCAGGGCCTGCGCCCGCAGATCGGGCGACGCGTCGACCAGGACGGACAGCCCGTCGTCGAGCCGCAGGTGCACCGACGGCCGCCACCGCCGGTCGCGCGTGTCGGCCGACGTGCACGTGTCGCAGTCACACCCGATGACCGGAACGCCGGTCGATGTCCCGGTCCCCAGGAATGTCACGCGCACGAGTCAGGATTCAGCGCCCTTGCTGGCGTCGAGGTAGCGCTGCTGCAGCTCGCGGAGCACCTGCCGGATGAAACGTTCCTCTTCCGCGGTCAGGTTCCCGCGGGTCTTGTCCCTGAGCAGCGCGAGCAACTCGATGGCGCGGCCGGCCGCATCGAGATTCGGGGGCGGCTTCGCACCGGACTGCGGATCCGCGATGTCGCCGAAATGCACGGCGGCGGTCGTGGCGAGCGACACCACGAGCGCGTTGAACGACACCGGGGAAGACACGGCCAAGCCGCATGCTAGCATACCAGCCACCATGCCCGAGCCGGCCGGCCCGCCCAGCGGCGCGAAGTTCGAGCGGCTGGTCGACATCATGCGCACGCTGCGGGCCCCCGGCGGTTGCCCCTGGGACCGGGAGCAGACCCTGGCGTCGCTCCGTCCGTTCGTGCTCGAGGAAACCTACGAGGTGCTCGACGCGATAGACCGGGCGGATGCCGCGGCGTTGTGCGACGAGCTGGGCGACCTGATCTTCGAGGCCATCTTCCTGGCGCAGGTGTGCGCCGAGGAGGGACGGTTCACCATCGCCGACGCGCTCGACGCGGCCGCGGCGAAGCTTGTCCGCCGGCATCCCCACGTGTTCGGCGACGGCGAGAAGGCGGGCGCGGACGAGCTGACCGCGGGCGACGTGAAGCGGCGCTGGGAGGAGATCAAGGCCGGCGAGCGGGCCGCGGCGGGGCAGGCCCCGAGCCTCCTCGGCAGCGTCCCGCCGACCCTGCCGGCGCTGCTGCGCGCCTATCGCATCGGCAAGCGGACGGCCACGGTCGGCTTCGACTGGACGCGGCCGGACGAGGTGCTCGGCAAGGTGCGCGAGGAGCTGTCCGAGGTGGAGGCCGCCATCGCGCAGGGCGCGCCGGACGCCGTCGAGGACGAGATCGGCGATCTGTTGTTCGCGGTCGCGAACCTGGCGCGCCACCTGGGCATCGAGCCCGAAGGCGCCCTGAGCCGCGCGACCCGCAAGTTCTCGGACCGGTTCGCCGCGCTCGAGCGGAGCTTCCAGGCCCGCGGCAGGGCCCTGCGGGACGTCCCGGCCGACGAGATGGATCGCGCCTGGACCGCGATCAAGCGCGCGGAGCCCTGACGCTCGCGTCGGCCGCCGGCCGAGGCGGGCATCAGCCCGCCGGGCCGCCCGCGGCCCGGACGCGGATGTCCGCGCCGTCGGAGCAGACCTCGATCGCCCCGGACCGCCCCGTCCGGTGGATGACCGCGCCGGCTTCTTCGTATCTGCGCACCACCGCCGGCGCAGGATGGCCGAAGCGGTTCTCCCGGCCGGCGCTGACGATGGCCACCGTCGGATCGAGCGCGGCGAGCAGCGCCGCCGAGCTGGAGGTGCGGCTCCCATGGTGAGGCGCCTTCAGCACGCGCCGCGCGGCCGGCGGCAGCACCCCGACCAGACTCGACTCGACCTCGGCGCCGATGTCGCCGGGCAGCACGAACGAGACGTCGCCGTGCCGGATCTCGATCACGAGCGAGTCGTCGTTGCGCACGCGCTGCCGCTCCCATTCCGGCGCCGGCGGATGCCAGACGGTGACCCGCGCGTCGCCGATCACCAGCGTCTCGCCCGCCTGCATCGTGCGCCAGATCGCGCCGCGGGCAAGCGCGAGCGCCCGCAGCCGGCGCAGCCGCCCCGATGACGGCACCGGCACGCCTTCCCAGACCTCCCGCGGCCGGAAGTCGCGCAGCACGGCCTCGGCGCCGCCCACGTGGTCGGGGTCGCCGTGCGTCAGCGCCAGGTAGTCGAGCCTGCGCACCCCCGCCCGCCACAGCGCGGGCGCGATGACGCGCTCGCCCACCGCGGAGACGCCCCACGGCACGCCCGCCGCGTCCACCAGCAACGACTCGCCGGTCGGGAACTGCACGAGCGTCGCGTCGGCCTGATCGACGTCGAGGAACAACGCTCGCACCCACGACTCGCCCGGGCAGGCACGCGCGCCGGCGCCCGACACGACCCCGGTGGCCAGGGCGACGCCGGCCGCCGCGGCCAGCCCCGCGCCCGCCGCGCGCACGGCCGGCCGGCGGCCCGCAGCCAGCGCGAGCGCCCAGCCCGCGTAGTAGCCGATCGTCAGCAGCGGTCCCGGCGGCGGCACCCGCCGCGCGAGCTGCGGGAGCAGGTCCACCAGGTAGGCCGACGTGACAATCCCGGTCGTGGCCAGATGCGCGATCTGGCCGCATACGGCGGCCGCGGCGCCGGACACCCCGGACGCCGCAACCGCCAGCAGGCCGGCAATCTGCGTGATCGTCATCAACGGGATGGCGACGAAGTTGAGGATCAGCCCGGCCGCGGTGACGCGCGAGAACGCCGACGCCGCGACCGGCAGCAGCGCCAGCTCCGCGCAGACGCTGGCGGCCAGCAGCCCCGCGGGCGCCAGCAGCGCGCGCCGCCGCCATCCTGCGCGCGGGAGCCGCAGGGCGCCCAGGATGCGGGGCACGCCGACGAGGATCCCCAGCGTGGCGCCGAACGTGAGGAGAAACCCCGTATCGGACAGCGCCAGCGGCGCCGCCGCCACCAGGCAGACGGCCGACAACGCCAGCGTGTTGAGCGACGACGTGCGCTGATCGGCGGCGCGCGCCGCGAGAAACATGGACGCCACGAACGTCGCCCGGGCGACGGATGCCTCCGATCCGACGATCTGCCAGTACGCCAGCAGGCACGCCAGGGCCCCGACGGCCGCCGCCCGCGGCGTTGCGCCGGCCAGACGCAGCACCGCGAGGAGCACGCTGGTCAGGATGGCGATGTTCCCGCCCGAGATGGCGATGACATGGAACGTGCCGGCCGCCTGCAGTCGCTGCCGCGTGTCGTTGTCGAGGCCCGCCCGGTCGCCGATCAGGATTGCCGTCACGATGCCGGCGGATCGCCGGTCGTGCTGTCCCACCGCCGCTCCGATGGCGCGACGAACGAACGCCCGGACCGCGGCGGACGCCTCCTGCCAGGGCGGCCCGGCCTCAACGACCTCCACGAGCAGCGCGCTCTTGACCGAGCCCAGCAGCGCGACGCCGCGCCGCATGAGGACACGCTCCTGGTCGGCCACCCCCGGGTTCAGGAAGCGCGGCGCCCGCCGGAACGCGACCGGCATGCGGACCTGCCGCCCCGCGACCCACTCGTCCACGCGCTCGCCGACGTAGCTGCCGCCGACCGTCACCCGCGCCCCGCCGGACACCGGGCGATCGCGCCCGCCGTCACGGACGCGCTCCACGTCGACCAGCAGGCGGGCGCCGAAGTCGGTGGGCGTCGCATCGCGCACGAGACGCCCGTGCACGACGACCACGTCGGCATGGTGACTGCCCCCCGCGCGCCAACCCGCGTACCAGCTCCGGAGGGTCGGCGCGGCGGCGTCCGCCGCCGCCCGGGCCCCGAGCAGCAGTCCGGCGAGGGCGAAGCCGAGCGCGGCCGCCAGCACGAACACCCGCCGCGCGTCCAGCACCAGCGCCGCGAGCGCGCCCAGCCAGACCAGCACGCTGGCCGCCAGCGCGGGCCCCGCAGCGAACTCGAGCAACCGCCCGCCCACGGCGGCGCCTGACAGAAAGGCGAGCGCCGGAAACAGCGCCGGAC
>CAZMWA010000159.1:0-17181 GCA_964569405.1 uncultured Vicinamibacteraceae bacterium | reverse complement strand
GCCGAGGCGCGCCGTGCGCGCCTTGGGCCCACAGCGACGAGCACTCGGTGGGGCCGCCAGGATCAGCCGGGAGTCGCGAAATAGAATAGGGGTCGAGGGGGATACATGCGTCGACACTCGCCATGGCTGACGTCCTGCCTGCTGCTCGCGGCCGGCCTGCTGTTCGCAAGCCGGTCCGCGGAGGCCGGGGAAGCGCAGGAGGCCTCCGCGTCCGAGTCGCCGTTCTCCGTGCGCACGGCCGCGGACCTCATCGACTACGGCGCCGACCTCGACGCCGCCGTCGAGATCGCGCCCAACGTGTACCAGGCGCGCGGCACCGGCAACACCCACATGGTCACGACCCCGGAGGGGAACGTGATCATCGACACGGGCACTTCCAGACATGCCGAGCGGCATCGCGAGTTGCTCGGCGCCGTGTCCGACGGCCCCATCCGCTACGTCGTCGTCACGCACGCGCACAACGATCACGCGGGCGGCGTCCCCGTGTGGACCGACGCGGGCACCGAGGTCGTGGCGCACGCGCGGTTCCCCGAGGCGCAGCGCTACCTGAACGAGCTGATGCCGTATCAGACGAACCGCAACCTGGTCCTCTTCTTCGGCAGGAATCCGGTGGCTCGGGGCGCCGTTGCCGAGCGCGCCGCCCAGGCGCGGACACGCGTCGAGCCGACCATCCTCGTCAGCGACCTCTTCGAGTTCGAGCTCGGCGGCACGCGCTTCGAGGTGCTCGCGACGCCGGGAGCGGAGGGCGACGACTCCGTCTCGGTCTGGCTGCCGGAGAGCAGGATTCTGTTCGCGGGCGACTTTCTGGGGCCCATCTTTCCGATGTGGCCCAACCTCTACACGCTGCGCGGCGAGAAGATGCGCTTTGCCGCCGAGTACATCGAGTCGCTGGATCGCGTCATCGCGCTCGAGCCCGAGCTGCTGGTGCCGAGCCACTTCGAGCCCATCGCGGGGGCCGCGGAGATTCGGTCGGGACTGCAGCGCATCCGCGACGCGGTCGCCTACGTGCACGACGCGGTCGTCGACGGCATGAACGCGGGCCGCAGCGTCCACGAGCTGATGCGCGAGATTCGGCTGCCCGCGGAGCTGCAGTTGACGGAGGCGCACGGCAAGGTCTCGTGGGTCGTGCGCTCCATCTGGGAGGGCTATGCCGGCTGGTTCCACCTGGCCTCGACCACCGAGCTCTATCCCGTCCCCGCCAGCGACATGTACGCCGAGCTGGCCGAGCTCTCCGGCGGACCGGACGTGCTGGCGCGCCGCGCGGCCGAGCACATGCAGGCGGGCCGGCCGGTGCAGGCGCTGCACCTAGTGGAGGTCGCCCTCGCCGCGAGAGCGGACCACCGCGCGGCACTCGAGGCGCGGCTCGGCGCCCTGGAGCTGCTGCTCGAGCGCGCCGCCGGCGTGAACTTCTACGAGGTGCGGTGGCTGACCCACCGGATCGCGCTCACGCGGCAGCAGTTGGAGTGAAAGGGCTCAGCGCGGCGGCTGCAGGCTCTCCAGCGCCGCCTCGGTCTTGCCGATCTCCGAGCGCAGGTAGTTCTGCTCGTAGGCGTTGTTCAGGGTCCGCGACTCCGCCAGCAGCCGTTCGTGCGCGTCGAGGTAGAGCCGCAGCGCCCCGACGTGCTCCGGCGCGCCGCCGAGCGCCATCTCGATGAAGTGGAGCGCGTGCAGCGGCCGGCCGCCGGCGAGATGCTCCCGGGCCCGCGCCAGCAGCGCGTCGGTTCCGACGAGGTCGGCCAGCTCCCCGTAGACGTCGCGCGCCGGCACCGGATACAGCTCGGTGGTGCTGTCGAAGTGGAACCAGGTGGCGTAGTACTCCCAGATGCTCTTCACCGCCCACGACACCCTGCCGTGCCCCTGCGGCAGGTCGAGCTCGGGCGGCAGCGTCACCTCGGCCATCACCTCGTGGACCGTCCTGCGCGCGTTCATGCCGGCCACGACCGCGTCGTGGACGTAGCGCACCGCGTCGCGCACCTTGCGCAGGCCGGCCAGCACGCGGTCGCGGCCCACGATCGGGTCGTGGTGGCTGGGCACCAGCATGTCCGGCTGCAGGGCGATGAAACGCTCCAGCGTGCGGATGTACTCCATCGGCTTCCGGATCTTCTCGCCGCGCATCGTGAAGATGTTGGGGAACCCTGGCCAGATGAAGCCGAGGGTATCGCCCGTGAACAACATCCGCTGGCCGGGCAGCCAGAGCGAGACGTTGTCGGCCCCCTCGGCTCCAGGTGTGTCCAGCACCTCGAACCGCACCCCGCCGAGCTCGAACACGTGGTCCCGATCGCCGACGCGGATGTCCGGCACGATCGGGGCAGGGCGTGGCTGCTGCTGCGAACGTCGGGGGCGCGCGGCCAGGTCCGGGCGCAGCCGCTGCAGGCGCCGGCGCTGGAGCGGCGCCAGCTCGCGCAAGTACCGCTGCTCCTCCTCGAACTCGCGGTGGGCGACGATCTCCGGGCCTTCGGCGATCCAGTACGGATGGCCGCCGATGTGGTCCGCGTGGGAGTGGCTGTAGATGACGTAGCGGATCGGCCCGGGCACGGACTCGCGGAGCAGACGGTAGTGGTCGTCGGCCTGTCCGGCCGGCGCGTTGCCGGTGTCGAAGACCACGTTGCCCTCGGGCGTGTGGACCAGGTGGCTGTTCCCGTTCCCGGTCGCCTGATACACGTTGTCCGCCAGCGCACGCACCGCGACGGGCATGGGAACGAACACGCGGCGCGCGTCGCCCGCGGGCGCGGACTGCTGTTGCGCAGTGGGTGCGCCGGGGCTCGCGGCGACGAGCACCGCGGCAACGAGCGCGACGCTGCCGCCGCGCCGGCGCGACAGTGGGCGGCGGGTTGGCGAGCTCATGATCCCGCCCCTACCACACGTGGCCGAAGATGCCGTCGCGCAGCGACCGGTCGATCGTGAGCACCCGCTCCTTGAAGCGCCAGCCGTCCGGCGTGCGGACCAGCACGTCGTCGTAGTGCCCGGACAGCGCGGGCTTGGGCGGCGAGTACGAGACCTCGAACGAAATCCAGTAGGCGCGGGCGGTGGCGCCGTCCGGCGTGGGGGTGACGACGAGATTGTTCTGCCAGTGGCGCCGCTCGTGCTCCGGCGGGCGGTCGGCCCAGCGCCCCACCGTCCGCTGGACGATCGCGTCGCGGCCCGTCACCGGCTGCCCCATCGACTCGATTCGGTACACCGCGTCCTCCGTCCAGATCGACTCGAACATGGCGCGGTCCTCGAAGTCGAGCGCCTGGTAGTAGCGCGCGATCAACTGCTCGATCTCCGCGTAGTCCTGCCCCGTCAGCGCCGGGCCGCGCGTCCCCTGCGCGCCGACCCAGCCGGCCGCCAACGCGCCCGTCACCGTTGCCGCAACGACGATCAGCACACGCCTCATGTCCTGTCCTCCCCTGTCACCCCCGGGCCCGACCGTTACCCCCCCTGCTGCGGAAGAGGCCAGCGGTCAGGATGCCGGGAGCGCGAACGCCAGAATCCGGTTGCTCGCGACGACCACGATGTACTGCCGCCCGTCGACCTGATAGGTCATGGGGCTGGAGCGCACCGGCCTCTCGCTCATGTACTCGAACAGCCGTTCGCCCGTGCGGGCGTCGAAGGCGTAGAACCCGCCGGTATCGGTGCCCTGCACCAGGATGTCGCCGGCCGTGACCAGATTGCCGCTCACGCCGATGGGCGACACGGTGGGCGCGCGCGCCTGCCACACCTGCTCGCCGCTGATCGGCTCGTACGCGCTGATGGTGAGCTCCGGCGGCATCTGGTTCCGCGTCGAGCTCACCTGCGACGTCAGGCCGCCGCGGCCCTGGCCGACCTCGATGGAATCGCCGACGGGCCTGACGATCAGCGCGATGGATCCATCCTTGGCCGTCATGTACAGCAGGCCGGTGCGCGGCGAGAACGACGGCGGGCCCCAGCTCGACCCGCCGTGCGCCACGATGTAGCCGCGGGTCGTCGAGTAGGGCGTGTAGAGCTGTCGGGTCAGGGGGCGGTCGGCGGGATCGGTGACGATCGGGAACGTGTTGCAGAACGGCGCCAGCAGCACGCCGCGCGCGTTGTAGGGAAACGGCTGGGTGGGCCAGATCTGCTCGCCCGGCACGTCGGTCTCGGTCGGCACGGCCATCTCCACCATCGGGTTGATGGGCGCGCCGGTCGCCCGATCCCACAGGTACAGCAGGCAGTTCTTGCCCCCCGCGGCCACCCCGCGCACCGTCCGCCCGTCGCGCGTCGCGTCGAACAACAGCGGGCCGGTCACGTGGTCGATGTCCCACACCTCGTGGTGGATGGCCTGGTAGTACCAGGCGATCTCGCCGGTTGCCATGCGCAGTGCGATGGTGGCGTTGGTGAACAGGTTCATGCCCGGCCGGCCGGAGCCGTCGTAGTCGGCGGACGGGTTACCGGCGTTGACGTAGACGAGGCCCAGCTCCGGGTCCAGCGCCGGCACCGTCCACACGCCGCCGCCGGCACGCAGCCCGTCGCCCCAGGTCGGGCGCGCGATGTCGTACCCCGCGTCGCCCGGCCGCTGCGGAATGGTGTTGAAGACCCAGCGGATGGCTGCGGTCCCGGCGTCGAAGGCGATGACCAGGCCGCCGGGGATGTGCTGGTCCGACAGCCCGACCCCCGCGTACAGCACGCCGTCGTGGTACGCCGGCGGCGCCATCATCTGGTGGCCGAGCGCGGCCGGATCGAGGTCGGGCGGGTAGTCGTCGGGATACTTGTGGTGCAGCGCGGCCGCCACGATGTCGCTGCGCCCGCCGTCGCCGAACCCCGGGTCCGGCGCGCCGGTCGCGGGGTCGACGGAGAAGACCGTGGTGCCGTAGAACGGGTAGAGCCGGCCGCCGCCGTAGCCGGGCCCGCGCGGGCGGGTGACCCGCTTCGAGATCGTGTCGGGGCCGAAGTCGCTCGTCCAGAGCCGCTCGCCGGTCGCCGCGTCCAGCGCGAAGGCGGCACCGGCGGCGTCGTTGAGGTACAGGACGCCGTCGACGACCAGCGGCGTGACCTGCGTGATGACGTGGTCGCGCTCCATCGCGACCGACCAGGCCAGCTCGAGCTGCCCGACGTTGGACGTGTCGATCTGGTCGAGCGCGGCGTAGCGGCTGCCGTACAGGTCGAGGTTGTGCGACGGCCAGTCGAACCGGCCGGGCCCGCCGGCGTTCTGGGCGCCGGCGGAGCCGGGCGCGGCCGTCAGGAGCGCCACGGCCGCGCCGAGCACGACGATGGTCGTCGCGAGCCGCATGGGCAACGTGCGTGCCAAGCGGGTCGGTTGGGCGGCAATCGGAGCCACGGGCGACGTTTCCGGCCTAGTCCCGGCCAGGCTGCGCCGCCTCGCGCTCCTCGGCGCGCGTGCCGGCGAGGATGCCCTCCAGGCCGTAGTTGCCCTCGTGGCAGGCGTACTCGAACGTCGGTTCGGACGAAAGCGACATCGGCACCTCGGCCGTCCAGGAACGCTCGAACGTCCGGGGGTCGTTCACCGTGAAGCGGTAGAGCAGCGTGTCGGCGTCGGCGCGCGTGAAGCGTTCCTCCAGCCGCACGTCGCGCGTCACCCCCCGGAAGTTCGTCTCGTCCCGGAAGTTGGCGGTCTCGACCACCAGCGTATCGCCGTCCCAGTAGCCGCGCGAGCTGCCGAGCCACTGCCGGACGCGCGGGTCGAGGCCGTCCCGGCCGTCCAGCGGCACGATGCGGGCGTCGTGCACCATCTCGTTGAGGATGACGACGTGGTCCTCGGTCTGGAAGAGCTGGAAGACGTTGTTGTACGCGCTCGGCGCCATCGGCGGGCCGCTGTTGAAGCCCACCAGGCAGCGCTCGGCAAGGTTGCGGTCCTCCCACGAATCGGCCGGATGCTCGGCCAAGTAGGCGCGGCGCGCCGCCTGCCGCTCGCGGGCCACCGGCGTGAGGGTGGGGATCCTGCCGGTCGGCGGATCGACGACGAGCGAGGTGCGCCGGTCGGCCGAGACGTCCGACCCGAAGTCGAACCAGAACTCGTCGTACGTGCCGGTGCGCGTGTCGCTCGACCCGATCCCGTTCTCGGAGAGGAACTGCGTGAACTGCGCGGAGCGGGCCACGATGCTCGCGACGTCCTCCTCGGTCAGCGTCGCCCGGCCGGCGAACTCCGCGGGCCGCTCCATGGGCGTCAGCGTCGCGAAGTCCCAGACCCCCTGCAGGTCGGGCGTGTCCCACGCCGTGCGGGGCACGTCGCCGGACTGGGCGTAGCCGGGCAGCGGCGCCAGCGCAACGCTGGCGGTGGTCAGTAGCAATGCAAAGTATCGATGTCTCACGCGTGCCTCCTTCAGATGGGGCTGCGCCCCAAGCCCCCGGCGTCCGCTTGCGGGGACCCATAACCCCGCGCCGCTACCGCCGAGGCGCGCCGTGCTCGCCTTGCGGAGTCTGCACTATTCTACGGCGCAGACTCCTGGCATCGCGGACGCTGGCGGGCTGAACAGGGTGCAGGTCGGCCGTCGCGTATGATCGAGTGAGCGGGGACGGCTTCCCCGCGGCGAGGGCCGAGCAATCAGAGAACAGCGAGACTTCCGGGTCGAGGGCCTGGACTGTACGGAGGAGGCGTCGCTGATCCGGCGCGAGCTGTCCGGCCGCGAGGGCGTCCACGGCGTCAGCTTCCACGTCATCGACGGCCGGATGACCGTGGACGCCGACACCGACACGTTCGGCCCCGACCAGGTCGCCGACGCAGTCGCCCGCCTCGGGATGCGTGCGGAGCCGTGGGCGGAGTCGGCCGCGCCGGTCGAGTCGTGGTGGGACCGGCACGGGCGCCGCGCGCTGGCGATGACCAGCGGCCTCGCGCTGGCCGGCGGGCTGGTGCTGCATGTTGCCGTGGCGGGCGGCGGCCTGCTGGCGACCGCGCTGTCGCACGGCCACGGCGAGCACGGCGTCGACTACCCCGTGGTCGCGCTGCTCGTGCTGGCCATCGTCGCCGGCCTGTTGCCTTCCTTCCCCAGGGCCGTCGCCTCGCTGCGGCGCCTGCGCCCGGACATGAACGCGCTGGTGCTGGTATCGGTGATCGGCGCCGTCGTGCTGGAGGAGTGGGCGGAGGCGGCCACGCTCGCGTTCCTGTACGGGCTGTCGGGGCTGCTGGAGAACTGGAGCGCCCGGCGCGCCCGCAACGCCATCGGCTCGCTGCTGCGCATCTCGCCCGCCATGGCCTCGGTGGTGCATGGCGACCACGAGCATCGGCTGCCGGTCGACCGCGTGGCGGTCGGCGCCCGCGTGCGCGTGCGGCCCGGCGAGCGGATTCCCTGCGACGGCGAGGTCACCGAGGGCAGCTCCTACATCGACCAGGCGCTCGTCACCGGCGAGTCGGTGCCGGCCTGGAAGACCGTCGGCGATCCGGTGTTCGCGGGGACGGTGAACGGCCACGGCGTGATCGAGCTGCGGACGACGCGGCCCGCCTCGGACACCACGCTGGCCCGCATCATCCGCATGGTCGGGGAGAGCCATCACCACCGCGCCAGGACCGAGCGCTTCATCGATCGGTTCGCGCTCTATTACACGCCCCTGATGTTCGCGGTGGCCGCGGCCGTCGTCCTCGTCCCGCCGCTGCTGTTCGGGGCCGATCTCGCGCACTGGTTCTACCAGGGGATGCTCATCCTGCTGATCTCCTGCCCGTGCGCCCTGGTGATCTCGACCCCGGCGACAATCGCGGCCGCCATCGCCTCGGCGACGCGCCACGGCGTGGTGATCAAGGGCGGCGCCCATCTGGAAGGGCTCGCGCGCCTGCGCACCGTGGCGTTCGACAAGACCGGCGTCGTGACCCGCGGCGAGCCCGACGTCCGCGAGCTGCGCCCGACCGGGCGCTGGAGCGAGCCCGAGATCCTGGCCCGGCTGCTGGCCGTCGAGATGCGCAGCGAGCATCCGCTGTCGCGCGCCATCGTGCGCTACGCCCGGGCGCGCGGCGTCGAGCCGGCGGCGTTGACCGACTTCCGGGCCGTGGAGGGGCGCGGCGCCGAGGCGCTCGTCGACGGCCGGCCGTTCTGGGTCGGCAGCACACGCTTCGCGCGCGAGAAGGCCGGCGGCAGCGAAGTCGACCGGGCGCTCGCGGAGATGCGGCGGACCGACGGCACCGTCGTCGCCTGCGGCGCGGGGGACGACGTCTGGGCGCTGATTGCCGTGGCCGACCCGGTGCGGGCCGAGGCGCCCGACAGCGTGTCGCGGCTCCACGCCCAGGGCCTGCGCTCCGTGCTGCTCACGGGTGACAACACCGCCACGGCCGACCGCGTCGGCGAGCGGGTGGGCGTGGCGGACGTCCGCGCCGAGCTGCTGCCCGACGGCAAGGCGCGGGCCGTCCGCGAGCTGGCCGCCCGCCACGGACCGATCGCGATGGTCGGCGACGGCATCAACGACAGCCAGGCGCTGCTGGCCGCCTCGGTCGGCATCGCCCTCGGCGGCAATGCCACGGACGTGGCCGTCGAATCCGCGGACGTCGTCCTGCTGCAACCCGATCTGCGGACGCTGCCGTTCCTCGTCGCTCACGCCCGGCGGGCGCGTTCCGTGATCATCGAGAACGTCACCCTGGCGCTCGGCTCCAAGGCGCTCTTCCTCGCCTTCATGGCGTTCGGCGCCGCGACGCTCTGGATGGCCGTGGCCGCCGACATGGGCGCCACCCTGGTCGTGACCTTCAACGGCCTGCGGATGCTGCGCCGCTCGGGGGCCGCACCGGGATCCGCACCGGACCTGGCGCTGGCCGCGGCCGGGCGCGACGCGTGACGGCGCGAGTCCTTCTGCCGACGGGGATCGCTGCAGCTACCACGAGATCCGGACCGGGTACTGCGCGATCAACGGGTCGGGCGTGAGCAGGGTCAAGCCGTGCTCTATCGCCTGGCACACGAGTATCCGGTCGAACGGGTCCTTGTGCAGCGGGGGCAGGCGGGGCAGTTGCAGCACGCTCGCCTCGTCTATCGGCAGTGTCAGAAAGCCGTGGCGCTTCCTCTGCTCCGGAAGAAACCGCTCGGGCGGCTGTGGAAGGGCCAGCCTGCCGACCTGGTGCTTGACCGCTACCTCCCAGATCGAGGCCGTGCTCACGTAGACCTCGCCTGCCGGATCGGAAACCGCGGACCGGACTGCCTGCGACAGCCGGGGGGAGTCCTCGGTCCACCAGAGGAAGGTGCAGGTGTCGAGCAGCAGTCTCATTTCTCGGGCAGGATCGCCCCTCCTTCGAACGCCTCGATGACCTCGTCGGGCAGCGGTTCGAAGAACGAGTCCGGCACGGTGAACTCCCCGCGAGCCAGCCCGATTGGCCGCGGCTCGTCGCGCGCCCGGGGCAGGGCCCGGATTTCGGCAACCGGCTCGTTGCGACGGCAGAGCAGGATCGTCTCGCCTTCCCGAAGTTGAGCGACGTAGCGCGAGAGGTGGGTCTTCGCCTCGTGCATGTTGAGTCGAATCATGACTAGAATCTTAGTTTACTTCCGGTCAGGGCTCGATCAGCGCGAGTCCCGCGGCGCCGGCGGCGCGCAACAGTGCATGGTCAAGCGTCGCGAGCGGTGCATCCGACCGTTGGGCCAGCTCGAGATACACGGCATCGTAGATGGACAGTCCGTAGCTTCGAGCCAACGCGAACGCAGCATCGAGATCCGGTTGCCCGTCCGTCTGCACGTCCAGTGTCCCGAGTGACCGCAGGCGTTCGTCGACTTCGTCCGCCCGTATCCGCCCCCGGCGTTCGGCGCCCAGCAGCGTGCTCCGTACTTCGACGTGCCAGAGCAGCGGAACGAGCGCGCCGTCGGTCTCGAGGCGGGGCAGGACCGCGTTCGCACGCGGGTCGTCCTCGTCGAGAAGCCACGCGCCGGCGACCGACGCGTCGAGCACGAAGCGGCTCACCGGCGACCCTCCCGACTCCAGACGCGGATCTCCTCGGCCGTCGCGTCGATCCGTCGCCACCGGCGACGGTGGGCGCGAAAGCGCTGCACCGCTTCCTTCCGCGCCGCGCGCTCCTGGTCGGGGGCCGGGGTCAGATGGGCAACCGTTTTCCCGTGGCGGGTGATTGCGATCGTCTCGCCGTACTCCACGGCCCGCAACAGCTCCGCAAAGCGCGACTTGGCGTCGGTCGTCCGTACTTCACGCATGTGGCCACTCCAGGAGAGATCCGGTCATTCTGTCTGGTCAGAATACCACGGCCGTCGATTGACCCGACACCGAACGGCATGATCGTGATGCGCGTGTACGTGACGTGGCACGACGCAGCCGAGCCTGGAATCTTCTACGACGTCGACGAAGCGAACGCGGTGGTTGTCGTGCGCGCGGTGCGACGCAAGCCGCCGCACACGACGACGGAGGAGATCGTGTGAAGACGATCTCGGTGCGAGACATGCAGAAGAACATCAGGGACGTTCCCGATTCCACGCAGCGTGGCCGCTGCGAATTTCGTCACACGCCGCGGAGCGCCCGCCGCCGTCCTGCTCGGCGTCGAGGGCAAGGACTGGGAGACGGTGATTCTCGAGACCAGTCCGGCGTTCTGGGACCTCGCTTTCGGAACTCCGGTTCGAGAATTTCCACTCCGGGGTCCAACCGGTGTACCGCCCATTGAATGATCGGCACGAGGAGCCGGTCCGTTCCGCCATCCGCGACGACGGCGTACGCCAACTGTCGACTCACGTGGCGGATCCAAGCTCCAGATTCAGTTGGCTGAATTCGGAGCTGACTGGCGAACCCCCGATGAAATCGGCAACCGCCTGCCGATCTGCGGGCAGCACCCCGGACTCCGCTCCGTTGGCCAGGGTCGTTCGCCACGTGTCGGCGATCGGCCTGAACACGCTGATTGGCCCGTCGGTGCTCGTGAGCGCCCGCTCGACGAAGATCAGATCGTCGCAGGAGAACTGCCGCGCGACTTCGGGGGAATGCGAGTTGAGTACGACCTGTCTCAGCGGATTGTCGGCGCCCACGGCATGATGCACGTCAACCGCGTAGTCTCGCAGCAGCTCCGCGAGATTGGGCACGCGCGAGGGGTGGATCCCGTTCTCCGGTTCCTCGATGCACAGCACGGCGCGGTCCTGAACATCGACCAGCATCAGGACCAGGGCTATGTACCGCAGCATGCCGTCCGAGAGGGAACGGCCGTAGAGCCAGTTGTCCACGCCGCGGACGCGAGCGCGCAGGGCGAACTGGTCACGGACGTCGTCGGCGTAGACATCCAGCTCCCCGACATCCGAGTCGAGCTGCCGAAGACGATTGAGGATCTCGGCCCTTGCATTCGGATCTCTCCTGACCAGCGCGTGGAGCGTTGCCGGGATGTGGCCGCCCGAGGCGGAGACGTGGGGCGGCGCCGAGCGAGTGTCCGGAGTTCTCATCGCGCTGGGCTCGAGATGGAGGATGCGCCAGGACGCCATCTCCCGCTTCGCCGCCAGAACGGTCGGGTAGTCGGAGATGAGCGGCCCGCCCCAACGCCCTCCCGAGGCGACCGTCTTCTTGAAGTCCCTGGAGCAGCGGAATCCGATGAAACTCTTCGAGTCCCCGAGCTTGGCGTGGGTCAGTCTCTCGTGCTTCACCAGCAGCCGGTCGGATTCCGGTGCGTATCGGAGCCCCACGGTGTAGGTCAGGAGGGTCGTGCTCGGCTTCGCCGATTCGCCAAAGTCGTCCGCGACCACCGGCGGCACCACCATGTTCGCCGACAGCTCGATCCTGCGCCCGGGGTCCCGGCCGAAGACCAAGTCGAGGGGCGAGTAGCCGCCGTCGCTCGTGCGCCGCACTTCGACGACCGCGTCCGAGATGTTCCGCTCGGTCAGGGCACTCAGGAAGTGGATCGCGTCGAACAGGTTGCTCTTGCCGACGCCGTTGTGGCCGATGAAGCAGGTGAACGGCCCGAAGCGCACGTGCGCTTCGCGGATGCTCTTGAAGTTCTTGATGGACAGGGCAACGAGCATCGGGGGGTCGGTCCTCGGAACGGCTCGACGATTATCACCAGTTCAACCGGGCGCTTCAACCGGACGGGCGTCGCACCAGTGACGGCTTTACGGACCGAGCAGGCTGGCCGGGATGACCGCGATGCCGTCGCGGCGGCGGTAGGCGTCGGCGCCGGTGGTGACGATCGCGGCATCGAGCAGTTGGGGACCGATGCGATCGGCGAGCCGGTGAAGATGATGCACGTCGCGGTCGGCGACGGCGGCGGTCAGCTTCACCTCCACGGCGACCACGCACTGGTTGCCGTGCACGACGACGAGGTCCACCTCGAGCCCGCCGCCCCAGGTCCGCAGGTGGTTCACGTCGGCCTCGGCCGCCTGGGCGTAGACCCGCAGGCTCTGGGTGACGAGCGATTCGAAGAGGGCGCCGAGCAGCGTGCCGTCCCGGGGTATCGCAGGGGCCACCGGTCCGGGCGCGAGCAGGGCGCCGGCGTCGAGGCCCAGCAGTCGCGCGGCCAGGGCCGGGTCCGCGAGGTGGTGCTTGGGGGCGACGTTGAGGCGTGACAGGTGTCCGCCGCCGGGCAGCCAGGCGAACACGGGGTCGAGGATGCCGAGGCGCTCCAGCGTGTCGCGGTAGGGGCGGGTGGTGGACCGGGCGGGCTTGTCACCCTCGCCGCCGGTGGAGGCGTCGCGGATGCGGTCGTAGCTGGCGGTGGTGGCGGTGGCGGCCGCCGAGGCGCGCAGCCAGCGCCGGAGCATGGCGGGGTTCCGCGTACGGATGCCCTGTTCCGGAAGCTCGCGGTCGACAATCCGGGCGATGTAGCCGTCCAGCTCGGCCCGCCGGGCGCGGCCCGATCCGCCGTGCATGCCGGGGAATCCGCCGGCCACGATCTCCTCGACGTAGCGGTCCAGGGTGACCGCGGTGTGGCCCTCAACCGGCGGCCGGCTCCCGGTCAGCAGTTCCGCCAGACTGACCGACGGCGTGTCCACGCCCCGCTCGGCGAGCGACAGCGGACGCATCCTCACCGTGACGATGCGTCCCGCGCCGGAGTGGGTTCCGGGGACGTCGTCCGAGGCCGACCCGGTGAGGATGAACCGTCCGGGCCGGCGCCGAGCGTCCACCGCCCGGCGGACCAGATCCCAGGCATGGGGATAGCGTTGCCACTCGTCGATGAGGATGGGCTCCGCGCCGCGCACGAGCCGGTCCGGATCCGCCTGGATCAGGTCGTACGCACCCGGCCGATCCAGCTCGTGGCGGGTAGCCGCACGCTGGCGGGCCGTCTCGGTCTTGCCCACGCCCCTGGGTCCTTCGATGCTCACCGCCGGCAGGTCCGCGAGCAGCTCGTTCAGCTCTGCGTCAACGATCCTCGGCCGATAGCTCTGCATCGCAGTGCGGCTGCTCAGGGTCCGGCGACGTTGGCGTCCATCACGCGTACGATACCATCCATCGACCGCATGCACTACTATCCATCAGAATGACACGCTACAATCCATCACACGTCTGCGCTACCGTCCATCGGATTCGTGCCGGGCGAATCGGCGCGACAACCCGAAAACGGACCCGGCAGGCGGTGCGCCGGCGAGTATGATTGCTGGTGCTGGAGCTAGTGGAGGATCGCCATGAGGACAGCCTGGACGAAGGCGGCAACGGGCGGGATGCGGCGGCGGGCGTCGATCGCGGCCCTGGCCACCGTGCTGGTGGCGGTCGGCGCGGCCAGCCCGCTGGGCGCGCGGCCGGCGGCGGCGCAGACCGCTTCGCCGATCGACGGCGCGGCGACCCTCGCGGGCACGGTGGCCTCGGCCGCGCCGTTCACGGCCGCGCGGGTCTACATCCGGAACGTGGACCGGCGCATCCTGTACATGGTGTACACGCAGGCCGGGCGGTTTCGCGCCGTGGCGCTGTTCCCCGGCGCCTACGAGGTCTCGGTCCGCGCGCCCGGGCTCGAGTCCGACGTGCAGCGCCTCGTGCTGAGCGCGGGGGACAGCGCCAGCCTGGACCTGTCGCTGCGGGCCGCGACCAGCAACCGCACGCCGACCGCGGCGGGCGGCGGCGGCGAGATGCCGGCGATGCGCGCCGCGACGGCGCAGCAGCCCTACGACGAGCTGTACCCGCCGGGGCCGGGGCGCGACATCGCGGAGCGGACCTGCATGCCGTGCCACGGCGGGAACTTCCTGTCGTTGCGCCCGACCCGCGGCGCGGCGTGGGAGGCGGCCATCGACAAGATGTTCGGCAAGGCGATCCCGAACCGGCCGTCCCTGTCCTACGGCGACGGCATCATCTCCTACCGCGACGCGCAGCGCCGCTTCTCGGTGGCGGATCGCGAGACCCTGCTCGCCTATCTCGTCGACAATTTCGGACCCGACGCCCAGCCGCGCCGCATCCGCATCGAGCAGCAGATGCCGGTGGACGAGGAAGCCCTCGGCAAGGCGATGTACATCGAGTACTACCTGCCGGAGGACGCGCCCGGCGAGGGCGTGAACGCCCCGGAGTTCGCGGGTCTGTCCGGCAACTTCGTCGGGCGCCGGGTAGGTCAGGACGTGCGCTTCGACCGGCACGGCCACGTGTGGCTGACCGACCGGGGCTACCCCCACCGGCTGGTGAAGCTCGATCCGCGGACAGGCGCCTTCACCGACTACGTGCTGCCCGACCCGAAGAACGGCATCCACGAGGTGAACGTCGACCGCGACGGCATCATCTGGGTCCCCGAGCACCGCGGCGTGCAGTCGTCGGAGGTCAAGCGGCTGCTGGGCCTCGACCCGGAGACCGGGGAGTGGAAGCACCAGATCCCGATGGATCCGGACGACGTCGTCCGCAACGAGCACAAGTGGATGCAGTCGCTGGCCATCGACTCCAAGGGCAACGTCTACGTCGGCTGGATCATGGGCGGCGCCCTGAGCAAGTGGGAGCGCGCTACCGGGAAGGTCTCCGTGTTTCCCATCCCCATGCCCGGGGCGGTGCCGTACGGCGTGGTGCCCGACCGCAACGACAACATCTGGGTCGGCCTGTGGAACGCCGGCAAGGTGGCGAAGTTCGACACGACGACCAACCAGTGGACCGAGTTCACGCCGCCCACCTACCCCGGGCACGTGCGGCGCCCGAACGTCGACTCGCGGAACAACGTCTGGTTCGGCATCTACCAGGCCGGCCCGCGCCCCGGCAAGCTGGTGAAGCTGGACCAGTCGACGGGACGGATGACCGAGCACACCATCCCGCAGCAGGACGCCGCGCCCTACGACGTGGCGGTGGACGCCGACGACAACATCTGGGCGGCCGACGTCGGCCAGGGCAACGACGGCGACCACGGCGCGTCGATCTGGCGCTTCGACCCGCGCGACGAGAAGTTCACGTTCTACCCGAAGCCCCAGCCGGGGGCGGACTCGCCGAAGATCCATGTGACGCGCGAAGGCGCCGTCTGGTACTCTCCGCGCGGCAGCCGGGATGCGCCCGCGATCGGCGTGCTGTACCCCGACATGGATCGCATCGCGACGCTCGGCGCGTACTACGAGTACGGACCGCCCGGGAACGTGTTCCCGAGCGGTCAACAGTGACGAAGCACCCCCGAGACCACCAGGCGCAGACCGACCGAAAGGAATCAGCCATCATGACGCACCGTGTCCCGATCCGCGGCGGACGCCTCGCTCTCGCCACGGCCCTGGCAGGCCTCCTGCTGGCGGGCCTGCCGGCCGCCGGCGCCGCCCAGGACATGACGCCCGACGGGGCCGCTGCCGTCAAGGCGGCATTCCTGGCCGACATCGAGGTGATGCGCGGGAAGTTCCTCGGCCTCGCCGAAGCGTTCCCCGCGGAGACCTACACGTGGCGGCCCATGGAAGGCGTCCGCTCGGTTTCCGAGGTGCTCATGCTCATCGCCGGCGAGGGCTACGCGTTCGCGCCGATGGCGCTGGGTGCGGAGACGGCGATGACCTTCCCGGAGATGCAGGCGCTGGCCGAGATCACCGACAAGGCGCAGGTCATCGACCACCTGACCAAGGGCTTCGCCTACACCCAGGAAGCCCTGGAGGGCGTCGACCCCGCGACGATCGTCAGCTCGCGCGAGCTGTTCGGCGCGGAGCGCACCACGCCGGAGCTGGTGCTGTTCGTGGCGGGCGACATGCACGAGCACCTCGGCCAGCTCATCGCGTACGCCCGGACCAATCAGATCGTGCCGCCCTGGAGCCGCTAGGCCGGGTCGGACGGCGCGACACGGCCGCGTCGCGCCGTCGCCCGCAGTGTCTCCCCCCCGGCGATCCAACATTTGTCGAGGCGGTGCGGGCCATGCACGGGTGTATGGCAGTATTGCAGCGGTACGGTCAAGGTCACCTACTCGCTGGATGACGCCACGGTGCGCCGTGCGCCTGTCCCGACGCGAGTCGTCGCTGCGCCGTTCCGCGCATGACGATCCATCTTGATACCTCGGCGCTCGTCGGCGCGCTGGCGGGCCCGCGCGCCGCGTTCGACCGCCTGCGCACACTCGTGGACGAGAGCCATCGCGTGCGGCTCTCGACGATCGCCCTGTACGAATGGTTGCGCGGGCCACGGACGGTCAGCGAGCTGCGGGCGCAGGAAGAGCTGTTCCCTCGCGGCCGGGACCTCGATCTCGCGGTCGCCGCCTGCGCCCTCGTCCACGAGGCAGCCCTCTGGACGTTGAACCCCGGCGACTTCAGCGACGTACCAGGGCTGAAGTTGCTGTAGCTCACTCAGGCCCGCAGCGGGCTGCAGCAGCACTTCGCAGGGCATCCAGGCTACGACGTGGCGGCCGGAGTGCGCTCGTAGCCAGCGCTGTCTGCCCTGGTCCCAAAACCGCCTGCCGATAACGATCAGAATGTCGCACTCTGGCTAAAGGCAAACCGGAAAAGCGACGATAACACGACTGGTAGGCCATGGCGGCGATGACAACGCGATTCAGCAGGCTGTCATCTCGACGAGAACACGACCGGGCGGCGGCCCGCGCCATGATCGAGGAAGACCGCGCCGTTGACGGCGTGCTCGTCAGGACACCGGACGGACGGCTCGCCATGCGCCACGCCCGGTGCCTGCAGGCCGGTGATCGGATCGAGAACCGGCCGATCTCGCTCAGCATAGCGGCCCCGGAAGACATGCGGCGCTGCAGCATGTGCGGCGAACTCATCCCCTGGAGCCGCTGAGCCCCCGCGCAGTCTTTCTCGGAGAGACGGCCGTCCCCCGGCCCCGGTTCGTCGGGTCTGTCGTCAGTCCGGCAGCGCGAGTCGCCTAATCCTCGTAAGTGTCCACAAAAAAGTGACTTACTGACGGCCCGCCGGTCGTGGTTCCCCCGGCCATTACCACACTCCGCGCGGGAATCCGGCGGACTATCCGAGCCGGCCGCGAACGCCG
>CAZMWA010000158.1:0-14442 GCA_964569405.1 uncultured Vicinamibacteraceae bacterium | reverse complement strand
GACCCCTTCGCCCCGCCCCGCTCCCGCCGAGGCGCGCCGTGCTCAGATCCTCTTGCAGGCCAATGCAGACGGATCGGCGTGGACCGACCAGCAGATTGCCGACGCCTGCTCGTGTCGTACCAAGACCGTTGAAAACATTCGCCAACGGTGCGTGCTGGAAGGCTTCGAGCGGGTGCTGGAACGAAAGCGGCGGGACTCGCCGCCGGTCCCGAAATTGCTCAGCGGCGAGCAGGAGGCGCAGATCATCGCCCTGCGTCTGGGGCCACCCCCGAAGCGCTACGCCAACTGGTCGTTGCGGCTGCTGGCGCGCCGGGTCGTCGAGCTGCAGATCGTCGAGTCGGTCAGCCACGAGACGCACACGCCGGCGCCTTCTACGAGGTGTTCGAGCCGGCCCGGGCTCGGCAACTGGTTCGTCGCCTCGAATTCTGCTACACCCCGAAGCACGGGAGCTGGCTGAACATCGCCGAGAACGAACTGAGTTCGATGACGCGCCAATGCCTGCACGGGCGCCTCATCGGCGACCTCGAGACGCTGCACGACGAAGTGTCAGCCTGGTCCATCGACACCAACGGCACTCAACGCGGTGTCGACTGGCAGATGCAGGTCGACGATGCACGCCGCAAAACTCAAGTCCGTCTATCTTACGAACTTTGACGTGACGGACCACTAGTGGCGTGGCACGGCCGCGCGGCCGCTGCTGGTTCCGCCGGACGTGCCCGACGAGCCGCCACCCGAATAGCCTCCGCGCGACACCGCCCCGCCCGACGAGCCGCCGCTCGCCGTCCGGCCGCCCGACGAACCGCCGGACGACGTGCGGCCGATGAAGGGCGTCGACCCGCCGTCGTCGGTCCAGCCGCGCCGCGAGACGCGCGTGTAGCCCACGCCCGGCACGGCCCGCCCGCGCTCCTCGGTGCGGCCGCTGTCCGACACCACGACGAACGGCGACCCCAGGCCGCCGAACAGGTAGGGGTCGTAGCCGCGGCTCCAGAAGTAGTAGCCGAGCGGGGTGACGTAGTACGGGTAGTAGTGGCCGCCGTACCAGATCGGGTCGTGGTACCCGCTGAATCCGCCCCAGCCGCCGGACGACCAGGCGCCGCCCTGGTCGCGCCGCTCGACGACGAACCGGTCCGGGTACGCCAGCGCCACGAGCAGATCGATGACACCGCCGCTGATGCCGGCGTCGTCCAGAGCGACGACCGCGTCGCGCTCAAGCGGCAGGCGGGGCTCGGTCTCAGCGAGCAGCGCCTCGACGACCCGCGGCGACGTCTTCCCGCTGGCGTCCAGCACGGCGGACAGATCCGGCCGCGCGGCGCTCGCGCGCCGTGCGCGTTGGATGGCGGCGGGAGCGGCCCCGAGCTCGTCGGGCGGTCCCAGGCGCGCCGCATGCTCGGCGTCGGACACCGGTGCGTAGCGGCGCACCTCCACGAGTTGCCGCCCGCCGACCTCCACCACCTGGATGTCGACCCAGGTCGCGGGCGTCGAGAGCAGGCTCACGCCCGCCGCCCGGCGCACGGGCTGGTCGCCGCACTGGATCTCCGCGCGGGTGAACAGGCGCCGCCCGTCGGCCGACCACGTGTTCCGCTCGCGGCCGCTGCAGTCGGGCTCGCGCACGTCGCGCTCGATGCCGTCGGCCACGAGCGTGCGATCGACGAGCACCTCGTCGCCGGCTAGGGCGGTCAGGTTGACGCCGCGCCCCCCGGCGGCCGGCCGCACGCAGATCACCGTGCGGTCCAGCAGGGCGGCGGACTCGCTGACCTCGTCCGCGGCGGACGGGTCGAGTTGCTCCTCCCAGAGCTGCCAGCACCCGAGCCACGGGCGCCAGCGCGCGTCGAGCGGTCCCGCGGCGTCGTCCGCCTGGACCGCGGGCGGTGCGGCACCCAGCGCCGCCGGCACGCTCAGCGAGGCGTGGCCGGCGGGAGGCAGCCCCCCCATGACCAGCCCGGTGACCAGACCCGAGATGATTGCGATCATGATCTCGCTCCCTGCACGTGCTCCCGTGCGTCAGAACGTGAACCGTACGCCGGTCGCTATCCGGAGCCCGGACAGATCGATGGACTCGAAGTCCGCGAAGTCCAGGCTCGGCTCGGCGACCGCCAAAACGTAGCGCGCCTCGGCGGTCAGGAAGAGGCGCTGCGTCAGCCGGATGTCGACGCCGCCGAACACGTGTGCGGTCGGCGTCCACCCTTCGGACTGCAGACTCGCCTCCGGCAACACATGGAAGGAGAACAGGGTGATCTCGTCGACGAACTCGCCCACCTGGTCCAGCGCATGGCGCAGGTAGCCGCCGCCCGCGCCGACGTACGGCACGACCCCCCCGGGGATCCAGACGTACTGCCCGATGGCGCGCCCGCGCGGCGCGAGGGCGAACGACAGGCTGGCGGTGAAGGCGGCCTGGCTGAGCGCGGTCTCCTGCTCGAACGGCACCCCGTCCTCGCCGATGAAATGCCTCGACTCGGAGTCGGCGGCCGTGCGCGCGTAGTCGATGCCGGCGTGCAGGTCGATGCGCGGGCTAAGGGTGAATCCGACGTCGAAACCGATGCCCGCCGCGGCGAAGTCGCCCGGCTCGAGCGTCAGGTGGTCGGTCACGAAGGCATGGACGTCGCTCTCGGCGCGGGCGCGGTGCCACAGCCAGTGGACGGCCAGCGAGTTGCCCGGCCGGCCGAAGAGGAACCCGGGGTCGCGCGCGTCGGGATCCTGCAGGGCGGCGTTCTCGGCCTCGGCGGCGGCCGCGGGGCCGCCCGCCGCGAGCATGGCCGCGACCAGTGCCAGTGCCAGCCGGGTCCACCGCGCTGCGCCCGCGTCGATGCGCATGAGAGTCATCGTACCCGCTCATGACGGCCGGTCGCAATAGATCCCGGCCGTTTGCCACGAGGATCCTCGCCGGGCGGGTCCAGCCCGCGATCGCGCCGCACAGGTTGACATCCGGCGCCGGATGACGAACGATGGCACGAGGGGTTCCGCGCTCGACGCGGCGGTTGCCGTTCACCGGGCGGGACGGCGGCCGGGCGGGTTGGGGCCCGCCGCTTGCGATGTTCGCCCTGCGAAGGAGGTGATCCTGTGGAAGACCATAGTACCGGTTCTGCGGAGGTGGCGTCCTCGTAGGGGCCTTTCGGCGCCCTGGCGGTGTCGACGGGACCCCGCAAGCGGGGAAACCCAACGCCGCCGACGCAGACCATCCTGCGCTCCGGCCCCCGGGGGTCCGTGGCGGCGCCCCGCGGGGTTCTGCCACCGATTCCCGGTGGGCCGGGGCGTCTCTCGACCCTGATCGCTGCCCGGGTCCGCATCCGGCGGAGCCCGGGCCGGGCTGGTCCGACGGACCGCAAGCGACAGCCCGGGCGGCAGGCGCCGCCGGGCGTCGGAGCATGTGCTATGCTGCGGACTCTCCGTCGGAGACGCCGGGCGGGGCGTGCCTTTCGTCCGCCCCTGCGGGTGTCTTGACCCGGGACAGCACGTGCGGCCATCCGGCATCGGACTGATCGCCCTGCTCGTTGCGTCGCTGGCCGGCGGCGCCTACGCTGCGTTGCGCCCGGCGCCGCAGGAGCCGGAGTCCGACTTCCGCAGGCTGCTCGAGCGGGAGCGCCCTTCTCTCAAGCACCCCGCCGGCCCCCGCGAGTTCTACTTCACGCGCGGCGCGTACTCGTCCGGGTGGCGCTGGAGCTCGTGGGCGACCGACTATCCGAAGGCGGACCGCCAGTTCATGCTCGCGGTCAACAGCTTCATCGACATCAACGCCGCGGAGCACGAGAACGTCGTGCGCCTGAACGACCCGGAGATCCGTCGCTATCCCTTCCTGTACGCGCTCGAGGTCGGCAGCATGGCGCTGACGGCCTCCGAGGTGAAGGGGTTGCGCGACTACCTGCTGGCCGGCGGCTTTCTGGTGATCGACGACTTCTGGGGCTCCTGGGAGTGGGCGAACTTCGAGCGGGAGATCCGGCGCGTGCTGCCCGAGTTCCCGATTCAGGAGATGCCGCTCGATCACCCGATCTTCAACGCCGTGTACCGCATCGACGAGATCCTGCAGGTGCCGGCCATCGGCAACCACTGGTACGGGCGGACGTGGGAGCAGGACGGGTACACGGCGCACGCCCGCGGCATCTTCGATCAAGACGGCCGGTTGATGGTGATCATCAACTGGAATACCGATCTCGGCGACGCGTGGGAGTGGTTCGAACGGCCCGAGTACCCGCTGAACTACTCGAGCTTCGCCGTCAGAATGGGCATCAATTTCATCGTCTACGCGATGAGCCATTGACCGTCGCGACCGGGACGGCAGAGGGATCGTGTTCGAGCCACTCTTCGAGTTCCTGTTCAAGTACCGCCCGCTGATCTTCGAGCAGGGCGAGCTCGCGCTCCGGGCGTCCTGGGTCGGCCTGCTTGCGCTCGGCGCCGCCGCCGGCGCGGCCTACCTCACGTTGCGCACCTATCTCGCGGTGCGCGGGAACAGCCAACCGCCGGACCGCGCCGTCCTGACCGTCATCCGCATCGCCGCGCTGGGCGTGCTGGCGTTCTGCCTGCTCCGGCCGGTGCTCGTGCTGTCGTCGGTGGTGCCTCAGGAGAACTTCCTCGGCGTCCTCATCGACGACTCGCGCAGCATGCAGATCGCCGATCGCGACGAGACGCCGCGCCACGAGTTCGTGCGCCGGCAGCTCGGCGCGGCCGACAGCGAGTTGCGGGCCGCCCTCGCCGACCGGTTCGCCCTGCGGTTCTTCCGGTTCGCGGGGGAGACCGATCGCCTGACGGCGCTGGACGAGCTGACGTTCCGCGGCACGCGGACGCACCTCGGGCGGGCGCTCGAGCGGGCGCACGACGAGCTGTCGGGCGTGCCGCTGTCCGGTCTGGTCGTGGTGAGCGACGGCGCCGACAACCTGGAAGGCGGCCTGGGCGAGTCGCTGCTCCCGCTGCAGGCGGAGGGCGTGCCGGTCTTCACGGTGGGGCTGGGCCGCGAGGAGTTCGAGCGCGACATCCAGTTGAGCCGCGTGGCCACGCCGCGCCGCGTGCTGCGCGGGGCGGCGCTGGCGGTCGAGCTGGTGGTCACGCACCGCGGCTACCGCGGCGAGACGGTGGCCGTGCAGATAGAGGACGAGGGCCGCATCGTCGCCACGCAGGACGTGGAGCTGCCCGCCGACGGCGAGCCGCAGGCGGTGCGGATGCGCTTCACCGCCGCCGAGGCGGGGCCCCGGCTCTTCAGCTTCCGGGTGGCGCCGCAGCCGGGCGAGATGGTCACCCAGAACAATCTCCGCCAGGCGCTGATCGTCGTCGAGGACCGCAGCAAGCGGATCCTGTACTTCGAAGGCGAGCCGCGCTGGGAGGTGAAGTTTCTCCTGCGCGGGGTGGCGGACGACGAGAACCTCCACGTCACGCTGCTGCAGCGCACGGCCGAGAACAAGTTCTTCCGCCTCGGCGTCGAGGGGCCGGACGAGCTGCCCGGGGGCTTCCCGACGACGCGCGCCGACCTCTTCAGGTACAGCGGCCTGATCCTCGGCAGCATCGAGGCGAACTACTTCACGCCGGATCAGCTCCGGATGATCGCCGACTTCGTCAACCGGCGCGGCGGCGGGCTGCTGATGCTGGGCAGCCACCGGTCGTTCGCCCAGGGCGGGTATGCGGGCACGCCGGTCGCCGACGTGCTGCCCGTCGTGCTCGATCCGCTGGCTCCCGACACGGAGGAGAGCTTCTTCGCCGAGGTACGCGTGGCCACCACCCGCGCCGGCGCGAGCCATGCCGCCACGCAGATTGCCGAGACGGAGGAGGCCTCGGTCGAGCGCTGGGACACGCTGCCCCCGGTGACGGTGGTCAACCCGATCACCGAGCCGAAGCCCGGCGCGACGGTGCTGCTGACGGCGCAGCCCGACGACCTCGTCGTCCTGGCGTTCCAGCGCTACGGCGCGGGCAAGTCGCTGGCCCTGCCCATCCAGGACTCGTGGATGTGGCAGATGCATGCCGACATCCCGGTCGAGGACATGACGCACGAGACGTTCTGGCGCCGCCTCCTGCGCTGGGTGGTCGACGGGGTGCCGGACCAGGTCGTTGCCAGCGTGCCCCAGGATCGGGTGGAGCCGGACGAGACGGTCACCGTGCTGGCGGACGTGGTCGATCCCGGCTTCGAGGAGCTGAACAACAGCACCGTCCTCGCCATCGTCACCGACCCGGCGGGCAACATCACCGAGCGCCGGATGGAATGGACCGCCGAGAAGGACGGCGAGTACCGGACGACGTTCCCGGCCGCGGAGGAGGGGTTCTACGAGGTCAGGGTGGAGGCGTCGACCGACGGCGAGCTGCTCGGCGAGGACGCCGCCTACGTGCAGGTGGCGCCGAGCGACAGCGAGTTCTACGATTCGACGATGCGCGCGCCGCTGCTGCAGCGGGTCGCGGAGGAGACCGGGGGGCGGTTCTACACGGCCGACACGGCGGCGGCGCTGGCCGACGACATCCAGTACGTGGGGAGCGGCGTCACGGTCGTCGAGGAACGCGACCTCTGGGACATGCCGGCCCTGCTGCTCCTGCTGGTGACGCTGGTTCTCGGCGAGTGGGGCTACCGCCGCTTCAGGGGGCTGGCATGAGAGTGGTGGTCGGCCTGCTGGCGGCGGCGCTGGCGTGCCTGCCGGCGGCGCCGGCCGCGGCGCAGCAGACGCACGTGCTGGTCGTCACCGGCCTGGGCGGCGACCCCGACTACACGGCTCAGTTTCACGAGTGGGCGACGACCCTGATCGGGGCGGCGGCCTCGCGCTACGAGGTGCCCGCCGCCAACGTCACCTACCTGGGCGAGAAGCCCGACCTCGCGCCGGAGGCGATCGCCGACCGGTCGTCGCGCGAGAACGTCGCGGCCGCCATCGACGCCATCGCGGCGCGCGCCGAGCTTGGCGACCACGTGGTCATCGTGCTGTTCGGCCACGGCAGCTACGCGAACGAGGCGCGCATCAACCTGCCCGGACGCGACCTGTCGGCGGACGACTTCGCCGGGCTGCTCGAGCGGCTGGACGTCGGGCACGTGACCTTCGTGAACACCGCCAGCGCCAGCGGACCGTTTCTCGAGAAGCTGTCCGGCGAGGGCCGGGTCGTCATGACGGCCACGCGCAGCGGCGGCGAGCGCAACGCGGCGGTGTTTGGCGGCTACTTCGTCGAGGCGTTCGCCGCCGGGGAGGGCGACGCCGATCAGAACAAGGACGAGCGCGTGTCGATGCTCGAGGCGTTCACCTACGCCCGCCTGAAGGTCGAGCAGATGTACGAGGCCGACGGCCGGCTCGCCACCGAGCATGCGCTGCTCGACGACAACGGCGACGGCGAGGGCACGGGCGAGCCGGACGCCCTCGACGGCGACGGCACCGTCGCCCGCACCCTGTTTTTCACGAGCGGCGCCGGCCTGCGGGCGGAGATGGCGTTTCCCGACGATCCCGAGCTGCGCGCGTTCTATGAGGAGCGGCAGGCGCTCGAGGCGCGGGTGGACGAGCTGCGGCGGCTCCGTGGCGGGGCGTCGCAGGAGCAGTACGAGCAGGAGCTCGAGCGGCTGCTCGTCGAGCTGGCGCTCAAGAGTCGCGAGATCCGGCAGCGGGAGGCCGCGCGGCAGCCATGACGCGGACGTCGGGGTGGCTGCTCTCGGCGGCGGCGCTCGTGCTGGCGGGCGTGGCCGGACACGCGGTCCCGGCGGCCGGGCGCGCCGCGGCCCTGCCTGCTGCGCCGGACGACTACTTCAACGCCGGCAACACGGCGTACGACGGGCGCTTCGTCTTCGTCCGGCTGCGCTACGAGATGGGCCTGCGCGCCGCGCGGTTCCTGCGCGGGGATCTGCCCTGGGCCCACGATTACCCCCGGGCCGAGCGCAACCTCTCGAGGATCCTGGGCGAGGTGACGAGCCTGAATCCGTTCCTGGGACCGAACGGCGGCAACGTGCTGACGCTCGACGATCCGGAGCTGCACAAGTTTCCGTTCGCCTACATGTCCGAGCCGGGCTACTGGACGCTGAACGACGACGAGGCGCGCGGTCTGCGGACGTGGCTGCAGAAGGGCGGCTTCCTCCTCTTCGACGACTTCCGGGGCGACCACTGGCAGAATTTCGAGCGGCAGTTGCTCCGCGTGCTGCCCGACGCGCAGCTCGTCGAGCTCGACATCTCGCATCCGGTGTTCCACACGTTCTTCGACATCGACACGCTGGAGATGTTCGAGATGTACGGTCTCCCCGTGCGATTCTACGGCGTGTACGAAGACAACGATCCGCGCCGGCGGCTCATGATCGTGGCCAACTACAACAACGACATCGGCGAGTACTGGGAGTTCTCGGACACCGGCTGGTATCCCATCGACCTGACGAACGACTCGTACCAGTTCGGCGTCAACTACGTGATGTATGCACTGACCCACTGACGGTCCCCCGGACTGATCGAAGGAGCGTCCATTGGAAGACGATACGCGCGTCCAGGAGCCTGCCAACGAAGCTGCCGGGGGACCGGCGGCCGAGGAGCCGGCCAGGCAAGCCGCCGGGGAACCCGTCGCCGCGGAGCCCGTCGCGGAGGAATCCGTCGTCGCCGAGCCCGTCGGGGAACCCACCGATCTCGAGTCGCCCGACGACATCGCGCTCGCCGACAAGCTCAAGGCCGGCCGGGAGCAGATCCTCACCGAGCTGCACAAGCTGATCGTCGGCCAGCAGGAGGTCATCGAGCAGGCGCTGCTCACGCTCTTCGTCGGCGGCAACAGCATCATCGTCGGCGTTCCGGGACTGGCCAAGACGCTGCTCATCCAGACGATGGCCCAGGTGCTCGATCTCAAGTTCGCCCGCATCCAGTTCACGCCCGACCTGATGCCGTCCGACATCACCGGCACCGACATCATCCAGGAGGACGCCAAGACCGGCGGCCGGAAGATGGTCTTCGCGCCGGGGCCGGTCTTCACCAACATCCTGCTGGCGGACGAGATCAACCGGACGCCGCCGAAGACGCAGTCGGCGCTGCTCGAGGCGATGCAGGAGCACCGGGTGACGGTGCAGGGCCGCACCTACGACCTCGAGGAGCCGTTCTTCGTCTTCGCGACGCAGAACCCCATCGAGCTCGAGGGCACGTACCCGTTGCCGGAGGCGCAGCTCGACCGCTTCATGTTCCACATCGTCATCGAGCACCCGCCGGAGGACGAGGAGCTGGACGTCGTGCGGACCACCACCGTCGTGCAGCAGCACGACTTCAAGCACGCGGTGACCGGCGCGGACCTCGTGGCCTTCCAGGAGCTGATCCGCAAGGTGCCGGTCTCGGAGGCCGTGCTGCGGTACGCGCTCAATCTCGTGCGCACGAGCCGCACCAAGGCCGACAACGCCCCGGAGTTCGTGAAGAAGTGGGTGGCGTACGGCGCGAGCGTGCGCGCCGCCCAGTACCTGATCCTGGGCGGCAAGGCCCGCGCCGTGACGCAGGGGCGCTACCACGTCAGCTTCGAGGACATTCGCGCGCTGGCACACCCCGTGCTCCGGCATCGGGTGCTGCTCAACTTTCACGCCGAGTCGGAGGGGATCACCTCGGACCAGGTGGTCGACCAGCTCCTCGAGGCGGTGCCGACGCCGACCTCGCAGATGTGACGGACTGTCGTGGACGCACCCATCACCACGCCCGGCGCCCGCTTCGTCGACCCGAAGGCTCTCGGGCGCATCGCCAGCCTCAACCTGCTCGCGCGCACGGTGGTGGACGGCTTCATCAACGGACTGCACAAGGCGCCCTATCTGGGGGTGTCCATCGATTTCGCCGAGCACCGCGGCTACATGCCGGGCGACGACATCCGCTTCATCGACTGGCGGGTCTTCGCGCGCACCGACCGCTTCTACGTCAAGCAGTTCGAGGCCGACACCAACGCGAACTTCTCGGTGCTGTTCGACATCTCGCGGTCGATGAGCTTCGGGAGCAAGGGCATCACCAAGCTCGACTACGGCCGGTATCTGGCGGCCTGCCTGACCTACTTCTGCACGAAGCAGCGTGACCGCGTCGGCCTCGTCACCTTCGACGACGACATCGTCACCCGCATCCCGCCCTCCGCGAAGCATCTCGACGTGGTGCTGCACGAGCTCGATCGGATCGACGCCGGCCGGCCGGGGTCGCTGGCGCACCCGATGTTCCGGGCCACCGAGTTCTTCAAGCGGCGCGGCATCGTCGTCCTGATCTCGGACTTCTACGAGGACCCGCAGGCCGTCGTGGAGGCGATCAAGCCGCTGCGCTACGGCGGCACCGATCTGATCGTGTTTCACCTGCTCGACCCGGCGGAGATCGACTTTCCCTACGACGACGCCACGAGCTTCCAGGATCTGGAGACGGGCCGGAAGATGCCGGTCGTCCCGGAGAAGCTGCGCGAGCAGTACCGCCTGCTGGTGCAGGAGCACATCGCCGCGCTGTCGAAGTCGTGCGGTGAGAACCGGATCGACTACGCGCTGTTCAACACCGCGACGCCGCTGGATCACGCGCTGTTCAAGTTCCTGGCGACGCGGGAGAAACTGAGCCGGGTGCGCTGATGGCATTTCTGGCGCCGCTGTTCCTGCTCGGGCTCGGGGCGCTCGCCGTGCCCGTCGTCATCCACATGATCCAGCGCGAGCGGAAGGAGGTCATCGAGTTTCCCTCCCTGATGTTCGTGCGCCGGATCCCCTTTCACTCGTTCCGCCGCCAGCGGATCCGGCACTGGTTCCTGCTGCTGCTGCGGTGCGCCGCGCTCGCCCTGCTGATTGCCGCGTTCGCGCGGCCGTTCTTCCGGGCGCCGGCCATCGCCGCGGTGACGTCCGGCGCGCGCGAGGTGGTCATCCTGGTCGACCGGTCGTACAGCATGGCGTACGGCGACCGCTGGGAGCGGGCGCAGGCGGCCGCGACCGAGGTCATCGCGGGACTGGCCCTCGACGACCGCGCAACCGTGGTCTTCTTCGACAGCGGCGCCCGGGTCGGACCGCGCTCGATGACCGACCTCGAGGCGTTGCGGGCGCTCGTCGACACGGCGGAGCTGGGCGCGGGCACGACACGCTACGGCCCGGCGCTCAAGCTGGCCGAAGGCATCTTCGAGGATTCGAGCCTGCCGCGGCTGGAGGCGGTCCTCATCAGCGATTTCCAGCGTTCGGGACTCGACAGCGCCACCGGCATACGCTTTCCGCAGGGAACGGTCCTGACGCCGATCATGGTGGGCGAAGAGCGGCAGGAGAACGTGAGCGTCGCGGGGGTGCTGTTCCAGCGCGAGTACTTCTCGGGCCGCGAGCGCGTCGCCGTCTCGGCGCGCCTCGCGAACCGCGGCGACCAGCCGGTCGCGGATCTCGAGGTGACGCTCGAGATCGAGGGGCGCGACATCGAGAGCCTGACCACCAGTCTGCCGCCGCGCGGGTCCGCCACCGTCGACTACGCGGCCGTGACCCTGGGCGACGTCCCGACGACCGGCAGCGTGAGCATCCGCGGCGACGCGTTGCCGACCGACGACGTGTTCCACTTCGTCGTCGCGCCCGGGCAGGTCGTCAGGGTGCTGCTCGTCGGGCACGACCGCGCGGGTCCGGAAGCCGGCCTGTATCTGACGCGCGCGCTCGGCATCGGCTCGACGCCGTCGTTCGACCTGACCGCGACGCCGCTGGCCGACTTCGAGGCGTCCGACCTGAGCGGGCAGCACGTCGTGATCCTCAACGACACGCCGCCGCCGGCCGGCGACGCGGGCGCGGCGTTGCGGCGCTTCGTGCGGGACGGCGGGGGACTGCTCGTCGTGGCCGGCGAGCGCAGCGCCTGGCCGCCGGACGACGAGCTGCTGCCCGGCACGTTGGGGAGTCCGAGCGACCGCGACGGTCGCGGCGGCGCGATCGGATTCATCGACTACAGCCATCCGGCCTTCGAGCTGTTCGGGGCGCCGCGCAGCGGCGACGTGACCACGGCGCGATTCTTCCGCTATCGTCCGGTGCAGCCGCACGCAGCGGCGGCCGTTCTGGCCCGCTACGACGACGGCAACCCCGCGCTCACCGAGCGTCGGGTCGGCGACGGCACGGTGCTGCTGTGGTCGTCGACGCTCGACAGCTTCTGGAACGACCTGGCGGTCAAGCCGGTCTACCTGCCGTTCGTCCACCGGCTGGCGCAGCACCTGGCGAGCTACACGCCCCCGACGCCCTGGCACTACGCGGGACAGGTGCTGAACCTGGGCGAGCAGCGGAGCCTGCTGGCGGCGGCCGGGCTCGCCGCGGCGGAGCTGGTGGCCGTGTCGCCGTCCGGCCGCCGCCTCCCGGTGAGCGAGGGCGCGCGGCCCGGCTTCCTCGCCCTCGAGGAGCAGGGCATCTACGAGATTCGCGACGCGACGACCCCGGGCGGGCGACCCTTGACGCTGGCCGTCAACGTCGATCTGACAGAGTCGGATCTGACGACGGTCGATCCGGACGAGCTGGCCGGCGCCGTCACCGGCCGGGCCGGCGGGGACCGCGCGGCGGCGGCCGGCCCGGTGCGCACGTTCAGGCCGCAGGACCTCGAGCGGCGCCAGGGCGTCTGGTGGTATCTCCTGGTGGCCGCGTTCCTGCTGTTCGTGAGCGAGACGGTGGTGTCGAATCGCCTGTCGCGGCGCGCTCTCGACGTCGAGTAACATGAAAGGACCATGGGGATGACAGACAACCGACCCCGGTTCACCGGCAGCCCGGCCGAGATCCTCCGGGTCATTCGGCACGTGCGGAACCGCTGGCGGCTGCGGGTCGCCGTCAGGGGCGTGTCGGTTCTCGTCGCCGCCGCGCTCGGCACGTTGCTCGCCTCGTCGTACGGCCTCGAGCTCTTCCGCTTCAGCCCGGCATCGATCGTGGGCTTTCGCATCGCGACCTACCTCGTGCTGCTCGGCGCCGGCTGGTGGCTGTTCGTGCGGCCGGTGGCGCGGCGCGTGTCGGACGAGCGGGTCGCGCTCTATCTGGAGGAGCACGAGCCGTCGCTGCAGGCCGTCGTGCTGAGCGCCGTCGAGGAGAGCCGGAAGGGCGAGCGCGCCGCGCGGCGTGATCATTCGCCGCTGATCGTGCGGCGCCTCATCGAGTCGGCCGTCGCGAAGGTGCGCGCCATGGACATGGGCCGCACCGTCGAGCGCCGGCGGCTGACGCGGTCGTCCGGCCTGCTCGCCACGGCCGCCGCCGCGGCCGTGCTGCTGTTCGTCTTCGGTCCCGACTATCTCCGGCACGGCGTCACCGCGCTGCTGACCCCGATGGGCAACGTCGAGGCCGCGAGCCCGTACCAGATCGAGGTCCTGCCTGGCGACGCCACCGTGGCCCGCGGGGCCGACCAGACGGTCACCGCCCGACTGCTCGGGTTCGACTCCGACAACGTCAACCTGTTCATGCGCGGCAGCACGAGCACGCCGTTCGAGCCCCTGCCGCTCGTGCCGATCGACGACTCGGACCTCTTCGAGGTGCTCCTGTTCGATCTGCGGACCAGCACGGACTACTTCGTCGAGGCGGCCGGCGTGCTGTCGCCCAGGTTCACGCTCGACGTCATCGACCTGCCCTACGTGTCGCAACTGCAGCTCGAGTACGTCTTCCCGGCCTATACGGGCCTCGAGCCGCGCGTCATCGAGAACGGCGGCGACATCGCCGTGCTCAGGGAAACGGAGGTCAGGCTGCGGGCCGTCTCGACGATGGCGACGGCCGGCGGCGATCTCGTGCTCGACGAGGACCGGCGGACGCCGCTCAGGGTCGCGCCCGACGGCAGCCTGACGGCGAGCTTCGTGGTCGAGGCGGCCGGCTTCTACCGCATCGACCTGCAGGGGCCCGACGGCCAGCTCGTCACCGCGTCGCCGCAGTACACCATCGACGTGCTGACCGACCAGCCGCCGGCGGTGATGTTCATCGAGCCCGGCCGCGACACCACGGCGAGCGCCATCGAGGAGGTGTTCGTCGAGGCGCGGGCCGATGACGACTTCGGCCTGCTGTCGCTGGATCTGGTGTATTCGATCAACGGCGGTCCCGAGGAGACCGTGGGGTTGTTCGACGGACAGGACAGCGCGCTCAGGGAGATATCCGCCGGACACACCTTCTTCCTGGAGGAGCTCGAGCTCGAGCCCGGCGACTTCGTGTCGTACTACGCGCGGGCGACCGACCGCAACCTCGCGCAGGAGGACCGGGACGTCAAGAGCGACCTGTACTTCCTGCAGATCCGGGCCTTCAGCCGCGACTATCGCAGCGCCACGTCGCAGGGCGGCATGGGCGGGGCCGGTGGGGTGGGCACCGACCCGCGCGCGCTGTCGGAGGCGCAGCGGGAGATCGTGGCCGGCACGTTTAACGTGGTCCGCGACCGCAGCGACTACACCGACGAGGAGTACCGCGAGAATCTCGTCTTCCTGACGCTGGCCCAGGGCGGGCTCCGCGAGCAGGTCGAGACATTGCTGCGCCGCATGAACAGCCGCGTGATGCCGGCCGATCCGGAGTTCCGCACCATCGGCGAGCTGCTGCCGCAGGCGGTGGACGCCATGCGCGAGGCCGAGGCGGAGCTGCAGGCGCAGGACGCG
>CAZMWA010000157.1:0-11249 GCA_964569405.1 uncultured Vicinamibacteraceae bacterium | reverse complement strand
GTGCCGGCGTCGACCGCCGCTGCCTGGTAGAGCGCGGTGGTCAGGTAGAGGACGCCGTCGATCATCAGCGGCGTCGCCTGCAGGCCGCGGATGGAGATCGGCCGGTCGTCCTCGCGCCGGGGCAGCGACTCCAGGTCGACGTTGCCGTCCACGGACTGCCAGCGCCAGGCGATACGCAGATTCTCGAAGTTGCTCGCGTCGATCTGGTCCAGGGGCGAGTACTTGGTGCTGCCGTTGTCGCCGGCGTAACTGCGCCATTCTCCGTCGACGGCGCCGTACTGCGCGGCCGCGGGTTGGCCCGCCAGCACCAGCGCCGCCGAGACGGCAACGGCGAGAGCGACGAGACCTGCGTGTCGAGCGGACATGGGATCCTCCTAATTCGAACCTGTGAGCGCGTGGCGAGCATCCCGCAGCGGGGTTCCACCACGACTCCCGGCGGCCGGCGCGGCTATTGATCGCAGGCGATGTAGGCGTCGATCACCGCGCGCTCGCCCTCCCGGCCCTCTTCCGCGTTGCCGTGCTCCATGCCCACGATGCCCTGGTAACCCTTCTTCTTCAGGTGGCGGAACACGTTCAGGTAGTTGATCTCGCCGGTCGTCGGCTCGTTGCGTCCGGGGTTGTCGCCGACCTGGATGTAGGCGATCTCGTCCCACGCCCGGTCGAGGTTGGGGATGAGATTGCCCTCGGTGATCTGCTGGTGGTAGAGGTCGTCGAGGATCTTGCACCAGGGGCTGCCGACCGCTTGGCAGATCTGGTAGGCCTGCGGGATGCGGGTCAGGAACACGCCGGCGTGATCGGTCCAGTGGTTGAGCGGCTCCAGGACCAGGGTCAGCCCGGCCGGCTCACAGATCTCGACCGCCCGCTTCAGGTTGTCGATGACGATGGACGTCTGGTAGGCGCGTTCCAGCCCGCGGTCGTAGTCGCCGGGCACCACCGTGCACCACCGCGCGTTGACGCGGCCGGCCACCTCCACCGCCTGCCGGATGTCGGCCAGGATGCGGCTGCGCGCCTCCGGGGCGTCGGAGGCGAACGAGACCTCGCCCCAGGCGGTGTGGGCCACGAAGACCCCCATGCGCATGCCGAGCCGCTCGAGCTCGGCGCCGATGCGTTCCTGCAGGGCGACATCGCGCCGCGGCATGCCGTTGTCTTCCAGCGCCCGGAACCCCTCGTCGTGCATGAAGCGGAGCTGGTCGAGGAGGTCGTCGCCTGCGTGGTGGCGGAACATGCCGAAGTGGGGGGCGAAATCGAGGCCGAAGCGCCTGTCGCCGGTCTGCGCGGACGCTCCGGACGGCGCCGGCGCGAGGGCGGCCGCTGCGGGGACCGCCGCCGCGGTCGCCACGGCGAGGCCGGTTCCGAGAAACGCTCTTCGTCGCATGCCCGCTATCGTATATTGCCCGGATGCGTTGGATGAGACGAATGTGGATCGGGATGTGGGTCGTCGGACGCGCTCTGCGGCCGGGCGGTCCACGAGCGGTAGCGGTTCGTGTCTGACGCACCGATCCACCTCCGCAAGCTGCTCGGCCGCGGCGACGTGCTGGCCATCGCCTTCGGCGCCATGGTCGGCTGGAGCTGGGTGGTCCTGGCCGGCGAGATGATCTTGCGGGCGGGCGCCGTCGGTTCGATCCTTGCCTTCGGCGCCGGCGCCGTCATGGTGTGGCTGGTCGGGCTCACCTACGCCGAGTTGTCGTCGGCGCTGTCGCGCGCCGGCGGCGAGATCAGCTTCACCTTCGTAGCGCTGGGCCCCGGCGGCGCGTTCGTCTGCGGCTGGACGCTGGTGCTCGCCTACGTGGCGGTCTGCGCCTTCGAGGCGGTAGCCCTGCCCACCGTCGTCAGCTACCTCCTTCCCGGTTTCGAGGCCGGCTCGCTCTATGCCGTCGCCGGCTGGGAGGTGCACGCGAGCTGGGTGCTCGTCGGGGTGGCCGGCGCGGTCGTCATCGGGGTCGTCAACTACCGCGGCATCCGCTTCGCCGCCTTCGCGCAGCGTCTCGCCGTCGGCAGCCTGCTGCTCGTGGGACTGGCGTTCTTCCTGCCGGGGACTGTGCGCGGCGACGCCGCGAACCTGGCGCCCTGGATCACCGGCTGGGAGGGGGTGCTGCGGGTCGTCATCATGACGCCGTTCCTGTACGTCGGGTTCGATGTCATCCCGCAGCTTGCCGAGGAGATCGACGTCCCCTTCCGGACCATCGGCCGCATCATCGTGCTCTCCATCGTGATGGCCCTCGGCTGGTACGGCCTCGTGCAGTGGACGGTCGGCCTGTCGCTGGATCCTGCCACGCTGGACGGGCGGGCGCTGCCGACCGCCGACGCGATGAGCGCCGTCTACGGCAGCCCTTGGGCAGGGCGCCTGCTGGTGGTCGGCGGCGCGTTCGGGATCCTCACGAGCTGGAACGCATTCTTCCTCGGCGCCTCACGGCTGCTGTTCGCGATGGCCCGCGGCGGGATGTTGCCGGCGGTATTCGCCAGCCTGCACCCGCGCCACGGGTCGCCGGTGGCGGTCGTTGTCGTGCTGACCGGGATCACCGTGGTCGCTCCGTTCTTCGGCCGCCCGGCCCTGGTGTGGCTGGTCGACGCCGGGTCGCTGGCGACGGTCGTGGCCTACCTGCTGGTGGCGGTGGCGTTCCTCATCATCCGGCGCCGGCATCCGGACCTGCCGCGTCCGTATCGCGTCGCGGCCCCCGGCCTGGTCGGCGGGCTCGCGGTCGCCGCTACGGTGTTCTTCATCCTGCTCTATCTGCCGGGAAGCCCGTCGGCCCTGGTCTGGCCCGAGGAGTGGGCGATCGTCCTGCTGTGGGCAGGGCTGGGCGTCGCGTGCGCCGTTGGCATGCGGGGCCGGGTCGCTGCACTGGGCGCCGGCCGGCAGGCTAGGCTGATTCTCGGCGACCATGCCGGGTTGCTGGGGCTGGGAGCAGGAAAAACGATGGTGGCGCGAGAGTGGCTCGAAATGGGAGACGCAAGGGCCTCTCCTGTCGATCAGCTCACTGACTATTGGCGGGCATTCAACAATCTCTACTCGTCTGTGACTGGTCGCACGGAGCTTCAGAGAATCCTTGACTATCTTGAACAATTCGTTCCTGAGGAAAGGGCCGAGGCAATACTCCGGGAGCGGCAGGAACAAGCGGACTATCTGTTGTCGGTACCGGTAAGGGACATGCGGGGCAATGGCCGCGACACATCAGGCTGCATCGAGGAGTTCAGGAGCGGGGGTAGTTCTCTGGAGAAGTTACGGCAACTGTTCAAGGTGATTTATCAAGTTCGCTGCAATCTCGAGCACGGTCGGAAGTCTCCAACTGACGACCGGGACGTTCGGTTGTGTGAGGCCGCAGGGCCGGTCGTGGCGGACGTCGTGAGGATCAACACAGAGTCTAACTAAAGTATTCGAAGCGGCTCGCACTTCTTCATTGGGCGGCGGTGCTAGACTGGCGAAATGAAGTCGGTCGCCTGTACAACCAGCCGCCGTGAGGCTGCCGAGGTTCGGGCAATGGCCCCCGCGGAACGCCTTGATCTCGCGTTCCGCCTGGGGGAAGAGGATCTTGAGTCTTTCCGTGCCACGCATGGCCTGGACCGGCGGACTGCGATTCGGCTGCTGGAGCGCCGGCGACAGGCTACGCGGCAACCTAGCGCATGCCTCGAACGGCTCATCGGGTGAGCCTGGTCGAACGCGTCGCCGCGATTCTCGATCGGGGTGACGCTCCCTACGCGGTGATCGGGGCGGCAGCGATGGCGGCCCGCGGCGTTGGCCGGTCGACGCGCGATCTGGACCTGCTGACGTTGTCGACTGCCTGGCTGGATTCGACCTGGTGGGCTCCGTTGACCGCTGCGGGAACCGAGGTGTCGGTTTCGCGCGGGGACGCTGCGGATCCGCTTGCCGGTGTCGTTCGCTTCCATGCGGAGGGCGAGCGACCGGTCGATCTCGTTGTCGGGCGCTATCGGTGGCAGCAGCGCATCCTCGAGCGCGCGGAGCCGGCGGTCGTCGGTGGAACGAGCCTCCCGACCGTCCTGGCGCCGGACATCGTCCTGCTCAAGCTCTACGCAGGCGGATCGCAGGACGCCTGGGACATCGAGCAGTTGCTGGCCGGTCCGGACCGCGAGTCGGTCCTCGCCGCCGTCGGAGCCGAGCTCGATGACCTGCCGGCTCGTTGTCGCGGGCTCTGGACGCGGATCCTGAGCGCGGACCCATGACGCGGAGCAGGTGGTACTATCGAGGGTTGCGGCACGTGTACGGAGGGGCTCCGGCGAAGGGAGATTGCGACATGCGGATGCGGTTTCGCGCGGCGGCGCTGGCGGCAGTGGTTCTGATGGCGTTCACGGCGGCGGAGGCCGGGCAGACCGAGCTCCGGACGCCGGACGGTCAGCCGGACCTGCAGGGGGTCTGGGATTTCCGCACCATGACGCCGCTGCAGCGGCCGGAGGATCAGGAGCGGGCTTTCCTCACGGAAGAAGAAGCGGCGGCGGCCGAGGCGGCGGCCAGCGCGCGTCGCGCGGCGCTGCTCGAGCCGAGCGAGGTGCGCACCGAGCTGCTGCCGGCGGGCGGAACCGGCGCCGAGCGCGGGCGCCGGGTTGGCGGCTACAACGACTTCTGGCTGGACTACGGTACGAACATCATCGAAGACCGGCGGACGTCGCTCATCGTCGATCCCCCGGACGGCCGGCTGCCGGCCCTGACCGCCGAGGGCGAGCGCCTGCGTCAGGTCGGCTCACTCGCCGAGGATCTGCCGATCCCGAGTCCCGTGCGCGTCCGGAGCGCCGGCACCGGCGCCGACGAGCCCGAGGACCGCGGTCTGGCCGAGCGCTGTCTGCTGGGCTTCAACAGCGGCCCGCCCATGATGCCGAGCGGCTACAACAACAACATGCAGCTCTTCCAGACCCCGAACCACGTGGTCATCCTCAACGAGATGGTGCACGACGCGCGGATCATCCCGCTCGACGGCCGCCCCCACCTGACGGAGAGCGTGCGGCAGTGGATGGGCGACTCGCGCGGCCGCTGGGAGGGCGACACGCTCGTCGTCGAGACCACCAACCTGACCGAGCTCACCGGCAGCTTCGATCCGTCGGCCATGCAGGCGATCGGCACGGGCCTGACCGTCACGCTGACCGAGCGCTTCACCCGCATCGACGAGGACACGCTGCTCTACGAGTACACGGTCGACGATCCGGCCATCTTCACGCGGCCGTTCACCGTGGCGGTTCCGATGCGGCGCAACGACGAGCCGATTTTCGAGTACGCCTGCCACGAGGGGAACTACGGCCTGCTCAACATCCTGAGCGGCGCCCGCGCCGAGGAGATGGAGCAGCAGTAGCCCGTCAATCGTCGCCTGGCGGCTCCGCTTGCCGCCGGGCCGGGCGACCGACGAGAGCAGGCGCGGTACGTAGCGCACGAGCATCATCTCGTCGGTCAAGGTGCGTGCGATACTGACGCGATGCGTCGCTTCTTCAACACGGCCGGTCCCGTCGTCGTGGCGAAGCACTACTGTATTCCGCCCCTCGACCGTCTGGACCTGCGGGACGTTCTCGATCTGATCCGGACCGAGCGCTACTTCGTGCTCCACGCGCCGCGGCAGACGGGCAAGACGTCCGCGCTGCTGGCTCTGCGAGACCTGCTCAACAATGGTGGGGAGGGCGACTACCGGTGCGTCTATGTCAACGTCGAGCCCGCGCAGGCCATGCGAGAGGATGTAGAAACGGCCATGCGGGCGATTCTCGGCGAGCTGGCTTCCCGGGCGCGGACGACGTTGCGTGACGACTTCCTGGACGAGGCTTGGCCCGGCATCCTGGCGAAACACGGACCGGCGGGCGCGCTGGGCGAGGCGCTGGCCCGCTGGTCCGAGGCCGACGCGAAACCGCTGGTGCTGCTGGTGGACGAGATCGACAGCCTTGTGGGCGACACGCTGCTGTCGGTCCTGCGCCAGCTTCGGGCCGGCTACGACCAGCGTCCCGCCGGTTTTCCGCAGAGCGTCGTCCTGTGCGGCGTGCGGGATGTGCGCGATTACCGCATCCGCTCGGGTGCGGAAAAGGCTGTGATTGCCGGCGGCAGCGCCTTCAATGTCAAGGCGCGCTCGTTGAGGCTGGGCGACTTCTCCCAGGACGACGTGACGGCATTGCTTACGCAGCACACCGCGGAGACCGGGCAGGCGTTCGAACCGCAGGCGTTGCAGACGATCTGGGAACGGACCTGCGGCCAGCCGTGGCTGGTTAACGCACTGGCGGACGAGACCTGTTTCCGGGACGCATCCGGAAGGGACCGCAGCCGTCCGGTCACTGCGAGCGGCGTTCGCGACGCGCAGGAGCGGATCATCCAGCGCCGCGAGACGCATCTCGATCAGTTGGCGGACAAGCTGCAGGAGGATCGCGTGCGGCGCGTGGTCGAGCCCCTGCTGAGCGGCGGCGAGGAACGCGATTTCTCCGCCCGCGACATCGAGTACGTCCGCGACCTGGGGCTCGTCGCCAGCGATCCGCCGCTGCGCATCGCCAACCCCATCTACGCGGAGGTGGTGCCTCGCGAGCTGACCGCGGCGGCCCAGGAGGGGCTGGTCCAGGAGTTGGCGTGGTACGTCGATGCCGACGGTGGTCTGGACGTCGTCAAGCTGCTCGCCGCCTTCCAGACCTTCTTCCGCGAGCACTCCGAGCATTGGGTCGCGCGCTTCGATTACCAGGAGGCCGGGCCGCAGCTTCTCCTGCAGGCGTTCCTGCAGCGCGTCGTGAACGGCGGCGGCCGCATCGAGCGCGAGTACGGCCTGGGCCGGGGCCGCACGGACCTGCTCATCGTCTGGCCGCAGCGGGATGCCGGTTCATGCGCCGAAGGTGTGCAGTGCCGAGAGACGCGCAAGTTCGTGATCGAGTGCAAGGTCTTGCATAAGAGTCTCGAGCGCACCATCCGGGATGGCCTGGAGCAGACCGCGGCCTACATGGACCGTTGCGCCGCCGAGGCGGGGCATCTCGTCGTCTTCGACCGCAGCGACCGGGCTTGGGAGGAGAAAGTGTTCCACCGGCGCGAGTCGCCGGCGGGCGGTGCCGATGTCCACGTGTGGGGTATGTAGGGCCCAGGAAACCTCAACCGCTTCGCGGGGCGGTCGTACGCGACCGAATCCACGGCGCCTGCCTCACACGCCGCGCATGTCGCCAAGCTGGGACGCTGCTTCAGCGTGTCCCTGGTCGGACGCGCGGCGGAGCCACATGGCCGCGACGGTCCGCACCTGTGGCACGCCCCGGCGTCATGATACGCCGAGTGCCACAAGTGCGCGCCGGCGGGGTCCCCAAGAGCTCCCGGAACAGCAGGTGATCGGCAGGCTTGCGCAACCGCTCGTTTCCGAGGCGCTCGCCGGCGTTGTGCGTTGCGGATTCGGGTCTACGTTGATACACTTGGGCAATGCAGCGCTTGCGCGAGGAGTGGCCGGTCCTTCTGATCGTGGCGACCATCGCGGGCGCCGCCTGGATGGCGGCTTGGAACGTTCAGGGCTTCATTGCGGCACAGGTCGCCGCGAGCGAAGCCCGTCTCACCGCTCAGATCGTCGAGACCCGCGAGCAGATCGCCGAGACCCGCGAGCAGATCGCCGAGATTCGCAAGTACATCGTCGATCACCTGGGCGACCACGGCGCCGCGGATTGATGCAGGTCTCGAGCGAAGCGTCAGCCTACCGCGGCTGCCAGTCCTCGGCGGCCTTCGTCTCTTCCGTTTCCCTGGTCGCGCCGAGGTCGCGCAGCGCCTGCGCCGAGTTGCCGCTCGGATAACGGGTGATGTCGGGCCGCTCGAGACGCTGCGCCTCGGCGCGCTCGGCCAGCGTCAGGGCGGTGGCGCCGCTGCTGTTCCTCACGTTCAGGTCCGCACCGTGCGCGGCGAGCAGCTCGACGACCGTGGCGTAGTTGCGCTGCGCGGCGCTGTGCAGCGGCGCGGTGCCCACATGGTCGACCTGGTTGACGTCGGTCCCGTGCTCGATGGCCACCCTGGCCGCCTCGTAGGCCGCGCGTTCTTCGCGGTCGGGGTTCCGCAACGAGCTGTTGAACCTCCGCCCGCGCGTGCTCGTCCCGCTGACCGCGGCCAGCAGCGGCGTCTGGAAGCCGCCGGCGATGTGCGGCGGTCCGACGCCCCCGGCCCGCTCGAAGACGTGCGCCCAACGCTCGAGCGTGGTCAGGCTCGGGTCGGCGCCCCAGGCGGCCAGCGCCCGCATGATGTCCGCCTCCTGGTAGTAGGCCGCGAGCCAGTACGGCGTGGCGCTGACATGTTGCGGGGCGAGGGCCCAGTCCTGGCCCGCGCGGCGGAGCGGTGTTCCCCGCTCCAGCCGTATGTCGGGATTCGCCCCGGCGGCGAGCAGCGCCGTGGTCAACCCGGAATCGCCGCGCAGGATCGCGGCGTGCAGAGGCGCATAGCCGGCCCCGGTGTCGTTCGGGTCGGCGCCCGCCTCGAGCGCGAACCGGGCGAAGGAGGCATGTCCGCTGTGCACCGCCACCGCGAGCACGCTCGCGCCGGTGGGCGCGGCGTCGTCGATGTCCGCCCCGGCCTCCACGAGCCGCCGGCCCGCCCCGACGTCGCCGTGACGAGCCGCGAACAGCAGCGGCGTGTAGCCGCCCCGGCTCCAGACGACGCCCTGGTCGTACTGCGAGCCGTTGGTGGCCGCGGCGTGCATCATGCGCGGCCGGACACGGGAGCGCGCCCGGACGTCGGCGCCGTGCGCCAGCAGCACGTCGATGATGTCGTGATGGCCCTGGGCGACCGCCCACATCAGTGCGGTCTGGCCGCGCGAGCGCTCCTTCGCGTTCACATCGGCGCCGCGGGCGGCGAGCTGCCGTACCGCGGCGGGGTTTCCGGTGCGCGACGCGGTCATGAGCGGCGTCTCGCCGCCGAGCAGCGCGATGTCCGGGTCGGCGCCGGCGGCGAGAAGCCGTTCGACCATCGCGGCGCTGCCGTTGTCGGCCGCGAGCCATAGCGGCGTCGCGCCCAGCTCGTTCGTGGCGTTGACGTCGGCGCCGGCGTCGAGGAGGAGTCCGGCAACCTCGCGATCGTTCCGGTAGGCCGCCCAGTGCAGGGCGGTGGCGCCGTCCGGCTGGGCGGCGTCGACGTCCACTCCCGCGGCGATGAGCGCGCGAACGGTCTCGGCGTCCGGCGCGCGCGCCGCCTCGACGATGGCCGGTGCGTCGATGCCGTTGGCCGCGGCGATCTCCAGGGGGAACGTCGCGATGCCGACGGCCAGCAGGGTCAGGAGCCGGGCCGCGGAGGAAACGCCGGCCGCAATCCGCTTCGCCTTCATGTCGATCGCCTCCTGGTTGGCCGCCTCCGCGGATATCGCGAGAGTCCTGCCGGCGCATGAGGGCCGAGGCCAGCGGGTCATGGTACCGCAGTCGGACAGCGTTGACAACGCGCACCATGGCGGTCAGACTAGCGTTCTCCGAGCAACTCGGCCGCCATGAATCGAAAGGGGCCATTGGTGCGTAAACGCTGGTTCGCAGCGGGTGTCGCCGTCGTCTTCACGCTGCCGGCAGCGGCGGCCGGGACGGCGTTCGCGCAGGCTGGAGAGTCCGCCGCCGCGTCCATCTCCCCGCAGCGGGCGCTGCTCAATCGGTACTGCGTCACCTGTCACAACGAGCGCGTCGTCGCCGGCAACGGCTCCGGCATGATGGCCGAGCAGTTGCGCCTCGTGGGACTGGCCCTCGACAGTGCCGACGTGGACGACGTGACCGAGGATCCCGAGCTGTGGGAGAAGGTGGTCCGCAAGCTCCGGGTCGGCGCGATGCCCCCGCAGCCGCGGCCGCGCCCCGACCAGGAGGCGTACGACGGCTTCCGGCGCTGGCTCGAGGACGAGCTGGACCGCGCCGCCGAGGCGCGCCCGAGTCCGGGCCGCACGCAGGCGCTCCACCGGCTCAACCAGGCAGAGTACCGGAACGTGGTCCGCGACCTGCTCGACCTGGAGATCGACGTCGAGGCGTTGATTCCGGCCGACGCGCCCGACCGGAACGGCTTCGACAACATCGCCACCTCGCTGTCGCTGTCGCCCGCGCTGTTCGAGCGCTACGTGTCGGCGGCCAAGAGGATCGGCCGCCTGGCGATCGGCGAGGCGCCCACCGGCGGCGCGGAGACAGCGACCTACGACGTGCCCCTGAACCTGATCCAGAACGACCAGCAGAGCGAGGACCTGCCGTTCGGGTCGCGCGGCGGGGCCGCGATCCGCCACTACTTCCCCGTGGACGGCGAATACCGGATCAAGGTGCGGCTGCAGACGAACTACGTCGGCTATATCCGGGGCATCGACGACGCGCACGAGATCGAGTTCCGGTTGGACGGACGGCGCATCGAGCGGCTCACCTTCGGCGGCGAAGCGCCGGGCATGCCCGCCCCGATCAGCTTCGCCGGCAACATCCGCGGGACGGACGACTGGGAGCACTACGTGCTGCACGCCGACGATCCGCTGGAGGCGACCGTCTCGGTCGCGGCGGGCCCCCACACCATCGGCGTCTCCTTCCCGCGCGAGACATGGGAAGAGGAGGGCGTGCTGCAGCCGCGGCAGACCGGCTTCGCCCTGGCGATCAACGAGATGCCGGACGGCAATCCGGCCCTGTCCAGCGTGCAGATCACCGGGCCGCTGCGCGTGGACGGACCGGGGGACACGCCGAGCCGACGCCGCATCTTCACCTGCCTGCCGGAGCCGTCGGCTCCCGAGGCGGAGCAGGAAGCATGCGCCCGGCAGATTCTGGGCACCTTGGCCCGGCGTGCGTACCGCCGCCCGGCCGACGAGGGCGACGTGGCGACGCTGCTGGCGTTCTACGAGTGGGGCCGCGCCGACGGCGGCTTCGAGAAGGGCATTCAGTTCGCACTCGAGCGGTTGCTGGCCGATCCCGATTTCCTCTACCGCGTCGAGCGGGATCCGGTGGACATGGCCGGCGGTGCCAGCTACCCGGTCACCGACCTGGAGCTGGCCTCCCGCCTGTCCTTCTTCCTCTGGAGCAGCATCCCGGACGACGAGCTGCTCGCGGCGGCCGAGAACGGGACGCTGAGCGAGCCGGCCGTGCTCGACGCGCAGGTCCGGCGCATGATGGCCGACCCGCGCTCGCAGGCGATGGTCGACAACTTCGCCGGGCAGTGGTTGTACCTGCGCAACATGGGCGGCGTCTATCCCGACCCCCTCATCTTCCCGGAGTTCGACGAGAACCTGCGCGAGGCTTTCACCCGTGAGACCGAGCTGTTCATCGGCAACCAGTTGCGGGCCGACGCCAGCGTGCTCGAGCTGCTGTCGGCCGACTACACCTACGTCAACCAGCGGCTC
>CAZMWA010000156.1:0-5953 GCA_964569405.1 uncultured Vicinamibacteraceae bacterium | reverse complement strand
CGCGTAAGCCGAATTCTGTACCGCGTTCGGTCACGCCATTGAGCGCGTCGTCACGCGGCGGCGACGGCGGGGCCAGAGGAATGGTCGCCGCCGCGTGACGACGCGCTCAATGGCGTGACCGAACGCGGTACAGAATTCGGCTTACGCGCCGGCTGCGGCGGAATCCTTCGCGGCGCATTCACGAGGCGGCGCCCCGAACACGACGGCGGGCAGTTACATCGGCCTGGACGGCGGAATCCTTCGCGGCGCATTTCACGAGGCGGCGCCGGGCGGTCCATGCACCGTTTCGCCGCCTTGAACGCGCCGCGGCGCGGAGGTGACATGCGACGACGATGGGCTGCCATCGCGGGCGTGCTGCTGGCGCTCGTCGCGGTGGTGGCGGCGATCGCGGTGCAGGCGCAGCGAAGCCGGGAGCAGCGGGCCGGCGAGCCGGCGCTGAGCGTGGAGGACTACACGCCGCGCTCGACCCTCGTGGTCGACGCCAACCCGGTGCCGCGGGCGCGGTTCCCCGTCGTCGACGTGCACAGTCACCACTGGCCCGGGTTCTCCGCCCGGCGGCTGGACGAGATCGCCGGTGAGATGGACGCGCTGAACCTCGCCGTCCTCGTCAACCTGAGCGGCGGCTCCGGCGCCACCCTGGAGCGCTGCGTGGACACTGTCGCCGGGAGCCGCCACCCGCGGCGGATGGTGTGCTTCGCCAATCTCGATTTCCGCGGCGGCGTGGGGCCCGGCTTCGGCGAGCGCGCGGCCGCGCAACTCGAGCGGGACGTGGCGGCGGGGGCCGCGGGCCTGAAGTTCTTCAAGAACTTCGGCATCGACGTGCGCGACCGGCGCGGGGAGCGGGTGCCGGTGGACGATCCGGAGCTCGACCCGGTCTTCGAGGCGGCCGGGCGGCTCGGCATCCCGGTGCTCATGCACGTGGGGGAGCCGCAGTCGTTCTACGAGCCCGTCGATCGCTTCAACGAGCGCTGGCTGGAGCTGACGCTGCTGCCCGACCGCCGGCTTCCCGCGGATCGGTACCCCTCCTTCGAGACGATGATGGGCGAGCGCGACCGCCGCTTCGCGCGCCATCCGGACACGACGTTCATCGCCGCCCACATGGGCTGGCACGCCAACGACCTCGGCCGGCTCGGGGAGCTGCTCGACCGGCTGCCGAACGTGTACGCCGAGACCGGGGCGATTCTGTACGAGCTGGGCCGCCAGCCGCGGACCGCGCGTGCGTTCTTCATCGAGTACCAGGATCGGATCCTGTTCGGCAAGGACCGCTACGCGCCGGAGGAGTTCCCCTACTATTGGCGCGTGTTCGAGACCGCAGACGAGTACTTCGACTACTACCGGCGCTATCACGCCTTCTGGCAGATGTACGGGATGGATCTGCCCGACCAGGTGCTGCGCAAGGTCTACTACCGGAACGCCCTTGAGGTGGTTCGCGCCATCGACCGGTCCCTGTTCCCGGCGGACTGACCCCGCCAGAGCCTGCCGCGAGCTTCCAGGCATGGCGCGCTATCTCGTCACCGGCGGCGCCGGGTTCATCGGATCCCACGTCGTGGACGCGCTCGCCGCGCGCGGCGACGCGGTCCGCGTGGTGGACGACCTGTCGACCGGCTGCCGCGACAACCTGGCGGCGCATCCGGAGATCGAGCTGGTCGAGGCCGACCTCGCCGAGCGGCGGGTGGCCGAGGCGGCGGTGGCCGGCGTCGACTGCGCCATCCACCTGGCGGCGATCCCCTCGGTGCCGCGATCCGTGCGGGAGCCCCGCCGTGCCCACCGCGCCAACGTCGAGGCGACGCACGAGCTGCTGCTCGCGGCCCGCGAGGCCGGCGTGCGGCGAGTGGTGCTGGCCAGCTCCTCGTCCGTCTACGGCGAGTCGGAGACGTTGCCGCAGCACGAGGGGCTGCCTCCCGCTCCCCTGTCGCCGTACGCGTTGCACAAGCTGATCGGCGAGCAGTACGCGGCCCTGTTCAGCCGGCTGCACGGGCTCGAGACGGTCGCCCTGCGGTTCTTCAACGTGTTCGGACCGCGGCAGTCGCCGCTGTCGCCCTACTCGGGGGTCATCTCGCGGTTCACGGCGGCGCTGCTCGAAGGACGCGCGCCGACGATCTACGGGGACGGCGAGCAGACCCGCGATTTCATCTATGTCACCGACGTCGCCCGGGGCGTCCTGCAGGCCTGCGCCGCGCCGGGGATCTCGGGGCGGGCCGTCAACGTCGCCCGCGGCGGCCGATTGTCGGTCAACGCGCTGTACGCCGCGTTGCAGCGGGCCACCGGGAGCTTCGTCGCGCCGCGCCGCGCCGACTCGCGTCCCGGCGACGTCAGGCACTCGCAGGCGGACGTGTCGCTGGCCCGCGAGCTCCTGGGGCTTGCGCCGGCGGTGGCGGTCGAGGAGGGGCTCCGGCGCACCGTCGACTGGCAGCGGGCGCAGGCGGGCGGCGCGCCCGCCCGGGATGCGGGGGCGGCAGGCGCCGGCGCGTGAGAGGCGGTCGGTGTGTCCGGCGCCTCGTCCGGCCGCTTCAACCGGACGGCTGGCGAGCGGAGTCGGCCTGCCCGTTGGCGCTCGATTCCGCGCCGGCGTGCCGAACGGACAGGACGAGTCCCTCGGCGCCGACGACTTCCACGGCCAGGCCCGTGGAGATGCGCGTTGCGTCCCCCGCCCGCGCCCGCCAGAGCTCGCCGCCGATGCGCACGTAGCCGGACGGGGCCAGCGGTTCGATGGCCACCCCGCGCCGCCCGATGAGGCGCTCCACCGGGGGCGCCTCGTTCACGTCGTAGGCGCTGCGCAGCAGCGGGTAGAGCGCCATGTCCTTGACGACCCAGGCCAGCGGGATCGCGGGCGCCACCCATCCCGGTGCGTCGAACGACGTGCGGATCCACCAGCCGAGGGCCAGGGCCAGCACCCAGCCCGGCACCTGCAGCGCGGTGTAACGCCAGAAGGGCGAGCGGCGCGGCGGCACGACCCCCATATAATCAGTTGGCTTGCGCGCCGGCAAGAGCGTTCGGGAAGGGGCATTGATGAGGATTGCGTTCCGTGGATCACCGCGTCCGACGGTCGGGGTGGAGCTCGAGTTGCAGCTTCTCGATCCCGAGACCATGAACCTGGTCGCCGGCGCGCCGGCGATTCTGCAGAAGACCGCCGACGTCGCGCACGTCAAGGCGGAGCTCATCGAGTCGACCATCGAGTTGAACACGGACGTCTGCGAGGACGTCGCCGCCGTGCGCCGGGACCTGCGGGAGCGTATCTCCCAGCTCCTGGCCGTCACCGACGAGCTCGGCTACCAGGTGGCATGCGTCGGCACCCACCCCTTCTCGAAGTGGGCGGAGCAGCGGATCACCGACTCCGAGCGTTACCGCCGGCTGGTCGATCAATGCCAGTGGCCGGCGCGCCGCCTGATGATCTTCGGCGTTCACGTCCACGTCGGCGTCGAGAGCGGCGAGAAGGCGATCGCCATCAGCAACGGGTTGACTACCTATCTGCCGCACCTGCTGGCGCTCTCCGCCAGCTCGCCCTTCTTCAACGGCGCCGACACCGGACTGGCGTCCTGCCGGAGCAAGATATTCGAGAGCCTGCCGACCGCCGGCCTGCCCTACCGCCTGCTCAACTGGGCCGAGTTCCAGCGGCTGATGATCACCCTGGTCAGCGCCAAGGCGATCGAGTCGATTCGCGAGATCTGGTGGGACGTCCGCCCGCACCCCAACTTCGGCACCATCGAGGTGCGCATCTGCGACGGCCTGCCGACGCTGGACGAGGTGATGGCCGTCACCGCGCTGATCCAGGCGCTGGTGGTCTGGCTGGGAGAGAAGTACGACGAGGGGATGTACATGCCGCTCCACCGGCACTGGATCGTGCGCGAGAACAAGTGGCGGGCGGCGCGCTGGTCGACAGAGGCGGAGATCATCGTCGACGAGGACGGCAACCTGGAGCGCCTGGACGAGAGCCTGGTCGGACTCGTGGAGGAGGTGACGCCGGTGGCGAAGCGTCTCGGCGCCGACGCCGAGCTGCAGGGCGTCGGGGCCATGCTCGGGACCGGCCTGAGCTACCGGCGGCAGCGGCGCATCTACGAGGAGACAGGCGATTACACGGCGGTGATGAAGGCGCTCGTCCGGGAGTTCCGCGAGAACGCGCCGGTCCTGGCCTGAAGGGGCGGCGCCCTACCGGCCCCAGGCCATCCAGCGGCCGTCCTGCCGCGCCAGGGCCAGGCGGATCCCGAAGCAGCGGGAGAGGTTCTCCGCTGTCAGCGTGTCGGCGATCGGGCCTTGGGCCGCGATCCGCCCGTCGGCCAGCATCAGCACGTGGGTGAAGCCGCGCGGGATCTCGTCCACATGGTGGGTGACGAGCACGATGGCCGCCGTGGCGCGGTCGGCCGCCACGTCCGCCAGCATGCCGACGAGCTGCTCGCGCCCGGCCAGATCGAGGCCCGCCGCCGGCTCGTCGAGCAGCAGCAGCGGCGGGTCGCTCATGAGGGCGCGCGCCAGCAGCACCCGCTGCCGCTCCCCGGCCGAGAGGGTGGCATAGCGCGCCGTCGCGAGCCGGGCGCAGCCGAACCGCGCCAGCAGGCCCGCGGCCCGCTCGCGGTCCGCGTCGTCGTACCGGTGCCAGTACGGGGCCAGGGCGGCGTTGCGGCCGGTCATCACGAGGTCGACCGCCTGCAGTCCGGGGCGGAGCATGTCGGCGAGGGCCTGGCTCGTCATGCCCAGTTTCGTGCGCAGCTCGCGCACGTCGGTGCGTCCGAGGCGCTCGCCGAGCACGTCGACGTCGCCCTGCGACGGGTGCAGGTAGAGCCCGGCCAGGCGGCAGAGCGACGTCTTTCCGGAGCCGTTCGGTCCGAGGACGATCCAGCGGTCGCCCGGCGCCACCCGCCAGTCGATGCGGTCGAGAATGGCGCGCCCGTCGCGGACGAGCGACACCCCGGTCAGAGCCAGTACGGGTGCGGTCGGCATGCGGAGAGAATATAGGCCGTGGATCCCGGGAACCTGCTCGTCCGGCTGCCGAACTGGGTGGGCGACATCCTGATGGCGCACCCGGCGGTGTGCGCGCTCCGCGCGCGCTGGCCGCACGCACGGCTCGTCGGGATGGCGCGCCGGCCGCACGCGGCGCTTGCGGAACGCCTCGGGGTCTTCGATCGGATCGTCGCCGCGCCGGGCGGATCCGGCCTGGCGCGCGCCGCCGCGGTCCGCGCCGCCGCCCGCGCGCTGCGCTCGCTGCGGGTGGACACGGCGGTCGTCCTGGCGCCGTCGTTCGAGGCTGCGCTCAGCGCATGGTTGGCCGGGGCAGGGCGCCGGATCGGTCACGACACGGATCGTCGCGGCCTGTTGCTGACCGACCCGGTGGCGCCGCGGCCCGGCGTGCACCGCGCGGACGAGTACCTCGACCTGGCGCGGGTTCTCGACGCCGGCGTTCCGCCGGCCGGGGCGCCGCGGCTGTCGCTGATCGCCGCCGACCGCGTTTGCGCGGCAAGGTTGTTCGCCGCCATGGGATGGCGGGACGACGCGCGGCCGCTGTTCGTCAACCCCGCCGCCGCCAAGACCCCGCGCGCGTGGTCGGCGGTCCGGTTCCGGGCACTGGCGGAGCGGCTGGCCGGCGCGGGCCGGCGGGTCGTCGTGCACGATCGTCCGCCCTTCGAGGTGCCTCCGGGCTGGGCCGCGGTCCACGGGGTGGCGCTGGTTCGCGATGCGACCCTGCCGGAGCTGGCGGCGCTGCTCGAGCGTTGCGCCCTCTACGTCGGAAACGACAGCGGGCCCGCGCACCTCGCGGCGTCCGCCGGGATTCCGACCGTCACCATTCACGGGCCCTCGTCGCCGGCCCGCACCGCGCCGCGCGCCGGCGCGGGAGATCCGCGCGTTGCGGTTTCCGCCGGTTTCGACTGCTCGCCGTGCCGCGAGCGCTTCTTCGACGAGTGCCCCTCGCGGCCGTCCGCCGACGGACGGCCGCCCTGTCTCGCTGCCATCACGGTGGAAG
>CAZMWA010000155.1:0-3657 GCA_964569405.1 uncultured Vicinamibacteraceae bacterium | reverse complement strand
GCGCGATGCAGGTCGAGGAGGAGGTGTCGCTACGGCTCCTGCGGCACTATGCCTCCTCCGTTCGCCACCATCAATATCACGACACGGATGTGGTGACGGTTCGCGTGGAACCCGTCGCCTCTCGGTAGGGGCATTGTCCGGTTCGCTCTCGGCGTCTCCCGCCTGCCCGGTCCCGCGAAGCGCGAGTCCCAGCGACGAACACGGACCACCACGCCCGCTGACGTGGCCGACCCTGCCGGTGGCAAGGCGGCCGATCAGAAGTGGTACTTCAGATTGAAGGTCAGCCCCCGATAGCCGATGCCGGAGAATGTCAGCTCGTTGTTCCACGGCGTAACGCCGTCTGCGAGCACGGGCGCGTGGCTCCGAACGATGTTGTGCATCGCCTCGTGCTCGGCAGTCCGCTGACCGCATAGCCCAGCATGAAGCCGGCGGCCAAACCGGCGCCCGGGTCGAACCTGGTGGATGTGACCACGGGGTTGTTGTCCAGGCAGGCCGGATCCTCGAGGGGCGGGCTCATCGAGGATGGATACAGCAACACGTCGCAGCGGGTCGGATGGCTCATGTAGCTCCGGACCGACTGCACCGTGGTGGGAAACCCGACGCCGAGCTGGAGGCCGGCGTAGAAGCCGTCGCGCTCGTCCTGGGCCGCGGCGGCGTTCGGAATACACGCCAGGGTCGAGCACAGGGCGGCGACCAGCGCGCAGGGCGGAACGCGGCGAGAGTTACGGAGGGCTTCCATGAGCGACCATGCTGGAGGACCAGCCGTGCGGGCTGAGGCCGAACGGCGGCCAGGCGAGCCGCGCAACTCATGTCCCACTTACCCGGCGAGTCGTAGAGCGGCGACCGTCGCGAAGATGAGCATGAAGAGGTGGTCGAGGAAGTACCCCATGTTGAAGAACAGGGAGAGCAGACGGTCGCGTGACGTGTTGCTTGTCATGGTGCAGGGTGTGTGGTTCGGAGGTTTCCGCTTGCGTCGTTTCAGGAGACCAGGCGTCGGGGCCGACCCCGGGTTGGGGGCCTCCTCACGTCTGTACCAGTTGGCGGCGGGCGAGCGCGGCGAACATGCCGTCGCGGGCGATGAGGTCCTCGTAGGCGCCGGTCTCGACGATGCGCCCGCGATCGAGGACATGGATCCGGTCGACGTCGCGGATGGAGCTGAGCCGGTGGGCAATGACGATGCGGGTCGCATTGATCGTCTTGAGCGACGCCTGCACGATTGCCTGGGCGCGGTTGTCGAGGGCGCTGGTCGCTTCGTCGAACAGCAGGATGCGCGGCCGGCGAGCGAGGGCGCGGGCGATCAGCAGCCGCTGCTTCTGCCCGACCGACAGGCCGGTCCCGTCGGCCGGCACCACGGTGCGCATCTGCATCGGCATGGCCCGGATGTCGTCCTCGAGCGCGGCCGACCGCGCCGCCGCCCAGGCCTGTTCGGTGCTCAACGGCGACATGCCCGCGATGTTCTCGTAGATGCTGCCGACGACGAGCTGGCCGCTCTGCAGCACGACGCCCATGCGTTGCCGCACCGCCACCAGATCGAGCCCCGCCAGATCGTCGCCGTCCAGCAGGATCGACCCGGACGTCGGCTGCTCGAGGCCGAGCAACAGGCGGCAGATGGTGGACTTGCCGCTGCCGGATGGACCGACGAACGCCACGTACTCCCCCGGCCGGATGCGGAACGACAGGTCCTCGATCGCGTTCGGGGCGCTCGCCGCGTAGCGGAAGGTCACGTTCGAAACCTCGATGTCCCCTTGCAGGTCGCCTGGGTCGATGCCGCCCCCGGCCGACTCCGGGCGCTCGTCCAGCAGCGGCTTGACGCGCTCGAGGAGCGGGACCACCGCCAGCGCGGTGGTCAGCGCCGTCGTCAGGTTGCCGACGGCCGCACTGAGCTGACCGAACGCGGCGTTGAAGGAGAGAAAAGCGGCCAACTCCATCCCGGGCGCCGCACCGGGCGGACCGCCGTAGTGGACGACGCCGTAGATGGCGGCCAGGGCCGCCGGCTGGAACACGGCCGTGATCGCGTGCTGCCCGGCCGCCCAGCGCCGCGCCTGCAGATAGGCCCGTTTCTGCTTCGAGAAGCGGTGCGCCCAGTGGGCGAGCGCATGGCTCTCGGCGTTGGCCACGCGCAGCTTGGAAACCCCGTTGATCATCTGGAGGACGAATCCGTCGATGTCCCCCTGCATGCGGAACACTTCCCGGTAGTGTCGCACCTGGCCGTACGAGAACACGCAGGTCACGCCGGCCATCAGCAACAGCATCCCGCAGACGTACAGCGCGAGCAGCCAGTGGTAGTAGAGCAGCAACGCCAGGCTGAGCATCGAGAAGAGGCCGCTTATCGCCGCCTGCGCCGCCGTGCCCGTCAGCACTTGCCGGACGCCGCTGATCCCGTTGGCGCGGGAGGCGAGATCGCCGGCCGTGAAGCGCCGGAAGAACGGGGTCGGCAAGGCAACCAGGCGGCTCCAGACGGCGGCCTGGAGGCGCTCGTCCACACGGCCCTCGATCCGCAGCAGGGCCAGTCCGCGCACGACGAAGAAGACCGCGTTGCCGACGGCAAGCACCAGCAGCGCGACCAGCGCCGCGCCCCATGCCGGCAGGTCGGCCCGCGGGATGAGCTCGGCGAGCACCAGCCCGGTGAGGACCGGAACCAGCAGTGCCGCCACGCCGCCGAGCGCTCCCACCCCCAGCACGGTTCCGACGTCCCGGCCGCGCCCGTGCAGGGCGAAGCGCAGCGTCTTGCCGGCGTCCTCGACCTCGTCCGGCAGCGGCGGATAGAAGGCGAGGCCCTCGGTCGAGATTCCGGCTGCCCGCCTGCGGTCGACCACGACTCTCGTTCCCGAGTGCGGATCGACGGCACGATAGCCCCCGCGCTGCTTCGCCAGCACGGCGAGCGGCTTCTCTTCCGCTGCCGTGAAGCCGACGAAGGACGGGCCGTCGCGCCTCCACCAGCGGCGCGCGAGCGTTATTTGCCGCGTGCGTATCCCGGCGCGCCGCGCAAGCCGATCTGCGACCGCGAGGGCCTCTGACGCGCCCCCCGGGGCGCTCCGCTCACCGTGTCGCTCGCGGGCGTCGACAGCCACACCGCACGCCGCGGCGACCAGGCTGACCGCCGCCTGCAGAGGTGTCCGTTCGTCCAGCCCCGCCGGGCCCGTACCGCGCGCGACGCCGAGCACGTCGCCCAGGCCGCCGAGGGCCCGCGTGACGGACGCGCGCCTGGCCCCGTGCGCGCGCCGGCGGCGCGACCGCGACTCGATTTCGTCCTCCGCCTCGGCCAGAATCGCGTACTCGAGAACGCGGGTGCCGAAGCGGAGGAACGCCGGCCACAGGCGGTCCGCCACCAGCGCGGTCGGCGTGTAGACGGCGCTCACCTCGGCGGCGATGTCGACCGCGAGCCAGGTGCGCTCGGTGACGGGCAGAAGCGGCTCCCCCTCGCCCACGACCATGTCGCTGCGACCGAGCACGCGCATGGGCGCCGTTGCGGACACCCACACCACGTCTCCGTGCTGCGCGCTCAGGACCGCGCCCGCCGGGTAGCGGACTCCCGGGTCGGCCTCCAGCAGCTCGGCGTCGAGCGGGACGGAGCGGCCGCCCACGAGAAACTCCGAGAGCCGCGCGATCCAGTCGTCGATCCAGGCGGTTGCGGCGAGGTCGAAGGTATCGCCCGCG
>CAZMWA010000154.1:0-9680 GCA_964569405.1 uncultured Vicinamibacteraceae bacterium | reverse complement strand
CGCCATCATCGTGGCCGGCGTCGGCAACGCATCGACTGCCATCAGCGGGACGATCACCACAGCAGCGATGGCCACGACGTGCGCCACGATGGACAGGGGCACGGTGTACCACTTCCGCGACCCGACTCTGATCGAGGGATTTGCGATATCACCAAACATTTGACCGGCTGCCACCGATACCCTCCTCACCCTGCGCGACGCGTGGGTGCTGCCTCTAAAGAGCGTCGATTATAAGCACGGGTTCAAACGACTGTCAACGAAGTACCGCCGCCTCCGGCCCGGACCGCGCGGCATCGGTCGCTTTTCGCGAACATACCTGTAATCAGCAGGTTGCACGTTGCCGCCCGTTCCCGCCGGCGGCGTCCCGCCGCGGGCGCGCGGCCGTTCGCGCGTCGGGTCCCGGCACCGACGCCGGAGGCCCGCGCCGGCTCGTCACGAGAACGTCACGACATCCAGGCCACCACGAGCGGCGCGAAGATCACGGCGACCACGCTCATCAGCTTGATCAGGATGTTCAGGCTGGGCCCCGAGGTGTCCTTGAACGGGTCGCCGACCGTGTCGCCGATGACCGCGGCCTTGTGCGGCTCCGAGCCCTTGCCCCCGTGGTGCCCCTCCTCGATGTACTTCTTGGCGTTGTCCCATACGCCGCCGGCGTTGGCCATCATCAGCGCCATCAGTACGCCGGTGACGAGGGCGCCGGCCAGCAGCCCGCCCAGCCCCGAGATGCCCAGCAGGAACCCGGCGGCGACCGGCGCCAGCACCGCGATCAGCCCCGGCACGACCATCTCGCGGATGGCCGAGCGGGTCGAGATCTCCACGCAGCGCGCCGAGTCGGGCTCGGCGTCGCCCGCGAGCAGTCCCTCGATTTCCCTGAACTGCCGGCGCACCTCCTCGATCATGTCGTTCGCCGAGCGGCCGACGGCGTTCATGGTGAGCGCCGAGAACAGGAAGGGCAGCATGCCGCCGAGCAGCAGCCCCAGCAGCACGTTGGGATTGTCGAGCGCGAGGTCGAGCAGGCGCGGCTCGAACACGGCGGGTCCGCCCGCCTCCGCGATCGCCGCGTCGGCGGTCGCGCGGAACGTGCTGAAAAGGGCGAGGGCCGTCAGCGCCGCCGAGCCGATGGCGAAGCCCTTGCCCATGGCCGCCGTCGTGTTGCCGACCGCATCGAGCGCGTCGGTCCGCTCGCGGACGAACGCGTCGCACCCGCTCATCTCCGCTATCCCGCCCGCGTTGTCGGCGACCGGCCCGTAGGCGTCGACGCCGAGGCTGATGCCGAGCGTCGAGAGCATCCCCACCGCGGCGATGGCGATGCCGTAGAGCTCGGCCTGGGAGTAGCTGAAGTAGATGGCGAGGCAGATGACGACGATCGGCAGCGCGCACGACATCATCCCGACGCCGAGGCCGGCGATGATGTTCGTGGCCGGACCGGTCTCCGACTGCTGCGCGATACCGTGTGCGGGCGGCTTGTCCTTGCCCGTGTAGTACTCGGTGATCTGGCCGATGAGCACGCCGGCCGCGACGCCGGCGACCACGCACCAGAGAATGGCCGCGGGGATGTCGAGGAGCACGACGAGGGCGCCCGCGCCCACGAAGACGAGCGCCGATGCCACCAGCAGGCCGCGGTGCAGCGCGCTGCCAATCCTGGTCTCGTCGTCGGTGTTGACGACGAACGTGCCCAGGATGGACGAGATGATGCCGATGCCGGCCAGCAGGATCGGGAAGATGACCAGCCGCGACTGAAGCGCCTCGAACGCGGCCTCGTCAACCCCCCACAGCGCGGCCGCCGAGGCCGCGCCCAGCGCCCAGGCGAGCGCGATCGACGAAATGATGCTGCCGACGTACGACTCGAACAGGTCGGCGCCCATGCCCGCGACGTCGCCGACGTTGTCCCCGACGTTGTCGGCGATGGTGGCCGGGTTCCGGGGATCGTCCTCCGGGATGCCGGCCTCGACCTTGCCGGACAGATCGCCCGCCACGTCCGCCGCCTTCGTATAGATGCCTCCACCCACGCGGGCGAACAGCGCGATCGACGAGGCGCCGAGCGAGAACCCGAACAGCGATTCGACGGCGCTCGCGCCGGCTCCCTGCAACCCGCCGTACGCGTAGTAGAGCGTGGCGATGCCGAGCGTGCCGAGCGCGACCACGGTCAGGCCCATCACGGCGCCGCTGGAGAAGGCCACGCGCAGCGCGCTCGAGAGGCTGGTGGTCGCGGCGTGCGTCGTCCGCACCGCGGCGCTCGTCGCGGTCCGCATGCCGATCCACCCGGCGCCCGCCGACAGCAGGGCGCCGACCAGGAAGGCGATGCCGGTCAGCCACGAATCTCCGGGCAGGAACGCCACCAGGATCACGAACATGATGGCGACGAACCCCGCCAGGACGGTGTACTCCGTCCGCAGGAAGGCCATGGCCCCCGCCCGGATGAGCGCGGCAATCCGCTGCATCCTGTCCGTGCCGGGATCCCGGCCGCCGATGCCGCGTATCAGAAAGTAGGCGAAGAGCGCTGCGACGACCGGCGCCCCCCAACCCAGCACGAAGTAGAGCTGCTGTTCCATTCGAACCTCGACGCTTCCATCAGACGGGGCTGCGCCCCGAACCCCCGGCGTCCGCGCTGTGCGCGCCTTGCGGAGTGTACGCCGTTCTACGGCGCAGACTCCTCTGGCAACTCACCGACCGTACCGAAACGCAAGAGCGTACCAATCCGCATTTCCCGCCGTCAAGGCGCGGGGGGCGCGGCCCCGGCCGCCTGGCCGCGATCGATGCGGAGCTGCGCGGACAGCGCCATGCCGCCCGTCAGGAAGATCTGCACCCCCTCCTGGACGCTCAGGTTGGGATACGAGACCACGGACGACTCGTAGACGTGGATGTCGCCGAAATAGATGTGGTTCGTCGGCACGTACACCGCCACGAGGTCCTCGTCGCCGTTGCCGCGATCGAGGGCGAACCGCTTGGTGAGGAAACCGAGCACGAGGCCGCGCCGCGGGTCGTCGACGAGCACGACCTGCTTGAAGCCCATCCGGCTGTCGGGCGAGAAGGCGGCCACCAGTTGCTTGACCGGCACGTAGACCGCTCGAAAGACCGGCAGCCGCATGAGGTACGCCTCGCCGCGCGTGAGCAGGCGGCCGCCCAGCACGTTGGTGGCGAACACCCCGACGAACAGCACGGACACCAGCAGCGTCGCGAGCCCCAGCCCCGGTACCTCGCGGCCGATCCAGCGGGCGTAGGCCGGGCTCATGACGCCGTCGATGAACTGGAAGAGCCACACGAACGCCACCACGGTGATGATCAGCGGCACCGTGACGACGAAACCGGCAATCAGGCTGCGACGAAGCCACTGCATCGGTTCCTCCTGGCGAGCGCCTCACGACCCGGCCACCCGGAAGAAGACCGCGCCCGCCAGCGCGAGCCGGTAGATGGCGTACGGATCCAGCGACCGCCGCGAGACGGACTGAATGAAGTAGCTTATCGTGAGATAGCCCACGATCGCGGACGAGACGCCCCCAATCCCCATCAGGACGACGCCGCCGGACGGGATCCCCTCCGCCACGAGATCGAGCGTCGCCCTGGCGCCCGCGGCCATGATCGCTGGCATCCCGAGCAGGAAGGCGAACCGCGCGGCGCGCTCGCGGCGCAGGCCGAGGAGCATGGCCACGGTCAGCACCGCTCCGGACCGCGAGACGCCCGGCACCAGCGCCGACGCCTGCGCGACGCCGAGACCCAGCGCCTCCCACGGACCCAGCGAGGTCTCGCGGCGGGTGCGGGTGCGCAGGCGCTCGGCGACGAGCATCACGATGGCGCCCGCGCCCAGGGTGACACCGGCGACACCGGCGGTGCGCAGCGACCCGGTGATGGCGTCGGCCGCCGCCAGCCCGACGACCGCGACCGGCACGGTGCCGATGACAATCGCCCGCAGCACAACGGCGTCGCCGCCCGGGCCGCGCCACGTGCGCGGAGCCGCCGCGGCCGCCGCCAACCCCGCCACGTCGCGGCGGAAGTAGACGAGCACCGCCAGCAGCGTGCCGACGTGGCAGGCGACATCGAACGCGACCGCGAAGTGAGGCTCGATCTCCCACCCGAAGAAGTCGCGCGCCAGAATCAGATGGGCCGAGCTCGAGATCGGCAGGAACTCGGTGAGCCCCTGGACGACTCCCAGCAGCGCGGCCTGCAGCGCGGTCACGCGGGTCGGTCAGGAGGCGCGCGCCCGGCGTCCCGGGCGCTTCGAGCGCTGCCGCGGCGGCGCCTGGGCGGCCGGCGCCGGGTGCGGGTGGCGCTGCGCCGCGCGGCGCTGGGTGATCAGGATCGCGATCGACGCCGCGATGAAGATGGTCGAGTACGTGCCGCTGAAGACGCCGACGAGCATCGTGAACGCGAAGCCCCGCAGCACCTCCCCGCCGAAGACGTACAGGGCCAGCACGGCGAACCCGGTCGTGCCGGACGTGATGAGCGTGCGGGCGAGCGTCTGGTTGATGCTGCGGTTCACCAGGTGGTCGAACTGGTCGCGCCGCATCACGCGCAGGTTCTCGCGAACGCGGTCGAAGACGACAATCGAGTCGTTCACCGAGTACCCGGTGATCGTGAGCATCGCCGCCACCACGTTCAGCGACAGCTCGTAGCCGAAGAACATGAGCAGCGACACGGTGATCATGATGTCGTGCGCCACGGCGACGATGGCGCCGACCCCGAAGCTGAATCGGAACCGCAGGCCGATGTACACGAGGATGCCGGCCATGGCGAACACGAACGCCTGGATCCCGCGCTGGCGCAGCTCCTGGCCGATCACGGGACCGACCAGCTCCTGACCCACGACCTCGAAGCCGCCGACGGCGCTCTCCAGCAGGGCCTGCCGCACCGCCTCGGCCCCCTCCTCGAGGCTCGTGCCCACCTCGGGCCCCGACTGCGGCAGCCGCACCATGATCTGGTTCGCGTCCGCCGCGCCGTACTGCTGCACGACCTTCTCGCCCTCGACCGACGCGAGCGCATCGCGCACGGCATCCTCGGTGATCGGCTCCTCGAACTCGATCACGATCAGCGTGCCGCCCGAGAAGTCGATGCCGAGCGGGAGCCCCCCGCGGACGGCCAGCAGGACCACGCCCCCGGCGATGACGAGCAGCGAGAGCGCGAGGGCCTGCCAGCGCCAGGCGATGAAATCGAAGTTCGGTTCCTTGCGAAAAAGCTGCACCCGTGCTCTCTCCTCCTCCTGTCCGCTCCAGGTTCAGATGCTCAGCGTGGCCGCCCGGCGCCGGCCGAGGAACACCTCGAACATGGTGCGCGACACGAACATCGCGGTGAAGACGTTCGAGATGAGACCGATGGCGAGCGTGGTCGCGAAGCCCCGGATCGGACCCGACCCGAACTGGAACAGGAACGCCGCCGCGATGAGCGACGCGACGTGCGTGTCCAGAATCGTGAGCAGGACGCGATCGAATCCGGCCGCGACCGCCGCCCTGACCCCCTTCTCGGAACGCAGCTCCTCCTTGATGCGCTCGAAGATCAGGACGTTGGAGTCGACGCCGATGCCGATGGTCAGGATGAGCCCCGCGATGCCGGGCAGCGTGAGCACGGCGCCGATGTAGGCCATGAACCCCATCAGGATCAGCAGGTTCATGGCCACGGCGACGATCGCGTTGATGCCGGCGAGGCGGTAGTAGAACAGCATGAACACGGCCACGGCGAGCAGGCCGGCCACCGACGCGGCGACGCCCGCCCGAATCGAGTCGGCGCCGAGGGTCGGACCCACCGTGCGCTCCTCCAGGTAGGTGAGCGACGCCGGCAGCGCGCCGGAGCGCAGCACCAGCGACAGGTCCGCCGCCTCCTCCTGGCTGAAGCTGCCCGTGATGCGCCCGTCGGCGTTGATCCGGCTCTGAATCTGCGGCGCGGTCTGGACCCGCCCGTCGAGAATGATCGCGAGGTTGCGCCCGATGTTCTGCCCGGTCACGTCGCCGAACTTGCGCGCGCCCTCGCTGTTGAACGAGAAGCTCACGGCCGGCTGGTTGAACTCGTCGAGCGCCGGCCGCGCGTTGCGCAGGTCCCGCCCGGTGACCGCGGCCACCCGCCGCACCAGGTAGTACTCCGTGCCCCCCGGCCCGCCGGAAGCGAGCACGTCGGAGGCGCCGGAGACGACCTCCATCTCCGGCGGCACCACGCCGTTGCGCGTCTCGAGCAGCGCCTCGCGGGAAATCGCCGGACCGTCCTCGACAATCTTGAGCTCGAGCAGCGCGGTGTTGCGGATGATCTCCTTCGCGCGGGCCACATCGGACACGCCCGGCAACTGGACCAGGATCTGGTACCCGCCCACGCTGTACGGGGCCACGATGGGCTCCGCCACGCCGAGCTCGTTGACGCGCCGCTCGATGGTCTGGAGCGCCTGACGGACCGCCTCGTCGCGGAGCGTGCTCTCGATCGGCGCGCGCATCGTGTACGTGTACGTGCCGGCGGCGCCCACCTCCCGGTCGTACGTCGCCGACAACTGGTCTTCCGCCATGTCGCGGAACTCGGCGTCCCGTTCGGGCGGCACGCCTTCCACGCGGATGGTGGTGGGCTCGACGGCCACGACCGAAGCGGTCGTGATGCCCTGCAGCTCGAGCTGCTCGCCGAGCTGCTCGGCCGCGGTCTCCGACTCCACGTTCAACGCGTCATCCGTCTGCACCCGCAGGACCATGTGCACGCCGCCCTCGAGATCGAGGCCCAGGCGGATGCGCTCCTCGGGCGGATAGATGGCCAGCGCCGACAGCGCGGCCACGACGACGACGGTGACCAGCTTCCACTGCACGTTCTGCTTCATGGGCAACACCTCATCAGCCGGGCCGCCGCCCCGCCGCGCCCGGACGGCTACGACCCGCCGGATTCCGGCACCACCGGCTCCTGGCCCTGGTACCCGCCGATGGCCGCCCGGGATATCTCGATCCGCACCTTGTCCGCGACCTGGACGTGGACCGAGCGCTCCCCCATCTTCGAGACGACCCCGTAGATGCCGCTCGTCGTGACGATCCGGTCCCCAACCTTCAGGTTCGCCTGAAAGCTCTGCACCTTCCGCTGGCGGCGCCGCATCGGCAGCAGGATGATGAAGTAGAAGATGGCAAGTATCAGCGCGAAGGGCAGGAACTGGACCAGCAGCGGCGGCGACTGCCCGGCAGGCTGCGCCATCGCGAGGATGGCCGTGACGCGATCGATGGTCATTGAGATCGTGCGGTCCCACCGCCGCCGGACCGCGGCCGGCGGGAGAACGTCTGGCGGAAACCCTGTCTGAACGTCTCGAACGTGCCGAACATTATAGCCTCACCGAGCCGCCGCATGGTGTCGAGGTAGAAGTGCAGGTTGTGCAGCGTGTTGAGGGTCGCCGCGTTGATCTCGTTCGCCAGGTGCAGGTGCCGCAGGTAGGCCCTCGAGAAGTGGCGGCAAGTGTAGCAGCCGCACGCCGGATCGGGGGGCCGCTCGTCGGCGGCGTAGCGCGCGCCGCGGATGTTGATGCGCCCGGTCCGCGTGAACAGTTGGCCGTTGCGGGCATTGCGCGTCGGCACGACGCAGTCGAACAGGTCGATGCCGCGGCCGACCATCTCCACCAGGTCGTCGGGCAGCCCCACGCCCATGAGGTAGCGCGGGCGATCGGCCGGCAGCAGCCGCGCGGTTCCGCCCGCCACGTCGTACATCACGGCGGCCGGCTCCCCCACGCTCAGCCCGCCGATGGCGTAGCCGTCGAACCCGATGGCCAGCGTCTCCCGGACGTGCCGCTCGCGCAGATCCGGAAACACGCCGCCCTGGATGATGCCGAACTGCGCCTGCCCGCGGTTCGTCAGGCCGCCGGCGCCGCCCGCCTGCAGGCGGAGGAACCTCTCGCGCGAGCGGCGGCCCCAGCGCGCCGTGAGCTCCATCGAACGCCTGGCCTCGTCCCAGGTCACCGGATACGGGGTGCACTCGTCGAAAGCCATGGCGATGTCGGATCCCAGGCGGGCCTGAATCTCCGTGGCCCGCTCGGGGGTCAGCAGGTGCCTGGTTCCGTCCACGTGGGACCGGAAGCAGGCGCCCTGCTCGCTGATCGTGCGGCGCCGCCCCAGGCTGAACACCTGGTAGCCGCCGCTGTCGGTCAGCAGCGGCCCCGACCAGCCGGCGAAGCGATGCAGGCCGCCGGCGTCGGCAATCAGCGCGTCACCCGGCCGCAGGAACAGGTGGTAGGTGTTGGCGAGGATGATCTCCGCCCCCAGGTCGAGGAGGTCGCGGTGGGTGACGGCCTTGACCGCGCCCCCGGTGCCGACCGGCATGAAGGCGGGCGTCTGCACCACGCCGTGCGGTGTCGTGAGCTCGCCGCGGCGCGCGAGCCCGTCCGTGTGGCTCACGCGAAACTCGAGCGCATCGGGCATTGCGTTATACTAGCGGCCCCCCAGTGAAGCGCGTACGGGTCGGCGTGGTCTACGGCGGGCGGTCGAGCGAGCACGAGGTCTCGCTGGCGTCGGCCGCGGCCGTCATCGCGCACCTCGCCCCCGCGCGGTACGAGCCGGTCCCCATTCACATCGGCCGGGACGGCCGCTGGTCGCTCGCGGACGCGCCGCCCGCGCCGCGGCCGGTGGCGGAGACGATAGCATCCGCGAGGGCGGCCCGCGGCGCCGCGCCCGGGGCCGACCGGCGCGACGCGCTCTTTCTCGCGCAGCCGTCGGCCGCGCCGCTGCTGACCCTGCGGCCGGGCATCGCGCAGGGCGCCCGCGGCGTCCGCGCGGATGTGGCTCTGCATGCCCTGGACGTGATCTTCCCGGTCGTGCACGGTCCGTACGGCGAGGACGGCACCCTGCAGGGCCTGCTCGAGCTCGCCAACGTGCCCTACGTCGGGGCCGGCGTGCTCGGGTCGGCCGTGGCCATGGACAAGGCCGTGGCGAAGACGCTGTTCGCAGCCGCCGGCCTGCCCCTCGTGCGGCATCTGGTCGTGCCCGCGCGGCGCTGGGACGCCGATGCCGCGGCGGTGCTCGACGACGTCGCCGGCCGCCTGGCATGGCCGCTGTTCGTGAAGCCGGCCAACCTCGGTTCGAGCGTTGGCGTCTCGAAGGCCGGCACCCGTCCGGAGCTGCGGCGGGCCATCGACAGCGCGCGCGAGTTCGATCGCAAGATCGTCGTCGAGGAAGCCGTCCCGGACGCGCGCGAGATCGAATGCGCCGTGCTCGGCAACGACGTGCCGGAGGTGTCGGTCGCGGGGGAGATCCTGCCCGCGGGCGAGTTCTACGACTACGAATCGAAGTACGTGGACGAGCGCTCCACGTACGTCATCCCCGCCGATCTCCCGGCCGAGCAGGCCCGCGCCGTGCGCGCGCTGGCCGGCGAGGCGTTTCGCGCCCTCGACGGGGCCGGGCTGGCGCGCGTCGACTTTCTCCTGGCGCGCGGGACGGGACGCCTCTATCTCAACGAGGTGAACACCATTCCCGGCTTCACCACGATCAGCATGTACGCCAAGCTCTGGCAGGCCTCGGGACTGGACTATCCGCGGCTGCTGGAGCGGCTGGTCGAGCTGGCGCTGGCGCGGCACGCGGAGAAGCAGCGCCTGCGCACCAGCATGGACTGATCGCCGCGCTTCAATCAGACGGGGCTGCGCCCCGAGCCCCCGGCGGCCGCTTGCGGGGAACCCAGAGCCCCGGCTGATGGATGCCGCGCACGGGGCGCCGCGGCGAGAGCGGCGCGGGGCTATGGGGTCCCCGCGAGCGGAC
>CAZMWA010000153.1:0-4341 GCA_964569405.1 uncultured Vicinamibacteraceae bacterium | reverse complement strand
GGTAGCAGCCGTAGGCCACCGACCCGAACGCCGCGACGTAGACCCACGCCCCGAAGGCGGTGGGCGAGACGGTGGACCAGTCGACCGCGGTGAACTCGCCCGAGGCCGCCGACAGCGCCATCAGGATGGTGCCGCCGCCGAGCATCTGCATGCCGGCCGACAGCCAGTGCGACGCCGGCTGCGACGCGTGGCGGGAGTAGACCGAGCCGGTCGCCCACAGCAGGCTGGCCACCACGATGGTTCCCGCGCCGACCAGGTCGAGGGTGCGCGTGCCGGCGATGTCGGTCGGGTTGACGAGCAGCGCGACGCCGGCGAAACCGAGCGCGAGCCCGACAATCACTTGTCCCGGCGGCCGCCCGCCGCGGGGCCGCAACCAGTCGATCAGCGCCACCCAGAACGGCACCATCGCGACCAGCAGCGCGCCGATGCCGGACGGCACGCGTTGCAGCGCCCAGCTCACCAGCCCGTTGCCGCCGACCGCCATCAGCAGGCCGATGAGCGCCGTGGTCAGCCAGTCGCGGGCGGTCGGCCGCGCCGCGCCCGCGCGTACGCCCAGCGCCACGAAGACGAGTCCGGCGCCGAGGAAGCGCCCGCCTGCCGTCAGGAAGGGCGGGATCTCCGCCACCGCCCAACTGATGGCCAGGTAGGTCGACCCCCAGATGATGTAAACGGCCGCAAAGGCGGCCACGAGCGAGACGCGGGAAGGGTGGGTCATGGGACCACGGTGAAACGGCGACGAGCGCAGGAAGAGGCCAGCGAGGCGCCGCGGAAACCGCGTAGTTTAGCACCGGGTACGGATCCGTTCCGGCCCGCGCGGAGGCAGGTTCGCAATCGAGCCTGCCACTAGACTTCCCGGATGCCTTCAGCCGCCGACGCGTTGACGCTCATCCGGCAAGCCTGGGCTCTTCGTCGTGACGGGCTGGCCGCACCGCCCGCCTCGGAGGCCGCCGCCCGAGCCGTCGCGGGGAAGGTACGTGGGTATCTGGTCGAGGCGATTGCCATCTGCCGCGCGGCCGGCGCCGACCGGGAGCTGGTCGTAGCGCTCGGAAAGCTCGGTCACGTAGAGCAGGACGCCGGGCGCCGCGAGACCGCACGTGTCTGCTTCGAGGAAGCGGTCGCGGTGGCGCGGGCCGTCGCCGATCCGCTCCGGCTGGCCCATGCCGTGCGGCATCTCGGAGACGCGCATCGGCACGCCGGGCGGTTGACCGAGGCCGAGGCGTGCTACGAGGAAGCACTGTCCCTGTATGGCGGTCACGTGGCGGGCGCCGCGAAGCTGGATCACGCGAACGCGTTGCGGCCGATGGCGATCCTCAAGGAGGAACGGGGGCAGGTCGAGGAGGCCCGGATACTGTGGGAGCGGGCTCGAGACCTGTACGACGCCGTCGGGATCGAGGCCGGCGTGGCCGAATGCGCGGACCACCTGGCCCGGCTGGACCGACGGGCGGCGGTGAAGTGGAAGCAGCCGGGCTCGTGAACGGACCACGACGGCGGCCGGCGGTGGGATGCCGGGCCGGTCGTCGGGTGGAGATCACAGGACGCGAAAGCGTCGGAGGCGGCAATCGGCGGCATGTCGCGTCCGGCGCGCGCGTAGAATCCAGCAGCGAGGAACGGCGGAACTGCGGGGAGAGGCATGCGACGAGTTGCGGTGGTCACCGGCGCGTCGAGCGGCATAGGGCGGGCGCTGGCCCTCGAGCTGGCCCGCGACGGCTACGACCTCGGACTGACCGCCCGCCGCCTGGATCGGCTGGAGAGCCTGGCCGCCGCGATTCGCGTGACCGGCGCCCGCGCCGAATGCGTGGCGGCCGACGCCGCGGAGCGCCACGAGGTCCACGACGCGATGCGGACGCTGGCCGAGCGTCTGGGCCCCGTCTACCTGCTCGTGGTGAACGCGGGCATCGCACTCGGCACGGAGGCGCTGGAGCCCGACGCGGAAGCGCTCGAGGCCGAGTTCGGCGTGAACGTCTTCGGCGCGTTCTATGCCATCGAGGCGGTCATTCCATCGATGCGGGACCGCCACGCCGGTCACGTCGTCGCCATCTCGAGTCTGGCGGGCTACCGCGGCCTGCCGGGCGCCGGGGGGTACTGTGCGACCAAGGCGGCCCTGACGCGGCTCGTCGAGGGCATGCGGCCGGACTGGGCGCTGGCCGGCATCCGGGCCACGATCGTCCATCCCGGCTACGTGCGCTCGGAGATGACGGATCGCAACCGCTTCCGCATGCCGTTCCTGATGGAGACCGAGCGCGCGGCCGCACTCATGGCCCGGGCCATCCGGCGCAAGAAGCAGGTCTACGAGTTCCCGTGGCGGATGTCCGTCCTCGTGCGCTACCTCGTACGGCACCTGCCGGACCGGTTGCTGGTGACGCGGGCACGCGCCGACAAGCAGCGCGCACGGTTGTAGTCCTTCGCCGCGGCCGGGACGTCGCTGGCGGCTGGGGCTCGCCGCGGCTGGGACCTGTCGCGGCTGACCCGGCAGGTCCGGCCTACAGCGCTTCCAGAAGCTCCCGCAGCCTGAAGACCGTCCGGTGGTTGCGGACGGTGACGTGCTGGTAGACGGGGGCCGCAGCCACCTTCATCCACGTCGTCCGGGTCTGGTGCCGCTTCGAAATGGACCAGAAGATCACGCCCGGTCCGGCGGTGACCGTTTCGATGTCCTCCTTCGGGAGAGGCAGTTGCGCGATGACCCGTTGCGGCGTGACGCCGCGGAGGGCGAATGCCGCGTTGTGCTTCCGGTCGTCGTCCCCGCCCCAGCCGTCCGGGGCGGAGGCCACCGCGGCCCGGTAGCGCGCGCGGGAGAGGACGACGGCCCGCACCCGGTTTGCGAGCCGCTCGGACAGCGCCGCCTCTATCGCGCGGGTCAGCGCCGCCACCCGCGTTTCGTCCGAGCGGAACAGCACGTTGCCGCTCTGGATGTACGTGCGGACGCTGTCGAACCCGAGACCCTCGAAGCAGCGGACCAGGTCGTCCTTGCCGATGACGTTCTGCCCGCCGACGTTGAGGCCGCGCAGCAGCGCCAGGAACGGCCTGGAAGTGTTGGGCATGTCGACGTGGTTCGCTACACTGACGAGCATAACGGGAGAGTTCAAGCGGCGCCGGGCGGTCGCGCGGCCCCACCCTCGCCCGGGAGGTTGATCCATGTTCCGGAAACCGGTCTTCTGGGCGGCGTTCGCGGCAGTCGCCGTCGCCTGCGCCGCGTTCGCGGTGGCCAACTTCCCGCGGGCGTTCTCCATCGTCGAGCTCGACCTGCAGATGGACCCGGCCACGGCCCTGTCCGAGGCGCGGCGGCTCGCCGACGAGCTCGACTGGGGGCCGGCCGGCTATCGGCAGGCGGCGAGCTTTCGCGTGGACGACCGCGTCCGCAGCTTCGTCGAGCTCGAAGGCGGCGGCCCCGACGCCTTCGCCGGGCTGCTGGCCGACGGCCCGTTCCAGCCCTACCAGTGGGTCGTCCGGCACTTCCGCGGGGGCGAGGTGCGCGAGGCGGAGGTGCGCTTCCGTCCCGACGGCGCGCCTTACGGCTTCCGCGAGCGGCTGTCGGAGGACGCACCGGGCGCCGCGCTGGACCCCGACGCCGCGCGGGCCATCGCGGAGGGCGGGACCGGCGCTCCGTGGAACGTCGCACTCGATCGCTACGAACCGGTGGAGGCGTCCGAGGAGGAGCGTCCCGGCGGGCGGGTCGACCACACTTTCGTCTACGAGCGGACGGACGTACAGGCTGGCGAGGGCCGCTTCCGCCTGCGCCTGGTCGTGAGCGGCGACCGCCTGACCGAGCTCACGCACCTGCTGCAGGTCCCCGAGGCCTTCGACCGCCGCTTCGAGCGGATGCGCTCGGCCAACGAGGGCATCACCATCGCCGGCAGCTTCGCGATGCTGCTCATCTACGGCGTGGGCGGCCTCGGCGTCGGGCTGTTCGTGCTGCTGCGCCAGCGGCGGGTGCTGTGGCGCATGCCCCTCGTCTGGGGCGCGTCGATCGCCTTCGCGCAGCTCCTGGCCGGGCTGAACCAGTGGCCGCTGTTGTGGATGGGCTACGACACGGCGACGTCCGAGACGAGCTTCGCGGTGCAGCAGGTGACGACGCAGATCGCGGCGTTCCTGGCCTTCACCGGCGTCTTCACGCTCTCGTTCATGGCCGCCGAGAGCCTGTCGCGGCGCGCGTTCCCCGAGCACCTGCAGTTCTGGCGGGTCTGGTCGCGCGAGGGCGCCCGCTCGTGGACGGTGCTGGGCCACACGGTGGCCGGCTACCTGATCGTCGGCATCGACCTGGCGTTTCTCGTCACGTTCTACTGGCTCACCATCGGCTACCTGGGTTGGTGGTCGCCGTCCGACGCGCTGGTCAACCCCGATTCG
>CAZMWA010000152.1:0-6740 GCA_964569405.1 uncultured Vicinamibacteraceae bacterium | reverse complement strand
TACCGTCGCAGCAAGAGGTGGAAGAGCCGCCGCATCGGCCGGCTCTTCCACCTCTTGCTGCGACGGTACGAGGGCGCGCCGGTCCCGTCGGAGGCGCTCGAGCGCGCGGGCCGCGAGCTGATCGACGCACTCGAGCCGGCGGAGGGCGCGGGGGACGAGAGCGCAGAGGCGGCCCGCCTCTACGCGCGGTTCGTCGCCGCCGGCGAGGGCGCCGCGCTCCACGGCCGGGAGCTGCTCTGGGAGGTGCCGTTCGCGCTGCGCGATCCGTCCGCGCCGGCGCGGGACGGCGGCCCGGCGGTCGTGCGGCGCGGCACGATCGACTGCCTCGTGCGCGACACGGACGGCCGCATCACCGTGCTCGAGTTCAAGACGGGACGCCCGCGCGCGGAGCACGCGCGGCAGCTCGACGTCTACGTCGCCGCCGCGCGGGCCATGTTCCCCGCGGCCACGGTCGACGGGCGACTGGTGTATGCCTAACGCCGCTGCAGGCGGGGGTCGTCGTCGAGCCGCTCCGCCCAGCGCCGGGCGTTCGCCTCGGCCTCTTCCTGCGTCCGGCCGACGAGGATCGCCGAGCCGGCGGGCCGCGTCTCGCCGCCGGCGGTCACCCAAGCCACCCAGTGGCCTCCGCTCGGCTTGCTGTGCATGTCGTACTGCGCGTCGGATGTGCTCATAGAAGGTCGCGCCTATCCTATATCAGAGCGCGCGCGCGGCGCCACGGGGGCGCTCCGCCGCCCCGTTTGCCGCCGCCTTGACAACCACCAAGGCTGACCCTATCGTAGCTCCCATGTCTGTCCGGCGCGCGATTCTCGGCCGCGAACGGCGCGATGTCGGCGATTGGCTGGCGGACGAGATCGTGGTCGATTTTCCCTCGATGGCCGGTGTCGTCGACCGCATGTTCCGCTCGTTCTGCGGTACGCACGAAGACTGCCGGGCCACCCACAGGGCCGAAGTCGAGCTGACGCCGAAGGAAGCCGGCGAGGGAATTCGCGTGCCCCTTGACCTGCCCGTGCGACTGACGTGTCCCGTGTGCGGGGGGCGCGGCGAGGTATGGAGCGAAGCGTGCGGCGTCTGCGCCGGCACGGGCGGCGAGCTGCTCTCGCACCAGCTCGACCTGCGCGTGCCTCCCGGCGTGCATCACGGGATGCGCCTGCGCTATTGCGTGAACCCGCCGTTCGCGCCCGAGACGCACGTCGAGGTGCGCATCGCGATTCCGTGACGGAGCCTGTGCCTGCCATCAGCGAGTCGGCCGTTCTGGATGCCCTCAGGGTCGTGACCGATCCCGACCTGGGCCGGGACATCGTCAGTCTCGGTTTCGTCAAGAATCTGGAGATCGCCGGCGGGGCGGTCTCGTTCGCCATCGAGCTGACGACGCCCGCCTGCCCGGTCAAGGACCAGATGCGGGACGAGGCCCGGGCGGCCGTGGCGGCGCTCTCCGGGGTGACCGGCGTCGACGTGCAGATGACCGCCAGCGTCCGCTCGGCCGTGGCGCCGGGCGGCGAGCGCGCGCCGATTCCGGGCATCAGGAACGTCATCGCCGTCGGCGCCGGCAAGGGCGGCGTCGGCAAGACGACCGTCGCGGTCAACGTCGCCGTGGCGCTGGCCCGCTACGGGGGGCGGGTCGGCATGATCGACGGCGACGTGTACGGCCCGAACCTGCCGATCATGCTCGGCATCGACGCGCAGCTCTCGTCGGAGGGCCGCAAGATCGTGCCGGCCGAGAAGCACGGGATACGCGTCGTGTCGATGGGATTCCTCGCCGACGGCGACGCCCCCATCATCTGGCGCGGCCCGATGCTGCACGGCGTGGTGCGGCAGTTCTTCCAGGACGTCCGCTGGGGAGAGCTCGACTACCTGGTCGTCGACATGCCGCCCGGGACCGGCGACGTGGCCCTGAGCCTCACGCAGACCGTGCCGGTGTCGGGCGCCATCGTCGTGACCACCCCGCAGACGGTCTCGCTGGCCGACAGCCGGCGCGCCGTCGCGATGTACCGGAAGCTCGACGTCCCCACGCTCGGCCTGATCGAGAACATGTCGTACTTCGCCTGCCCCGGCTGCGGCCACGAGAGCGACATCTTCGGGCGGGGCGGCGGCAACGCGGTGGCCGAGGAGCTCGGCGTGCCGTTCCTGGGACAGATCCCGCTCTACGAGCCGATCCGGGTGGGCAGCGACCGCGGCACGCCCATCGTGACGACGGAGCCCGACTCCCCGGCCGCGCGCGCCTTCGTGCAGGTGGCGGAGCGCGCCGCGGCGCAAGTATCGATCGCCAGCTACGAGGGCGCCGCCCCGGCCGCCTCGGCCGGCTGATCCCCAAGGCGCGCACAGCGAATAACGCCCCTCAGCGCCGCTCCGCTTCTCCCGTCATCGGCACGAAGCGCACCGGCAGCGTGGTTTCGGACACCGGCCCGTCCTCGGTCATCGTCACGACCCGCATCTCCTGCGCGTAGCGCCCCACGGGAATGACCAGCCGCGCGCCGACGGCGAGCTGCTCCACCAGCGCGGGCGGCACGTGGTCGGGCGCCGCCGTGACCATGATGCCGTCGAACGGCGCGGCCTCCGGCCATCCGCGGTAGCCGTCGCCCTGCCGCAGGCGCACGTTGTCGTAGCCCAGCTCGGCCAGCAGCCGCGCCGAGCGCTCGGCCAGCTCGGGCACGATCTCGATGCTGTACACCTCCCGGGCGACCTCCGCGAGCACCGCGGCCTGGTAGCCCGAGCCGGTGCCGATCTCGAGCACCGTCGCGTCGGGCGGCAACTGCAGCGCCTCGGTCATGTAGGCGACGATGTACGGCTGCGAGATCGTCTGCGAGGAGCCGATCGGCAGCGGCGTGTCGGCGTACGCCTGATCCTGGAGCTGCGGCGGGACGAAGCGGTGGCGCGGCACCGCGGCCAGGGCTTCGAGCACGCGCGGGTCCCGCACGCCGCGTCCGCGGATCTGGCGGTCCACCATGTGCCGGCGCTCCGCGGATCGCGCGGTGTCCTGCGCCGCCGCCGCCGTGCCGGGGCGCAGGCGCTCGGCCGCGGGATCGCCGGCGCAGGCGACGACCAGCCCCAGCACCGTCAGCGCCGGGAGCGGCGAGCTGACGGCCCGGCGACGCGCGGGCGTCCCCCGCACGGCGTCCCGCTGGATGCGTCCGGCGCTGCGCTCCGCACGGGGAATGCGCTGGGTCCACATGGCTTGCCTCCTGTTATGCTGGAGCGGTTCCGGGGATTCCGTTCAAGCGATGTTCTTCCTGCTCGTCGCCGCGGGCTTCGGGTTGCTGTCGCTGGCGCACGTCGCGCCCTTCCCGTTCATGCTGGACGCCGTGGCCCCGGCCGACGCGCTGTGGAGCATGCCCCCGAGCCGCGACGCCCCGACCGTCTATCTTACGTTCGATGACGGCCCGAACCCGGCCGCGACGCCGGATCTGCTCGACGTCCTGAGCCGGGAGCAGGCGGCGGCGACGTTCTTCGTGATCGATCGCCACCTCGACGAGGGGACGGCGCCGATCGTCCGCCGGATGTTCGACGAGGGCCACGCCGTGGGCCTGCACACGCATACCCGGCGGCCGATGGTGCTGCCGCCCGACGAGGTCGCGGGGATGCTGACCGCCGCCGCCGAGCGCATCGAGCGCCTGGCCGGCCGGCGCCCCTGCCGCGCGTTCCGGCCCCACGGCGGCGCGCGCAGCGGGAACATGTACGAAGGGCTGGCGCAGATCGATCATGTGCTCGTCGGGTGGGGCTGGGGCCTGTGGGACTTCAACTGGTACCGCCGCCCGGAAGCGGAGGCGCTGGCCGAGCGGCTGGCCCGGCGGGTCTCGGACGGCGACATCATCGTGATGCACGACGGGCATCACGAGAACCCGCGGGCCGACCGCCGCTATGCCGTCGAAGCGGCCGCGCTGCTGGTGCCGGCGCTGCGCGCGCGCGGATTCCGGTTCGGGACCGTCTGCCCCTGAGCGCGGGGTCCACGCAGCGCGCTCAGGCCGCGACCTCCAGCGCGAGCTGCTGCGCGGCCAGCGCGGCGCCCAGCAGCGCGCCGTGCGGCTCGAGAATGACGGCAATCGGCATGGCGTCGACCAGCGCCTCCATCGGGGCCTTCGCGCGGAACGCATCGAGAAAGGTCGGCGTCCGCAGCGCGGGGAGAATCTTCGGCGGAATGCCGCCGCCGAGGTACACGCCCGCGGTCGCCACCGAGCGCAGGCCGAGGTTGCCCGCTTCCGCGCCGAGCACGCCGACGAACAGGTCGAGCGTTTCCGCGCAGCCCGGGCAGTGCCGCCCGAGTCCGGCCCGGGAGATCAGCGCCGGCTGGTCGGCTGCCGGCGCGTCCGGGGACACCGCGCCGCAGCCTGCGCCGCCGTGCACGAAGCGGTGGATGTTGACGAGCCCGGGACCCGAGATGACGTGCTCGTACGATGCGCGGCCGAAGCGTGCCGTCAGGGCGCGCGCCAGCTCGGCTTCGCGGTCGCCGCGCGCCGCGAAGTCCGCGTGGCCGGCCTCTGACGGCGCCGGAACGAAGCGGTCCCCGACGCGGTGCAGGAGCGTCTCGCCGAGGCCCGTCCCGGGCGCGATGAGGGCCGCGTTGCCGGCGGCATCCGCGTTTCCCGGGCGGATGACCGCGAGCTGGTCGCCCGCCAGGGCCGGCACCGCGTGCGCGAGCGCGGCCAGGTCGTTCAACAGCGCGACGCGCGGGATCGCCAGCTCCGCGCCGACCTGCCGGGCGTCGACGCGCCACGGGACGTTCGTCAACCGGCAGACCTGGCCGCGCACCGGGCCGGCGACGCCGAAGCAGGCCGCCTCCAGGGGTCCGCTCCAGCCGACGCCCCCCAGGAACGCCGTGACGAGCTCGGCCAGGCCGCCGAACTCGAGCGTCGGGAAGCGCCGCACCGCCTGCGCCCGCGGCGCCGGCAGCCCGCCGGCGTAGAGCCCGAGCAGCGTCTTCGTGCCCCCGACGTCGCCAGCCAGCAGCATCTCGAGTCCCTGCGCCGCGCCGCGCGGCCACTTGACTTTATTATCATTCTCATTCATCTTTCCAGCGCGCGACGGGCGCAATCTCGCAAGATGACGCGGTCCTCCGAGCCGCAGGAAAACTCCCCCCAGGGCACCGAGTTCGCCGGCCACGTCGTCGTGTTCACCGGCAGGCTGTCGTCGATCGGACGGCGCGAGGCGGGCGAGCTCGTCGAGCGTCTCGGCGGCACGGTGGCGGGCGCGGTGACCGCGCGCACCACGATGCTCGTGGTCGGGTCGGAAGGCGTCTCCGCGCCCGAGAAGACCGGCAAGCTGAAGCGCGCCGAGGCGGTGAACGCCAGGTCGCCCGGCTGCGTCCGCATCCTCGGCGAGGACGAGTTCTGCCGGCTCGGCGGCCTGCGGACCGCCGCGGCGCTCGAGGAGCGCTACCACGGCCTGCGGCGCGTGCGCGACCTGTACCCGCTGGTCCACGACGCGCGGCTGCGCTACCTGCTCACGTGGGGCCTGGTGCGTCCGGCCGCGCGCACGAACGTCGACACGTACTACACGCTGGCGGACATGGCCGTGATCAAGCAGGTCAACGACGGCCTGCAGCAGGGGCATTCGTTCCGGGGCATCGTGCGGCGGCAGCTCGCGGCGCGCGCCGGTCAGTTGAGGTTCAATTTCAACGCCCGGGGCGACGCCCGGCCGGCCAAGGTCGTGGCCCTGCACCGCCGGGCGTCGCGCAAGTTCGCACCGCGCGACGATCAGCCTCCCTGGACCGACAGCGGCAATCCGCAGTCCGCCATCGCGGCGCGCTTCTTCCTCGAAGGGGCGGAGCTCGACGAGGGGAGCGAGGCCGACCGGGAGCAGGCCCGGGCGGCCTATCGGAAGGCGCTGCTGCTCGATCCCACGCTCGTACCCGCCATCGTCAACCTGGCCAACATCCACTACGCGCACGACGAGCTGGTCGAGGCCCAGGCGCTGTACGCCTGGGCGCTGAGCCTCGATGCGGACTGCTTCGAGGCGCGCTTCAATCTGGGCAACATCCACCACGACCTGGGACGCTACGAGGAGGCGGTGGGCTGCTACACGGATGCGCTGGGCCTGAACCCGGGCTACGCGGACGCGCACTTCTACCTCGCCGTGACCCTCGAGAAGATGGGCCGGTCGGGCGAGTCCAAGTCGCACTGGCGGGCCTACCAGCAGTTGGCGCCCGACGGCGAGTGGGTGGACCTCGCGCGGCAGTTCAGCGAATAGCGGCGGCGGGACCGCGCGCCCTCAGTAGTCGTCCAGCAGATAGTCGGGGCGCTTCTTGACGCTGCGACGCGCCTTGAAGTGGTCGCACTCGGGGCACCACGCGTCCGGGCTGAAGCCGTTCACGCCGGCGTACGGCAACACGTCGCGGTGCGAGCAGTAGGGCGAGCCGCCGTTGTCCTGCGTCGCGTGCCAGCGGCACGACGTGAAGCGGACCACCACGGCATCCGCGCCGGCCTCCGATCCGCTCGCCGCCGGCGGACCCGATTCGTCGAACATGCCGCTGCCTACCTTGCGCGGAAGGTGATGATGCCGCGGGTCGGGTCGTAGGGCGAGACGCCGACGGTCACGCGGTCGCCCGGAACGACCTTGATCCGGAAGCGCCGCATGCGGCCGCTCAACTGGGCGAGCACCTCGTGGCCGGGGTCGCACTGGACACGGTACAGTCCGCCGCTGTGCACGGCCGTGACCGTACCCTGGACATCGATGAGATCATCTTTCGCCACCCTGGCTCCCGGCGGCTGATTATAGCAGGTGACTCCGCAAGGCGCGCACGGCGCGCC
>CAZMWA010000151.1:0-4642 GCA_964569405.1 uncultured Vicinamibacteraceae bacterium | reverse complement strand
GCCCCGGCTGTCCCACGAGTCGTAGCCGCGGACGCCGCAGGCGGGGGCGGCGGGGCGGCGCGCCCGCGGCTACGACTCGTGGGACAGCCGGGGCATCGCCGAGCGCTGCATCGCGGGCTTCAACACCGGCCCGCCGATGATGCCCAGCGCCTACAACAACTACTTCCAGATGATCCAGACGGCCGACTACGTGGTGGTCTTCAACGAGATGATCCACGACGCGCGGATCGTGCCGCTCGACGGGCGCCCGCACCTGACGTCGGCGGTTCCGCAGCGGCTGGGCAGCTCGCGCGGCCGCTGGGAGGGCGACACGCTGGTCATCGAGACGACGAACTTCCACGGCGCCACGGCCTTCACCGAGAACCACAGCGCGACGCCGGGCATGACCGTCACCGAGCGGTTCACCCGCGTCAGCGAGGACAGGCTGCGCTACGAGTTCACGATCGACGATCCGGAGACCTGGACGCGGCCGTGGACGGCAGTGGTCCGCATGACGCGCTCGGACACGCCCATCTACGAATACGCCTGCCACGAGGGGAACTACGGCATGACCAACATCCTCTCGGGCGCCCGCGCCCAGGAGGACGCGCGATAGTTCAGTTCTGGTTCTGCGTGGCGGCCCGCGCGTCGCGCGCCTCGCGCTCGGCGCTCAGGCGCTCGTAGTCCTCTTCCGTGATGAAGATCACCTGCTGGTTGGCGTGGGCCATGTCGTCCACCGTGCGCTGCCCGTAGGCGACCCACTGCCGCGGGTCGGGGTTGTTGCGGTTGGCCGCCGTGTTGTCGTGCCACGCGGTGATCTCCACCACGGTGCCCTTGGGCAGCAGCGGCGCGTAGTCGGGGTCGTAGATGTAGTTCAGGTGCCACGTGTTGTCGAACTGCGACGTGTAGTTGATCACCTCGCGGCGACCGCTCGGGTAGATCGCCTCCATCAGGAACGCCTTGCCGCGGAAGTGCATGTGGGGCTGGAAGTTGTGGAAGATCCCGGGCGCCGGCATGACGTAAGTCCCCTTGGTCTCCGTCACCGAGTTGGGCGGGATTTCGAGGAGCTGGCCGGCCGTGATGCCGACGGCCACGAACTGCGCGTTGTACTTGGGCGGCGAGTCCTGCGGATAGAGCCACCAGGCGGTCTCCATCACGTCCGTCACCTCGTAGCCCACGGCGTGGTAGTGGACCTCGAACTCGACCCTGGCCCCCGCCTGCACGATCTTGCCCACGTTGTCCGGAAAGATCTCGCCGTCCTTGCCCTGCGCCCACTCGGTGAAGAACTCGCGCACCTCCAGCAGGTCGTCGGCGTACTCCTGCTCCGTGGCCGCGCGGATGACGTCCTCCACGGTGCCGTCTCCGCTGCGCAGCGCGCGCTCGGCAGCGAGCAGCTCGGGGCTCTTCGGCTGGTACAGGTACGTGGACGCGTGATGCGCTATCGGGCGGCCGGCCAGCGACGGCTTCGTCTCGGCCGCGCGCACCCAGACCGACTCGGGCAGATCGATCTCGACAACCGGGGTGAACCAGGCGTCCTGGGACTCGGCCGGCATCGTCCAGGGCACGCCCCGGACGACGATGTCGGGCGGCCCGAACTCCGCCTCGAGCCGGAAGCGGTCGTCGTCCGGCCAGGTCGCGGGCGGCGGCATGTCGCCCGGATTGCCCCGCGGCGCGCCGGCGTCGACCCAGCGCACGACCAGGTCGATCTGCTCGTCGCTCAGCGAGATGTCGTTGACGAACTGCTGGATGCCCACGGTCTTGTCGAGGTGCCAGGGCGGCATCTCGCGCGCGACCACCCGGTTCCTGATGGCCCGCGCCCAGGGCCGCGTCTCGGCATAGGTCACCAGCGACATCGGCGCCATGCTGCCCTCGCGGTGGCACGTCTGGCAGTGCTGCTGCAGGAGCGGCGCGATGTCCCGGGCGAACGTCACCTCGGGCCCGGCCGCCGTCTGGGCGAGCCCGACGGCGGGCGCCGCCGCCACGATGCCGGCGAGGACGAGGCCCGCCGCCGCCGACCGACCGCGCGTTGCGCTCTGTTTCCTGGTCATGTCTACTCCCTGACGCTCACGTGCACGTAACCGTTCGTCCAGCAGCACTGGAACGGGGGTGAGCCGGGCGGGTTCGACCCGTCCGACGCCCGCAGATGCAGCGTGTACTCGCCCGGCTCGTCGAAGGTCGCCGTCGTGCCGGCCCTGTCGTTCTCGACCCGCGGCTCGGCATCGGCTATGGTCACCGGCCCCGCCCCGCGGTACTTGATCCACGTCAGCGGCAGCCTCCCGTCGCCGCGAACCGAGCCCAGCCCGTCGTCGGTGACCCACACGTCGAGCGCCAGCGGCTGTCCGACCACCGCGGCGCGCGTCGCGTGCGTGCCGCGCGGCCCCATGCCCGCCTCGCCGTCCGCTTCGAATCTCACCGACGGCGGCGTGTTGCCGGGGAAGCGCCGCGCGGTCTCCCGGAGCGGCTCGATCAGGTACACGGGATCGAGGTTCGCGGGGATCTCGAAGGTCTCGCCCCGGCTCGTGAGCGTCCACGTGACCTCGCCCTCGAGGTCGGCGGGCACCCGGACCGTGAAGACGCCGATCTGGCGGCGCGGCACGAAGTGCGTCGGCTGGCCCTGGTCGGGCGGGCCGGGGGAGATGCGGTTGTCGGGACCGACGGGTATGTCGAAGGCTTCCTGCCAGTTCCGGTTCATGTACCCGAAGGACACCTCGATCCCGCCGTCCTCGGTCTCGTACCAACCTTCGTAGACCGGAGCGACGCTCTGCCCGGTGTCGCGGGTGATGCTGCCGCCGGGAAGCTGTCCCTCCGGCGCCGCGCCCGCCGCCAGCACGCCTGCCGCCGCCAGCAGCGTCGCCAGGGATATCCGCCGCGGCGCCAATCTTCCCGCCTGCATGGAATCTTCTCCTCGTAACACTACCAGACGCCATACCGGGGACCAAGGGCCCCATCAGGGCTGCCGCGCTGCCTGCGCCTCGACGCCGCGCGCCACCTCGAGGATGTGCCGGATGTCGTGGTTGCCCTCGTGGCAGGCGTACTCGTAGAGCGGCCCCTCGGTGGCGAGCATCGGAATCTCCACGCTCCAGGGGCGCGTCCACGTGGTCGGATCGTTGACCGTGAACTCGTAGCGCAGCGTGCCGGCGTCCAGCCGCGTGAAGCGCTCGACCACGCGCAACCCCGGGCCGCGGGCATAGGCGCGCACCGGCGGGCGCGGGCCCGTGGCGCCCTGGAACAGGGTCTTGGCCGTGAAGTTGGTGGTCTCGACGACGAGCGTCCCGCCCTCCCAGCGCCCGCGCGAGTCGCCCCGGAACTGGCGGATGCCGGCCTGGATGTGCGGCCGCGGCCCCACCGGGACGATGCGCGCGCGGTTGGTGCCCAGCTCCTGCAGGAGCGCGACGTAGCCGGGCGCCTGGAAGATCTGCAGCAGGTCGTTGTACGGCGGCGGCATCATCGGCGGTCCCTCGATGACCCACAGCAGGCAACGCTCCTGCATCGGGCGCTGCTCGTAGCCGTCGTACTCGCGCCCGCGCCGGGCGGCGGCGTGCTCGTCGGCGCGCCGGCGGGCGGCCGGCGTCAGGGGCGGGATGCGGCCGTCGGGCGGATCGACCACCAGCGAGGTGCGCCGGCTCGAGAGCCCCTTGGGCTGCCGCGTGCGCAGCCACATCGAGTTGTCGTAGTGGATGTTCTCGGGGGTCTGACGCAACTGCTCGCGGATGGTGTCCGGCGCGCCGAGCTGCTCGCCGCTGCGGAGCGCGAGCGGGTCGACCCCCTCGGCGGTGAGGAGGCGCCGCAGCTCGGCCGCCTCCTGCTCCGTGAACAGCTCGCGCCCGGCGAGGTGCGCCGGGCGCTGCAGCGGCGTGAAGGTCTGGCCGGTCCAGATGCCCTGCAGGTCCGGGTCGCCCCACGGCGTGAGCCCCGCCGCCGGCGACGGCGGCTGGGCGGCGGGCAGGGCAGGCACCCCGACGGTGAGCAGGGTCCACAACGCGACGGCGGCGCGACGATGACTCATGAGCCCTCCCTGTCCGGTGCACCCGGCGCCGGCTACTTCAGGACAGCGCTGGCCGCCGCCTCGTCGATGTAGCGCTGCACGTCCTGCTCGAGGAGCAGCCGCTGCCGGGCCAGCTCCCGCGCGGCCTCGGTCACGGCCGCGACGTAGCCCGCGTGCGTCCCGTAGCGTTCCTCGAGCGACCGCCGCGGGTCGCCGGACGCCTCGCGCGCGGCGCGGGTCTCCGGGAACGGCAGGAGCTGCCCGGACGCCTCGCAGCCGTCGCCCTTGCCGTAGCCCTCCGCGCGCAGCGCCCAGCCGGTGGTCGTCGCGACCGGCGCCGCGACCGGCGGCAGGCGGATGCCGGCCACCTCGTTGCCGTCCGCGTCGGTTCGCGACACGAACGCGGGATACGTCGGCCGGCCGCCGAACGCCGGCGGCTGGTGGTCGAGGATCCCGTCGTCGAACCGCGGCCCGAAGTCGAGCAGGTAGCGCGTCGAGAAGACGCCCGTGTACGAGACGCCCGGAATGGCGGGGAAGCCCAGCTTCGCCCGCGGCACGACGCCGCTGACGGTCGCCGGGTCCGGCACCGAGAAGACGGCCGTGCCGTCCGACACGCGCGGCACGCGGCTGGCGGGCGGTGCGACGTCCGCGGTCACCCACTCGTCGAGCGCCACCAGC
>CAZMWA010000150.1:0-15075 GCA_964569405.1 uncultured Vicinamibacteraceae bacterium | reverse complement strand
CTCGGATACGTTCACGGACATCGAGGGGGTGGTCACGGAGCTCCACCTGCTGGTACCGCACTCGTGGCTCTACCTGGAGGTCGAGGGCCCCGACGGTGAGCCGCAGATCTGGGCTCTGGAGGCCACCAGCCGCAACGGGCTGCTGCGGATCGGCATCACGCGCGACTACATCGCCCCGGGCGACATGGTGAAGGCGCGCTGCCACCCGGTCAGGGACGGCTCCAACGGATGCCTGCTCGGGTTCCTGAAGGCCAGGGACGGATCCGTCAAGGACTGGGACGGCGGGGAGGCGCCTGCTCCCGCCGACTTCTAGTGGTCTCGACCGTGTGAACCACTCCTTGCGGCAGCGTACGCGATGGCGAGTAGACACGTGAACGGCTCGGGCGGGCGTGTGCGTACGCGGGCTGGCGCCTTCGCGCTGGCGCTGGCGGCCTGCGCGGGCGCCGCGTCCGTCACGTTCGCGCAGCAGACGCCGTTCGACCGCCTGCCGGACGCCCTCCTCGACGCCACGCCGCCGTCCGGACGCGTGCGCGGCGCCCCGGGCAGGATGACGATCCACCGCATGCCCTGCCCCAACCTGCCGCTGGACGAGGTCCGGCGCCGCATCGTCGACCTTGCCGTTCAGGAATGGGGGTTCTTCGGGTTTCCCGTCGTGGACCGGACGAACGTCGACGCCTCCGACCGCGCAGCGCAACGCACCCGGCGGCGCCGGCGGCGGCCGAACCGCACCGAATCCGCACGGATAGCACCGTCCATCGCGGGCTACTGGGCGGTGACGCCGCACGGCGGCTGGATCCTCAACGAGCAGAACGCGGCGTGGAAGGGACGACGCGGGGTCGCCTCCCGATGGCGCTATCCCTGGTCGGCCGCCTTCGTGTCGTGGGTCATGTGCGAGGCCGGCCTCGGCAATGCCAGCCACTTCGAGCGTGCGGTGGCGCACCACGTCTACATCGACCAGGCCATTCGAGCGACCGCGGCCGACGGGTCACCGGGCGCGTTCACGGCGCACGACGTCGGGACAGCGACCATCGCGCCCGGCGACCTGCTGTGCAGCGCGCGGCGGCCCACCTACCGCTCGATTGCCGAACGGCGCCGGCAGATGGGCAACGGCGCGCGGACCCATTGCGACGTCGTCGTCGCGCTCGACCCGTCCCGCAATCGCATCCTCGCCGTCGGAGGCAACGTGCGCGGCACGGTGGCGCTGAAGCTGTTGCCCGCGGCGCGGGGGCCGGACGAACACCTGCGCCCCATCGGCGGGGGCCGTCCGATGTTCGCGCACCTTAAGCTGCGCTCCGCGTCGATAGAGGCGAACGCGTTCGACCACACGCCGACGATGCGGATCCTGCGTTGCACGGAGGGGTTCCGGGCGCGAACCCTGCTCGCCGCCGCTCACCTGGTGCCTGCCGAGCCCCGCACCGCACGATGCTGAGCGCGCCGGCCGTTTACCGCCGCCAATAGTCGCGTTACGGCAGCAGCATCACGCCGAGCGCCGCGGCGGCGGCCAACTGCCACCAGAGCTGGGTCCGTTCCTTGAGCAACAACGTCCCCGTGCCCAGCACGAGGCCGGCCGCCAGCAGGAAGTACCAGTAGAGATCGGTGAAGGTCTCCTGCCGCTGGACCACGCCGCGGGCCGAGCGCTGCACGTCGGAGAGGATCCGCAGGGCCACGACGTGGTCCGGCTCGGACCCCAGCTCGAAGTACTGCCCGCCGCCCGCCTGCGCGATGGCGCGCAGCGAGCGCCGATCGAGCACCGAGTGAATGGGCGGCTCCGGCTCCTGGTAGCGCCCGACGGGAAGCTGCGGGATGAAGCCGCCGCCGGTCGTACCCACGCCGACGACGTAGACGCGGATGTTGCGGTCCTGGGCCAGCTTCAGCGAGCGGGCCACCTCTCCGCTCCAGGCCTGCCCGTCCGAGAGCACCACGAACGCCCGCGCGCCGAGCCGCGGGCCGTACAGCTCCTCGTCCTTCTCGATCATCCGGACGCCCCAGGCGAGGCCGTCCTCGATGTTGGTGTTCCAGCTCGTGTCGTCCCGCAATCGGAACGGCGGCTCGTCGGCGAGGTGGTCGAGAAAGAAGAAGAGCGCGTTCGGATCGCTGGTCAGCCGCACCTGCGGCGCCGCGCGATGGGCGAACAGGGCCAGCGCCACCCGCTCCCGGCGCCAGCCGAGCACCTCGGCGAAGGTCCGGATCCACGCCACCGAGCGCTGCCACCGGTCGGGCGCGACGTCGGTGACCCGCATCGACGTCGATCCGTCCTGCAGCACCACGAAGTCGACACCGGCCGTCTCGGTCACCGACACGAGCGCCTGTGGGCGTGCCAACGCCACGATCGCCAGCGCTGCCGCGACGTTGACCGCGAGCCAGAAGCCCAGCCCCCCGGCGAACCGGTGACGCTGCGGCACGGGCGCCGTCCGCGACGCCCGCAGCCTGCGCACGTCACGGCGCCGCCGCGCGAGCTGCCAGAGCCATACCGGCAGCAGAACCGCCGGCACGGCCAGCAACCAGAGCAGCAGCGGCTCCTCGAAGCGAATCGGCGGCATACTCCTATCCGCGCCTCCGGATGCGGTCCCCCGCGCCGAGGGTCGGCGACTCGTCCATCTCCGGGTCCACGTCGCGCTGCACCGGCACGTAGATCTCGATCTCCTCCAGCTCGCCGTCCTCCGGCGCCTCCCCTTCGCGGCCGTGCCGGCTGCGCGGCGGCGTCGGGATCTCCGCTCCCGAGGCGATGTCCGCGCGGAGCCTCAGCAGGTACTCGTAGTTGTAGGCGGCGTCCAGGTGGCCCGGGCTCTCCTGCAACACGCCCAGGTAGACGTCGATGGCGCCGTCCAGCGCCCGCAGCACCTGCTCGCGGTCGGCCTCCGGATCCAGCGCGGCGCGGGCCGCAGCGTTGGCCAGCACGAACTGCAGCCGCAGGTTCCCCGCCGCGGCCGGCGGCGCGTCGGCGTAGTCGGCCAGCAAGCCGGCGTAATCGCCCCGCCAGTAGCGCAGCGCAGCGCGGCGCGTCTCCACGTCGGCCCGCGTGCCGCCGAACAGCCACGGCACGGTTCCCGCGACGTCCAGGGAGCGCTCCAGCTCCGCGAAAGCGGTCTCCGCGCCGTCGAAAGAGAACGTCGCGATCTGCTGCTCGGCCCGCGCCACGCGGCGATCGAGGCGGCCGGCCGCCGCCACCGCGGCGGCGATCCCACCCAGGATCAGCGCCGTAACCAGGTACTGGAATGCCGCCTTCATCAGGGGAACCTCCGGAAGTGCCTGACGCCCAGGGTCAGGGTCGCCGCGATCAGCCAGAGCAGGACCGCGGCCAGCGCGAACGGGCCGAAGCGCGGCTCGTGGGCCGTGTAGCGCCGGACGCGGATGCGCCCCTCGGCCAGCTCGTCGATCTCGTGGATGGCGGCCAGAATGGCGTCCTCGTTCTCCGCCGGAAAGAACCTGCCGCCGGTCCGCTCCACGGCCAGCTTCCACTGCTGGTCGGAGATGACCTCGCCGAGCGCCTGGTCGTAGGCGGTCCGGATGAAGTAGACCGGAATCTGGTTGTCGGCGGCCTCCTGCATGATCGCGTCCAGCGTCAGGTCCTCGAACCGCGCGTGGGTGTCCTGTCCGTCGCTGAAGATCACCATCAGGTTGCCGGCCGCGCCGAGAAAGTCGAACGTCCGGAAGAGCTGCACGCCGCGGCTGATGGCGTTCATCACCAGGGTGCCGTGGTCGGGAAAGCGGCGGTACTCCTCCGGGGTGCCGATCAGGCTGATGCTGAGCAGGATGTTCTCGTAGTCGGTGGTGAACGGGGTGACGATGTACGCCTCGTTGCCGAACTGCACCAGCGACGTCAGGTCGTGGTACGGCCCCTCCATGCGGCGCCGGACGAAGTACTCCGCCGCCGCGACGTTGGCGAGGAAGGTGTTCCCCGCCGCCAGGCGCTGGGTCGCGAAGGCGGTGTTCATGCTGAGCGACGCGTCGATCAGTATCGCGATGCGGTGGCCCGGATACGACTCCTCCTCCTGCACGAGCGCGGTGTGCGGGTCGGCCAGGGCCACGGTGAACAGGGCGAAGCCGGCGAGGAAGATGGCGAACGCGACATGCCGGACCGGCGCCAGGTGCGCTCGCGACGCGAGCCGACGCGCCGGCAGGGCAGGCAGGACGATGTTCGCGGCGCCCGGGGTCCGCGGCCGCGCGTGGCGCCAGAGCAGCATGCCGAGGGCGGCAACGGCGAGCCCGCCGGTCACGACGACCGCCGCGTCGCGCTGGAGCAGCGAAAGCCCCGCGTCGCCGAGCAGCCGGAGCTCGGCCAGCATCTCGCCGAGCCGCGCGAGCACCGTGCTCAAGATCTCCATCACCCGGCCACCGCGTTTCGACTGCGCCCCACTCGACACCCGAGCCGCGCGAGCATCGCGCTCAAGGTCTCCATCGCTTCGCGGCCCACTGCTTCCAGCTACGGTACATACGGCTCACCCGGCGTACCGGCTCCAACAGCTCCATCTGCAGCGACTGCAACACCTCGATTGCCGCCTCCAGGTGGGCCGCCAGGTCACTCGCCGGCGCAGCGGGAGCCGGACCACCCGCCGGCACCTCGGACACGGAGCCGTACCGCGCCCCCGCGAAGCCGACCAGGCCGGCACGCAACGTCTCGATGGCGGGCGCGCCCTCCGTGAACTCGACACGGACGCGCGGCAGCTCGCCGTCGATGTCCCGCGCGGTGAGCGCCGAAGAGACGAAGACCGTCTCCCGGCCGAACAGCCCCCGCCGCACGGGCAGCCGGCCTTCCGGATCGACCGCCCTTCCATCGACGACGGTCCCGTCCGCCACCGCGCCGCCGGCCGACGCGCCGTCGGCCGACGCGCTACCGGCCCGCTGGGCGACGGGCCGGCCCAGCGCCAGCGCCGCCGCAATGCGCAGCGCCGCCAGCGCCCGCGCCACGAGGTCACCGGTCCAGCCGTCGGCCGCCGTCGCGTCCCGCACCGCCCGCAGCTCGCCGAGCGCCGTCCGGGCCACCCGCCAGGCGGGCACGCCGTCGTCGCGCACCGCCGCCACGCCGCGCCACTCGCGCCGCACCCGGACCACCCCCAGCAGGAACACCCCGGCGGCCGCCACCCCGATCGCCACGGCCGCGATGCCGATCAGGTTCGCCCGGAACAGGCGCGCCTCGACGTCGCCGAACGTCTCGCCCCGCAGCTCCCGGATATCGACCGCCGTGGCCGGCACGAGCGACAGCACCCGCACCGACTCGGGCGGCAGGACATACGCCAGCTCGCGCCCCTCGGTCGCCGTGCCCCCGTCGATCGAGCGCTCGATGCGGTAGCGGAGCTCCAGCGGCGGCAGCTCCACGTCGAGGCCGAAGTAATCCTCCCCGATGATCCGCAGCGCATAGCGGTACTGGAAGAACCGGCGCGGCCCGCGCACCACGTCGTCGTAGCGCTCGCCGTCGAGTACCTCGAACGGGGATACGCCGAGCGTCTCCGGCTCGAGCCACGCCAGGTCGGGGACCACGCGCGCCGTCTCCGTATCGACCACGGCGCAGGTCAGCACCATGTCGAAGCGCTCGCCGACGTGGACCGCGTGACTCGCGATGCGCCGCCAGCACTGCATCGCCTCCACCGCCACCATGTCCGGCCCCGGCTGGGCCGCCGACGGCGGGGGCCACAACGCGGCGAACACCGGCGTCAGGCTTGCGGCCAGGAGTCCGTTCCGAAGGCTCGCGCGGTGCCGCACACTCCCTCCCTATCGCTTCCGCAGCCGGCGGTCGGCCAGGAACTCGACCACCTGGTGGTGGAACCGCTCCGCGTCGCCCCCCAGCCGCAGCACCTCCAGGCCGAGCCCCGCCGCCCGCGCCTCCACCTCGTCCTGCCACGCGGCGACCCGCTCCCCGAGCCGCCGCACGTCGTCGGCCGACAGCAGCCGCGACTCGCCGGTCTCGACGTCGCAGCCCTCCACCCAGCCCGCCGACAGCTCCGGCAACTCGAAGGCGTGCCGGCTGTCAATCAGCACCACGAACACGTCGTGGGTCGCGTTCAGCGCGAGCAGCTCGTCCAGCAGCGGCCCCGTTTCCTCGAACAGGAAGTCCGACACCACCGGCACCATCGACGGCTTGCGCAACAAGCCGAGAAAGCTGTCGTCGATCCGCCGCGGCTCGTGCGCCGAGCGCTCCAGCACCAGGTCCTGATACGCCTCCAGGCAGTGAATGGCGTGGTTCCGGCCGACCTGCGGCCGCACGAGCAACCGTCGCGATCGCGCGTCGAACGTAATCAGGCCGACCATATCCTGAAAGAAGGCTCCGGCCAGGGCCAGGGTCGCGACCGTCCGCGCGACGTCGGTGGCGATCGGCGCCCCGGCGGCCCCGCAGCGGGTCGAGAGCGACGTGTCGGCCACGATGACGAGGCGCGCCGTGCTCTGCTGCTCGAACTCGCGGGTCACCAGCGGGCTGAAGTTGGTCAGGGTCGACTGCGGCCAGTCGATCGAGGTCAGCCGGTCGCCGGGCTGCCAGTCGCGCAGTCCCGCGAACTCGAACCACGCCCCCTGGAACACGCTCGGATGCGCGCCCGCCATGTACTCGCGCATGCGCCGGACGATGACCAGCTCGATGTCCTGCACCTCGGTCCAGCTCACGAGCTCGTCGCCGGTGCGGACGCTCACGGGATCGGCACCTGTTCGATGATCTCGCCGATGACGGCCTCGACCGAGACCCCCTGGCCGGCCGCGTGGGGCGCCAGCCAGATGCGGTGGCCGAGCACGTAGCCAGCCAGGTCCTGCACGTCCTCCGGGTACACCTCCGCCCGCCCCCGCGCGAGCAGCGCCCACACCTTCACCAGCCGCCCCCAGCAGATCGTCGCGCGCGGCGAGCCGCCCAGATCGACGTAGCGCTCCACCAGCTCCGACGGCGACCGCCGCCGCCAGTCCGTCTCCTCGTCGTACGGCCGCGAGGCCGCCACCAGCCGCTGGATGTACCGGGCGATGGCGTCGTGCAGGAAGACCCGCTCGGTGATGCTCGACCGCAGCTCGACCACCCGCTCCTTCGACATCAGCCCGTCGAGCGACACCTTCTTGAAGTCGAAGCCGACCAGCCGCTGCTCCTCCTCCGGCGGCAGGTAGCCGATATTCACCATGATCGCGAAGCGGTCGGTCGCCGCCTCCGACAGGGGGAAGGTCCCCTGCCCCAGCTCGATCGGGTTCATCGTGGCGATGGCGAAGCTGAAGGACGGCAGCCGGTAGGTCTCCTTGCCGACGGTCACGGTGCGGTCCTGCAGCCCCTCCAGGAACGCGCTCTGCGACTTCAGCGGGATGCGGTTGATCTCGTCGAGCAGGATCACCTCGGCCGAGGCCAGCGGGCCGAACTCGGTGATGAACTGCCCGGTCGCCGGGTTGATCATCTGGAAGCCGACCACCTCGGTCGGCTGCAGGTCGGCCCGCCCCTGCAAGCGGGCGAACTTGGCGCCGCTGATGGCGGCCAGGATCACCCCGAAGAACGTCTTGCCCACTCCCGGCACGCCCCGCAACAGCAGGTTGCCGGCGTTGACCTGCCGGTTCTCGTCGGCATCGTACGTGGTCGGGATCTCGGACAGCAGGACGGTGTTGGCCAGCACCTTCTCGCGCTCGTAGCCGACGAGCGCCTTGGCTCCCTCGGCGACGATGGCCTCGTGGAAATCGATGGCTTCCTGCAGATCCGCGTGCATGGCTGCGTCGATCCTAGCAGCCCTCGACCGCCGGGCAGGCGCCGTCCGGCCGTGCCGTGTATACTTTTCTGTTCAGCACCCACGGACGTCCCCATCGTCCAGAGGCCTAGGATCCAGCCCTTTCAAGGCTGAGACACGGGTTCGAATCCCGTTGGGGACGCCAACTCACTTCCCCGCCGGTTCCCGAGAATACGCCACGGGTCGGTCAGCGCGATCCCCGCGGCGCCGGCCGCCCGCGTGAGCGCCTTGTCGAGCGTCGCGAGAGGCCCATCCGACCGTTGGGCCAATTCCAGATACACCGCGCCGTACAAGGAGAGTCCATCGTCGAGGAGCCACGCTGCTGCCACGGAAGCGTCGAGCACGAAGCGGCTCACCAGCGACGGCCTTCAGCAGGCGGGCCGGCCACGGAAACCTGGCCCGGAGTGGAACATCTGCACCGGCTCTACGGCGCAGCCTCCTGGCGCGGGAATCGGGCGATCCCGTAGCTGCCCCTGATCCCGCCGATCCAGATCTCGTCGTTCGCCTCGATGGCCACGGTGCCGACCTGGAAGAACTCGTTCCCCTTGTAGTCCACCAACTGCTCGACCTCGAACGTCGTCGGATCGACCTCGGCCACGCGAGCGGCCGACAGCTCACAAGGATCGAGGTCCCCGCACTGGGTCACGTGGCCGGCGGCGATGACTTTGCCAGCGGGCCCCCAGCGCACGTTGTCGACGTTGAAGCCAACCGGAATCCGGTCGACGCGCGGCGGACTCTGGCCGCGCGACAGCCGCACCAGCGCCCGATCGCTCCAGCCCCCGATGTAGAACCACTGCCCGTCTTCCGAGGACACGAGACCGTTGGGACCGGGCATCCGGCTGCCGGGCACTTCGACCCAGCCCGTCGTGGGATGCCATTCCCAGAGCTCCCCACCCGCGCGGTCGAAGTTCGTCGCGCCGAGATAGCCGTCGGGCAGCGCCGTGATGGAGTTGATGCGGGCGGTGCCCTCCGGCGCCGGGATGCAGCCGATCCACTTCATCGTGGGCGCGGCGCCGCCGACATCCAGCGCAAAGACCTCGATGGCCTCCCGCGCGCCGTGACCGACGACGTAGAGGGTATGCACATCGCCGCCGCCCTCCCGCAGGGTCAGTCCGTGCGGCTGGAAGACGTTGTTGGGGCCCGGGCAGCCGCTATAGGTGTCGAGGTCGTGCTCCGGCGGCAACGCGCCGGCGGGAAAGATCTCCTGAACGCTGTGATCACGAAGGTCCACCGCGTAGACGGGACCCTCCGACGCGGAGTATCGCCCCGATGCGATTACCCAGGGGGCGCCCGGAACCCGGTAGAGGTCTTCCGGATTGGTCGTGCCGCAGACGAAATTCACATCTCCAGCGGGATCGCAGGTCTGGGCGTCGAGCGGGTGGCCGCCGACAAGACCCAACACCGACGCGAGGAATACGAGCACTCGCAACACGGCACACCTCCAGATTTTCGTGAGGCCTCGGAGTATATCAGCGCAGGGCCGGCTCGCTGGCCCGCTGGGCGGCGACCACCGGGCGTCATCGGCGGGATGGGTCGTTCCAGGACCCGATCGACTCAGCGTGCGCCTTCGCGGATCACCTCGGCCGACGGCCCCCGCACGTCCCAGACCACCCCGAGCCACGACAGCAGCACGACGCCGTAGTGGGTGAAGTCGACCTCCCACCAGTAGAACCCCTGGCGCTCGGAGGCCGGGTAGCGGTGGTGGTTGTTGTGCCAGCCCTCGCCGGCCGTCACCAGAGCCAGCCAGAAGCTGTTGCGGCTGGCGTCGTTCGTCTCGTAGCGGCGGCTGCCGAGGCAGTGGCCGATAGAGTTGACGGCGAAGGTGACGTGGTAGAGCAGCGTCGTGCTGCAGAACAGCGCCACGACCACGAGCTGCGCGCCGCTCACGCCCAGCCCCGGGTGGGCGCCGCCGAGCCAGTGACCGAGTCCAAAGAGCGCGACGCCGAGGGTCACCGGGGCGACGTAGTGGTGATCGTCGAGCCAGCGCAGCTCCGGGAACTTCGCGAAGTCGCGGATCCACTCGATCCGCGTCCGATCGTTGCCGGCGGCCATGATCCAGCCGGCATGGGCCCACACGATCCCCTTGACGCCGGGCGGATGGACGTCCTGCGCCGTGTCGGAGTGCCGGTGATGCCAGCGGTGGTGTCCCCCCCACCAGAGCGGCCCCCGCTGCGCGGCCGAGGCGCCGAGCCACGCCAGGACGAACTGGAACGCGCGGCTCGTCTTGAACGCCCGGTGGCAGAAGTAACGGTGGTAGCCGGCGGTCAACCCGAACATCCGCGCGAACAGCGTCACCAGGCCGATGGCGATGGCCGTGCCGGAGACACCGGTCCAGAGCACCAGCAGGCAGGCGAGCTGGATGGCGAGGAACGGCACGTTCCTGAGCCACTGGATCCGCTCGGGATCGAGCGCTTCGGCGGCGACTGGTTCGACGGTCCCGGTCACGCTTGCATCCGACACGTGGGCACTCTCCCTTCGCGCGCCTCGCGGAGCGCACAAGCGACGGATCTTAACGCACCTCGTGCAAAACCGGGAGGATTGTGCCACCATGGAGGCATGCTGCGAACCCGACGGCGGCAGGCCGTCGCCAGCGTCGGCTGCGCCCTGCTGGCGGCCGTCGTCCTGTGCCCCCTGATGGCGACGGCGGCGGCACCCGCCGCATCGAGTTGCCATGATCGGCCTCAGGATCACCACGGCGGCACCTCGGCCGCGTTCACTTGCTGCGCCACCGTCGTCGTGAAGCCATCCGTGCAGGCCGCCCCGGAAGCCGACGCGGCTCCGGCGCCCGCCGTCGAAGGCGAGCGGCACCCGGCCCCGTACGCCGGGTGGCAGGCCGATCACCCTCGACCTCGATCCGTATCGCCGCCGCTGTTCCTGCGACACGCCTCCCTGCTGATCTGATCGTCTCCTCCGTCGCGTCCGTCGTCTGTCCGCCCGAGCGCTTGGCGCGCGTCCGCGCGCTCCCGAGCTCACGTTCCCGCGCGCCGGGAACCCGTCGTGGGAACGGCGGCCGGTGGACGACGGATGTCGTCTCGAACACGAGGAAACACGGGGACGATCAACATGCATGCATCTATTCCTCGATGCCGCGCAATCGGTCCGGCGGCCGGTCTGGTCGCCGGGAGCCTGTTCGCGACGCTCGTGGCCGCGCAGCCCGCGCCGTCGGCGCACATGCCGGACTTCCGGGCGGCGGAACCTGATCTGCGCGCTTACGTGAGCGCGGCGGTGGAGCACAACCCGACGGTTCTCGAGGCCCAGGCGCAGTACGAGGCCGCCCGGCGACGGGTGCCACAGGTAACCGCACTGCCCGACCCGGTCCTGACCTTCACGCAGGCGCTGCGCAGCGTGGAGACGCGGGTCGGCCCGCAGCTCAACAGCGTCACGCTGAGCCAGACGTTTCCCTGGTTCGGCACCCTGGAGCTGCGAGGCCGCGTCGCGCTGCTGGAGGCGACGGCCCTGCATCACCGCTACGAAGCGGAACGCCGGGACGTCGTCGCCCGGGTCAAGGAGGCCTACTACGACCTGGGATACATCGACGCCGCGCTCGATCTCGCCGGTGAGGAGCAGTCGTTGCTCGAGCACTACGAGACGCTGGCCACGGCCCGTTACGCCACCGGCCAGGGCCTGCAACAGGCCGTGATCCGGCTGCAGGCGGAGATCAGCCGCGTCATCGACCGCCGGCACCGGCTCGAGGGGCAGCGCGCGTCCCTGGCGGCGCACCTCAACACGGTGCTCGACCGCCCGGCCGAGCAGCCGGTCCCCGTCGTCCCTCCGTTGTCTCGACCCGCTGTCGCGGTCGACCGCGAGCAGCTCTACCGCCTCGGCAATCAGCATCGGCACGAGTTGCGGGCGGCAGCCACGCTCATCGAAGGCAGCGAGCAGTCCATCGAGCTGGCGAAGAAGCACTCCCGCCCGGGCTTCACCGCAAGCGTGGGCGTGACCAACGTGGGCCGCCGCGACGATCCGGCCGGCATGCCGCCGCCGCCGGACAACGGCAGGAACGCGGTGACCGTCTCCGTGGGTGCGTCCCTGCCGCTCTGGAGCGCGCGGTACCGGGCCGCCATCGGGCAGGCGCACGACGAGTTGCGTGCGCGCACGCGGCAGCGGGCGGCCGCGCGCAACGCCATGGAGATGGAGGTCCAGGAGGCGGTCGTCCGCCTCGAGACCCTGGACCGGCAGATCGATCTGCTCGACGCCGTGCTGGTTCCGCAGACCGAGGAGGCGCTTCGCGCGACCGAGACGGCCTACGAGACGGGTCAGCTCGGTGTCCTCGAACTGCTCGACAGCGAGCGGGCGCTGATCGACGTCCGCTCCTTGCGCGCGCGATATCTCTCCGACCTCCTCGTCGCGCTCACCGCCCTCGAACGCGCGATCGGCACGCGGGTGCCCGTGACCGGGAGGACGCCATGAACAAGGCAATCGCGATCGGCGTCGCCAGCTTCGGACTGGGCATCGCCGCCACGATGCTGGTGACCCTCAATCCCGCGGGCTGGCAGTGGTCCGCCCGCCTCTTCTCCACGCTGCGCGAAGCGCCGGCGACCTCGTCCCCGCCGCCGGCCGAGGCGCCGCCCGCCGGTGACGAGCGGGAGATTCTGTACTGGCGCGCGCCCATGGACCCCGCCTTCACGTCGGACCGGCCGGGCAAGTCCCCGATGGGCATGGACCTGGTGCCCGTCTACGCGAGCGAGGTCGGGAGCCTGCCGCCGAACACGGTCCGGATAGACCCTCGTTTCGCACAGAGCATCGGCGTGCGCACCGAGCCGGCCGCCCGCCGCGACATCGCCCAGACCATCCGCACCGTCGGCACCCTAGCCCACAACGACCGCCAGATCGCCTGGGTCAACACGAAGTACGACGGCTGGATCGAGAACGTGGCGGTGAACTACCTCGGCGAGACCGTGGAGGAGGGACAGATCCTGTTCGACATCTACAGCCCGCAGCTCGTGACCACCCAGATGGAGTACCTGCAGGCGGTCGACTACGCGGCGCGGCTGGAGACGTCCGAATACCCGGCGATCGCCGAGCGCGCGCGCTCGCTGGTCGATTCGACCCGCGCGCGGCTCAACTACTGGGACATCACCGACGAGCAGATCGCCACGCTCGAGCGCGAGCGGACCCCGCGCCGCACGCTGTCGGTCCTCTCCCCGGTTACCGGCGTCGTCGTCGAGAAGCTGGATCAGGCGCTGGACGGGATGCACGTGCGGGCCGGCATGAACCTCTACAAGATGGCCGACCTGACGACCATCTGGGTCGACGTCGAGGTCTTCGAGCACCAGGTCGAGGCGATGCGCGTCGGCCAGCGGGCGCGCGTCGAGCTGCCCTACCTGCCCGGGCGGCCTTACGCCGGATTCGTCCGCTACCTGTATCCGCACTTCGACGAGCAGACGCGCACGATGACCGTCTCGATCGAGCTGGAGAACCCGGACCTGACGCTGCGCGCCGGGATGTACGCCAACGTGACCTTCGACGTGCCGGTGGCCCGCGGCGCCCTGACGGTCCCGGAGGAGGCCGTCATCCGGGGCGGCACCCGCGATCTCGTGGTGCTGGAGAGGTCCGCGGGCACGTTCCAGGTCGCCGCCGTCACCCTCGGCCGGTACGGCGGCGGGGCGTGGGAGGTGCTCGACGGCATCGAGGACGGAGACACGATCGTCGTCTCGGCGCAGTTCCTCATCGACTCCGAGAGCAACCTCACGGCGGCGATCCGCAATCTAGATTCCGGCGTCGACATGCCGGCGGCGCCCGCGGAGCACGTCCACGGAACCCAGCCCCCGGCGATGCCGGCCGCTGGCGGGAGAGCGCCGGGAGCGCCGGGGGAGCACATCCACGACGCGGCACCCATGCCCGCGCCGCCCGGCGAACCGGCCGGCATGCCGGCGATGCCGGCCGGCCACCGCCACTGACCGCCAGTTGGGGCAGAACGATGCTTGCCAGGATCATCGAGTGGTCGATCGGCAACCGCTTCTTCGTCGTCCTCGGGGCGGTGTGCATCGCCTTCGGCGGCATCTACGCCCTGCGGGCGATGCCGCTGGACGCGCTGCCGGATCTGTCCGACGTACAGGTGATCATCTTCACCGACTACCCGGGACAGGCCCCGCAGGTGGTCGAGGACCAGGTCACCTATCCCATCACCACGCAGATGCTGGCGGTCCCCTCCGCCACGGTGGTCCGCGGGTACTCGTTCTTCGGCTTCTCGTTCGTCTACGTGATCTTCGAGGACGGCACGGACCTGTACTGGGCGCGCAGCCGGGTCCTGGAGTACCTCAACTACGTCGGCGGGCGCCTGCCGGCGGGCGTCACTCCCACCCTGGGTCCGGACGCCACCGGGGTCGGGTGGGCCTACATGTACGCCCTGCGCTCCGAGAACGTCGACCTCGCCGAGCTGCGGTCGCTGCAGGACTGGTTCCTCAAGTACGAGCTGACCGCCGTGCCGGGCGTTTCCGAGGTCGCCAGCATCGGCGGCTTCGTCAAGCAGTACCAGATCACGGTCGACCCGAACCGCCTGCGCGCCTACGACATCCCGCTGGCCCGCATTCGCACGGCCGTGCAGCGGAGCAACAACGACGTCGGCGGGCGCGTGCTGGAGATGTCCGAGGCCGAGTACATGGTGCGCGGCGAGGGCTACATCCAGGGGGTCGACGACGTGAAGCGGGTGGCGCTGGGGGTGGACGACTCCGGGACCCCGATCTCGGTGCAGGACGTCGCCACCGTGCAGATCGGCCCGGACATCCGCCGCGGGCTGGCCGAGCTGAACGGCGACGGCGAGGTGGTCGGCGGCATCGTCATCGTGCGCTACGGCGCGAACGTGCACGACGTGGTCGAGCGGGTCAAGACCCGCCTGGCGGAGCTGCAGTCGGGCCTGCCCGAGGGGGTCGAGGTCGTCCCCGTCTACGACCGGACGGCGCTGATCGAACGCTCCATCGACACCTTGCAGGAAAAGCTGCTGGAGGAGATGGCCATCGTCGCGCTGGTCTGCGCCGTCTTCCTGCTGCACGTGCGCTCGGCGCTGGTCGCCGTGCTGACCCTGCCGCTGGCGGTGCTGATGGCCGTCATCGTGATGTACCTGCAGGGAATCAACGCCAACATCATGTCGCTGGGCGGCATCGCGATCGCCATCGGCGCGATGGTGGACGCCGCGATCGTGATGGTCGAGAACGCGCACCGGCACCTGGAACGCGACGCCGGCCGCCGGCCGCACTGGCAGATCGTCACCCGCGCCGCCACCGAGGTCGGCCCCACCCTCTTCCTTGCCCTGCTGGTCATCACGGTTTCCTTCGCACCGATCTTCACCCTGGAGGCGCAGGAGGGCCGGCTCTTCAAGCCCCTGGCGTTCACCAAGACCTACGCCATGGCGGCCGCCGCCCTGCTCTCGGTCACCCTCGTGCCGGTCCTGGTCGGCTAC
>CAZMWA010000149.1:0-17238 GCA_964569405.1 uncultured Vicinamibacteraceae bacterium | reverse complement strand
CGTTCGAGGTCGCTGTGCAGTTCCCCAATCTCAGGCGTTTTCCGGTCGACGCTCGTCACGCCATCGTTATGTCACAATTCGTAAATTTGTACAAGTCAAAAAATTGACACCTCCGCCCAGACCCGGTAACCAAAGACATCGAGCCATAGATACGGTAACCTGTAAAGCTGTATGAAGACGACCGTCGAGCTGCCGGACGATCTGCTCATCGCGGCCAAGACCCGTGCGGCCGAAACACGGTCGACGCTTCGTGAGCTGATCGAGCGTGGCCTGCGTCGCGAACTGCAGCGGCCGCGCCGCGACGAATCGGCGCGGCAAGGCGGCATCCAGTGGGTGATGGTCGATGGCGACGTGCCGCCCGGCTTGGATCTACGCGACCGCGCATCGATGAGCGACCGGCTGCGACGCGATCGGTGAGGCCGCCGTCAATCCGGCAGCGCGAGGACCACCAGCTCGACCTCGGCGTTCGCGCCGGTCGCGATGGCGATGTACTGCTTCCCGTCGTGCAGGTAGGTCATCGGCGCGGCGGCCGTGTGGCCGTCCAGCTCGATCTCGCGCAGCAGCTCGCCGGTCTGCTTGTCGAACACGTAGACGAGCTTGCGCCCGGCGTCGGGATCGCCCCAGGGGTCCCACATCGGCACGATGGGCGTCTCGCCGGCGCTGCGGTCGCGCTTCCAGACGGTGGCGAACACCAGCGTCTTCGTCACCAGCACGCTCTGGCCGTCGATGTGGTCGCCCAGCGGCGGCAGGTCCATGTCCCGCAACAGCGGGTGGTTGCGCGGGCCGTTGCCGAGCGGGCTCATCCACAGGTGCTCGCCGCGGTTCATGTCGATGGCCGTCAGGCGCGCGTACGGCGGCTTGAAGAGCGGCAGGCCCTCCTTCGTCACGACCGAGCGGCAGCAGCGCATCAGGGCGCGCTGCGCCGGCGACGGCGAGCGGCTCGCGCCGACGCGCAGGAAGGCGGGCGCTGTGCGCGACGGCACGTACAGGACGCCGGTCTCGGGGTCGAAGCCGGCGCCGCCCCAGTTCGAGCCGCCGCGCGTGCCGGGCAGCGCCAGCGTGCCCCGCTGCGACGGCGGCGTGTAGACCGGGCCGTGGTCGAACTCCTCGAGCGCCTCGACGGCGCTCGCCCGCAGCTCGGGCGTGAAGTCCATCAGGTTCTCGACCGTGGAGCCCTGCAGGTCGAACGGCGGCGGCTTCGTCGGGAACGGCTGCGTGGGCGAGGCCTGCTCGCCCGGCACCGTCGACGCCGGCACGGGGCGCTCCTCGATGGGCCAGACCGGCTCGCCGGTCGCGCGGTCGAAGACGTAGGTGAACGCCTGCTTGCTGGCGACCATGACCGCGGCGATGCGCCTGCCGTCGACCGTGATCTCGCCGAGCACGGGCATCGACGCGAAGTCGTAGTCCCACAGGCCATGATGGATGGCCTGGAAGTGCCAGACGCGCTCGCCGGTGCGCGCCTCCACGCAGACGATGCTCTCGGCGTACAGGTTGTCGCCCAGGCGGTCGCCGCCGTACGTGTCGTTGGTCGGCGTCGAGGTCGCCATGTACACGTAGTCGAGCTCCGCGTCGTACGCCATGCCGGCCCAGACGTTGGCGTTGCCCGTGTGTTCGGCCGAGCCGTTGAGCCAGGTCTCGTAGCCGGCCTCGTACTCCTTCGGGACGGTGTGGAACGTCCACAGCTTGCGCCCCGTGCGCACGTCGTACGCCTGCACGTCGCCGGGCGGCAGCAGCCGATTTCGCTCGTTGCCGATCGTGCCGCGCCCGGAGTCGACGATCGAGTTGCCCACGATGACGACGTCGCCGGCCACCAGGGGCCGCTTCGCCGAGAAGTTCGTGCTGCGCCGCACGTTGCGGATGCCGAGCGTCAGGTCGACCCGCCCGCCCTCGCCGAACGCCTCGTCGGGCCGGCCGGTGCGGGCGTCGAGCGAGAGCAGGTAGGCGTCGTGCGTGCCGATCAGGAGCCGCTCCGCGCTGCCGTCCGTCCAGTACCCCACGCCGCGCGACAGGAAGCCGCCGTTGTTCGGCCGGCCGATGCGGTAGCTCTCGGGGTCGTGGACCCAGCGCTGCGCGCCGCTGGCCGGGTCGAGCGCCATGACGATCCCCAGGCCGGTCACGGTGTACAGCGTGCCGTTCACCATGAGCGGCGTGTCCTGGTAGCGGACGCGGCTCAGGATCGGGTCGTCCCGGAACGCGAGGTCCGGCAACGGCGCGCGCCAGGCGATGTCCAGCTCCTCAATGTTGTCCCGATGGATCTGATCGAGGGGCGAGTATTTCATGCCGTGCGCGGTGCCCGCGTAGTGGCCCCACTCGCCGTCCTCCAGGCTGGGCTGCGCGGCGCCCGCCGCCGGCAGGCAGAACGAGAGAAGGGCCGCCGCCGTCCCGGGCGCGAGCAACCGGGCCACCTGAGCAAGCCGCCGTTTCATATCCGTCTCCTTCGCCGAAACCGACACCGGTCCCGAGGGGCATGATAGCAGTCCGCCGGCGGGAGCTTGTCCAGTAGAATGTCGTCACGCATGGCCGGGAGTCTGCGCCGCGCCGCAGCCCGGCGCAGACTCCGCGAGGCGCGCACAGAAGGAGGAACATCATGAAGGTTCCGAGCATCCGATCGACTGCCGCAGCCGTCGTGTGTCTGTCCGCCGCGTTCGTCGTGGGAGCCGGGTGCGGCGCGGGCGATGCCCCGCCCCCGGCGGAGGAGGCTGCCGTCCCGGAAGTCAGCGCTCGCGAGCGCATCGTCGGCACCTACGCGCGCGTCACGAGCGAGGTGCGGGACGAGAACGGGGAGTGGAGCCCGACGCCGGGCGAGGACCGTCACGGCTACATCACCTACAGCGACCGCGGGTATATGGCCGTCAGCTCCCGGGACAACAACCGGACGAAGTTCGCCGCCGACGAGCCCACCCCGGAGGAGGCGCAGGCCGCGATCGCGAGCTACAGCGCCTACTACGGGCCCTACACGGTGAACGAGGCGGAGGGGTTCGTCGTGCACCATCGGGTGGGCCAGATCGACCCGGGCGGCGAGGTCGACGCCAAGCGCTTCTACGACTTCGTCGGCGACCGGCTGATCCTCACGCCGGCGCCCGCCATGGGCGGCAAGGAGGACGCCACCCGCCGCATCGTCTGGGAGCGGCTGCCGGACGTCGAGCTCTCGGAGGAGGCCAGGCGGTTCCTGGGCCATCGCGAGCTGCTGTACACCGAGCGCTACACAAGGCGGGACGGCGAGATAGTGGACGTCACCGAGCCGAACGAGAGCCGCGCGGGCGCGGTCATCATCTACACGCCCACCGGCCACATGATCGTGCAGTTGCCGGACCGCGAGGGGCGCATGGCCTACGCGGGCGAGGACCCGACGCCGGAGGAGGCGCTGGCGGCGTTCGACAGCTACGGGGGCTACTTCGGCCGCTTCACCGTGCACGAGGACGAAGATCCCCGCTACGTGATCCACCACCAGGAGGGGCGGCTCAGTCCCGGGACGGAGCATGACGCCCAGCGCTTCTACGCGCTCGACGGCGACATCCTGAGATTGGGCGGTCCCCCGCAGACGACCAACGGCGAGAGCACCGGCGGCCACCTGTACTGGGAGCTGATGCCCCCGCGCTGACGAGCGGGAAGCGGAGGAGGGAGACGGCGCGGATGCGCAGCGACGGAACACGGGCGAGGGCGTGCGCTCCGCGCCGGCGGCGCGCCGTGCGCTGGGTCGCGGTCGGGCTGCTGCTGGCGGCCTGGGCGCCGTCCGCGGCCGGGCAGCGGCAGTCCGAGCGGCGCGTGGCCGGTCCCGGCGAGACGCAGTTCAACCTGCAGCTCCTGCGGCCGTCGGGCGGGCCGGTCATCCCCATCTTCGAGGGCTGGTACCGGCACCCCGACGGCCGCTACGAGCTGTCGTTCGGCTACTTCAACGTGAACACGGAAGAGGTGCTGGAGATTCCGCTGGGGCCGGACAACTTCATCGAGCCGAGCGGCTACGACGGGGTGCAGCCCACGCACTTCCTGCCGGTGCCGGAGGGCGACCGCCGCCACTGGGGGGCGTTCACGGTGACGGTGCCGGCCGACTTCGGCGAGCAGGACGTGGTCTGGACGTTGCGCGTCGACGGGCGCGAGTTCTCCGTGCCGGGCCGCGTGACCCGGCCGCCGTACCAGCTCCACGGCTGGATCTTCCCGGGCGACACGACGGCGTCGCCCCTGCTGGCGCTCGAGCCGCAGGGACCGCGGGGCCGGGGCCCCTGGGGCGTGCGGAGCGGCCCGCTCGAGGCGGCTGTCGGCCAGCCGCTGCCGCTGACGATCTGGACCACGCGCGCCGAGCCGTTCCGCGGCGACCGCCGGCCGATCAACGTGCGCTGGTTCAAGCACCAGGGGCCGGGCGACGTGACGTTCAGCCGGCCGCGGGCCGCCGTCCGGGCGCGCGCCTGGCGCGCGGGCGCCGCCGGCGCGCGGGTGACGACCGAGGCGACGTTCGGCGCGCCGGGCGAGTACGTGCTGCGGGCGCTGGCTTACAATACGATTCGCGAGTTCGAGTTCCAGTGCTGCTGGACGAACGGCTTCCTGCACGTCACGGTGACCGACTGACGGACGATCGAAGGAGAACGCGATGCAACGCGTGATCACCGCCTGCGCGGCGCTGGCCCTGGCCGCGCCGCTCGTCTCGGCGACCCCGGCGTCGGCCGCCGAGCAGCCGACGTTCAGCGCCGACGTCGCGCCCATCTTCCAGCGCGCCTGCCAGCGCTGCCACCAGGAGACCGGCATCGGGCCCATGTCGCTCGTGACCTACGACGAGGTCCGCCCGTGGGTGCGCCAGATCCGCGACCGGGTGGAGCGGCGGATCATGCCGCCCTGGCACATCGACCGGACGGTCGGCATCCAGGCGTTCAAGAACGACTTCTCGCTGACCGACGACGAGATCGACACGGTGGTCCGCTGGGTGGACGGGGGCGCGTCGGAGGGCGACGCGGGCGACCTGCCGCCGCCCGTCGAGTGGCCGTCGGCGGCCGAATGGGAGCTGGCCGGCATGCTCGGCCAGCCCGACATGGTCGTCAGCTCCACGCCCTACACGGTCACCGCCAACGGGCAGGACCAGTGGTGGAATCCCAGCATCGACTTCGAGGGCATCGACGAGCCGCGCTGGATCAGGGCGGCCGAGTTCCGGCCGTCCTATCCGCTCGGCGTGCGGGTGCTCCATCACGGCCACGCCCGGCTGCAGCAGGTGCGGGACGACTTCGTGGTGCGGCTGGCCGGCATGGGCGTCGGCAAGCGCTGGGAGGTGCTTCCCGACGGGGTCGGCAAGCTGGTCCGGCCGGGGCCGGCGCAGGTGCGCTTCAGCCTGCACTACTTTCCGGTGGGCGAGACCGTCGAGGACGACACCGTCGAGGTGGGCGTCTGGTTCCACCCGCCGGGCTACGAGCCGGAGCTGGTCACCGAGGGCGAGGTCCGGCTGCTCGTCGACGGCACGTTCACGAGCGGCCCCCGCGCGCGCGATCTGCTGATCCCGCCGCACGGCTATCTCACGCTGGAGCACGCCTACGTCATGGACCGGCCGGTCAGGCTGCACAGCTTCCGCCCGCACATGCACATGCGCGGCTCCGCGATGTCGATGGAGGCGCTCTATCCCGACGGCAGCCGGGAACTGCTCAGCACCGTCAACCGCTACGACCACAACTGGCAGATCCAGTACCTCTACGAGGACCACGTCCAACCGCTGCTGCCGCAGGGCACCGTGCTGATGTTCCACTCCCACTACGACAACACGGCGGACAACCCGATCAACCCCGATCCGGACCAGTGGGTGGTGTTCGGCGCGCGCGGCGTCGACGAGATGTCGCACGCCTGGGTCGGCATGACCTACCTGGACGAGGAGCGCTACGCCCAACTGGCGGCCGAGCGCGCCGCGCAGCAGGCGGGGCAGGGGCTGCCGGGCGGCTCGAAGTAGCCGCCCGTGCAAGCGGGGCCCTGCCGCCATTTTCGTCGCGCGGGCGGGCCACCGTAGGCCACGTGCAGGCTGTGGGTCTACGTATGGTTCCTGCACTTGGAATGGAATCGAGTGATGAGTCTTAGGTTTACGGTGCCGACCACGGCCATCGGTGACGCGTTGTTCGACGACATGCCACCGGAAGTGCGCGAAGTCATGAAGTTGGGCTTCTCCCGGCTCGCAACGTTGCCATCAGAAGCTCTGTCTCTAGTTGCAAGGCATCTAGTCAGGGGACTCGACCCCTCCGAGCCCGCACCCGAGAGTGGCGATTTCGCCCGCGAATCTCAAATTGACGCGGCCACGGGGAATGCGGTGATGGCGGCGGCTGCGCTTCTGGCATCGGCATCTTTTGCCGGAGCACGTCCCGCAGACACCGCAGCAGGCGATTGCCGCGGGTATGGGATGGACAAGCCTAGTTGTGAGACCAACACCTGCTCCAGTAGGGAGTCGAGCATGAGATTCACTCGTCGCAAATACTCAGTTGTTACAAATACCTGCCTGATCTTGGGCGTATTGTCAGCGTTCGGTTTCGACTACAACGACCATCCCGTTTGGCTCGTACTGGGTGGCTGTGCCGGTATCCTTGCGATCGCAACATACTTCGTCCAGCATTGGGAGAGGCGGTCGGCGGCTGAATCGATTGATGTCTCGTCGGCTAATTCTTTGGTCACGGAGATGCAACCGCCCGTCGCCTCGGTGTGGTTCCTTTCGGATAGTGGAAGTCCGCAGGATGCGTACCGAGAGCGTGGGGGATCGCGAAGGTACAAGTTCTCGCATTCTGATAGCCGTTACACGGTTTCTAAGTCCCCTGACTTGGCAGAGTGGACCTCTGGAATCGTGAGACGATTTCATCTTGGAGATAGGCCTCGAGAGAACACGTTCGAGATAATTGTTTCTGACGACAGCATAACAGTGAGGGTCAAAGGCAACGACGAACGACCGCGGGTTGGGAATCTGTTGGAGTCGCATACGACTCCGGTGGGCGAGACAATTCACTGATCCCGTCTCGACGAATTCCCGCCCACGGGTCGCTTCGTAGGAGGTTGGCCGATCGCGACCACGGCCGTGGGAAAGTCATGCGGCTCACGGCGGCCGCTCGAGGTTCCGCGCGATGCTCAGGATGTTCTCCATGTCGTGGTTCCCTCGTGGCAGGCGTACTCGAACATGAGCTCGTCGGTCCTGAGCATCGGGAACTCCGCGCTCCATGCGCTGGTCCACGACGTCGGGTCCTCCACGGTGAACTCGTAGCGGATCGTCTCGGCATCCACCGGCGTGAAGCGCTCGACGACGCGCGCGGCCGCGCGCGGGCCGCGGAACATGACGGAAGCTGCGGCGCCGCCGCGACCGTCGCAGGCAACGTGCATCACGCCGCCGGGCACGAGCGCCGGGTTCTCGGCGTCAAGCACGATGGTGTCGCCGTCGTCGTCCTCGGTGTCGTGGATGACCGTGATGGTCGCCGCACCCTGCGTCTCTCCCTCGGCGATGGTGATGGTGGCCGAAGAGAGCGTGTAGTCGGCGGCCAGGGTCACGGTGCCGCCCACCGTCGGCATCACCGTCGTGCCGTGCTCCGGTTCGCGCTATCGTGAGACCTGCGGGGTCTCGTTCGCTGGCAGCGCAGGCGTGACCCACCACGTGTAGCCCTCCGCCAGGCGTGCGAACTCCGTCCAGATGTCGGACCCCGTCCAGATGTCGGGAAACCGGGTCGCGTCGTTGGCCTGATCGGGGACTACTCCTGCCAGTGAGTCGGGGAAGGTCTCGAAGTAGATGATGAAGATCACGCGCCGAATCTCTCCGTAGTCCGTCACGGAGTAGAAGTGCAGTCGGCCACCCATGAGCGCGGCGGCGCCCTGCACCTGCAGTTCGATATTCCGGTAGATCGCGTCGTAGTGCTCCCTGCGCACATCCACCAGATTCACGCCGTAGAAAGGTGGCGCCAGCGACGGCATCTCCCGGGCAAAACGCGCGCCCCACGGAGGCGCGTCCGGGCCGATCTCCGGAAGAGGCAGGAAGGCCGACGGAAACTCTCGATGGGAGGACCTTGCCGAGGACACCAAGCGACCAGTATACCCCGACAGGCGATGCCCCAGGCCGCTCGGAGATCCCACGCTGCGCGGCGCCTGCGGGCTAGGGACCTACCACGTGAGCCCGCCGTCCGGGGGTGGCCACGCGCCCAGGAGTTGCCTGACGAGCACGACCTGGCCGAGGTGGTAGCTGTTGTGCGAGGCGATGGTGTGCAGCATCGCCGCCCGACTCTTCGGCGCGCCGAGAGACGTGCGCGTCGACTGCAGGTCATCGTCGCGCGCATGCTGCTCCAGGGCACTCGCGAGGTTGCCCAGGCGCACCACCGCAGCCTCCCACTCGTCGGCGGTCGCGGGCCTCACCGCACCGGGCCAACTGCCCGCGGCGTGCCGGGGAATCGGAGGATCCGCGCCGTCGAGCCAGTCCACGACCCAGGTGTTCCAGAAGATCAGGTGGTTGACGAGCTGGAAGATCGACTTGGGGACGCCATGCGGCCGGGCGCCCGCCCGTGTCCAGGTCACGCCGTCGAGGGCGGTCCGCATGTCGACGTGAGCGCCCGCTCCCGACAGCGCACGGACGAGCGTGTCGCGGAGCTCCCGGTCGAGAACCATGCCCGTCAGCACGGGGTGGCGGGCGGCTACCTCGCTCGGCTCTCGGCGGCGGCCTTCTCGGCCGCCTGCCGCTCGAGGTTGCGCGCGATGCTCAGGATGTTCTCCATGTCGCGGTTGCCCTCGTGGCAGGCGTACTCGAACATGAGCTCGTCGGTCCTGAGCATCGGGAACTCCGCGCTCCAGGCGCTGGTCCACGACGTCGGGTCCTCCACGGTGAACTCGTAGCGGATCGTCTCGGCGTCCACCGGCGTGAGGCGCTCGACGACGCGCACGGCGGCGCTCGAGCCGCGGAAGCGGAAGTAGCGGTGATAGCGGGCCCTGGCCGAGAAGTTCGTCGTCTCGATGACCAGGGTGTCGCCCTCCCAGCGCCCGCGCGAGTCGCCCGGCCAGAGGCGGATGGCCGGCGGCAGGTGCGGGCGCCCGTCCAGCGGCACGATGCGCGGGTTGTTGTTGCTCATCTCCTGGAAGATGACGACGTGGTCGGGCGTCTGGAAGATCTGCAGCACGTCGTTGTAGACCGGCGGCAGCATGGGCGGGCCCTCGTGGGGCCACACGATGCAGCGCTCCGACAGGGTGCGGGCCTCGTAGCTGTCGTAGGTGGGGTCGGGCAGTTCGCTGGGCGGATAGCGCCGGGCGGCCGTGCGCGCGTCCTCCCGCCGCTGCGCTGCCCCCGTCAAGGGGGGCAGCCGGCCGTCCGGCGGATCCACCAGCAGCGACGTGCGGCGGGTCGACAGGCCCTTCGGCCGCTCCTCGGTCAGCCAGATCGCGTTGTCGTAGTGGATGTTCTCCTGCGTCTGGATGGCCCGCTGGCGCCGCCGCTCCGGGTCCGCCTCCCCGAAGATGCCGAACGCCAGCGGATCCGTCCCCTCGGCGGTGAGCAGGCTGCTCAGCTCGGCCGCCTGCTCCTCGGTGAGGAACGCCTGGTCGGCGTACGCCGCCGGCCGCTCGAAGGGCGTGTAGGTCGCCATCGTCCAGCGGCCCTGGAGGTCGGGCCGGCCGTCCGGCGTGCGGGGCGGGGTCCAGCTCTCCGCGGATTCGGTCTGCGCCCGGCCCGCCGCGGGCAACGCCGCCACGCAGGCGGCGGCCGCGAGGGCGGACAGCACGGCGAGACGTCCACGGCTCATGGCTGCGCTCCCTGCTTCACGTACTCCTTGCGCATGCCCCGCTTCCACTTCTCGAACGGCGGCGGCACGTACGAGTCCCGATTCGGCATCCGCACCTCGGGCAGCGTCGTCTGATCCATCACCTCGTCCTCGGCGATGATGCCGGCGCGGTGGAGCAGGTAGGCGGTCAGGCTGTACACCTCGTCCGGGGTCATGCAGCAGGGCCGCGGCGAGTCGGCCCAGACGTTGCTGCTGAAGCGCCGCATCTCCACGTGCTCGTGCTGCTGGTCGAGCGGCATCATCTGGTTGATGTAGCTCCAGATGAGCGGCGCGAACGGATGCTGCGCGTCGGCGATGCGCGGGTAGCGGCCCCCGGGCGTGCGTTCGAGGAGCTTCGGGCCCGGGCCCTCCAGCCCCGTGGATCCGTGGCACGCGGCGCAGCCGCGCGCGAGCCAGACGATCTCGCCCTCCCGGGCGGTGCCGCGCCCGCGCGGGAGATCCTCGCCGAACGGTCCGACCGCGGCGTCCGGCGGGTCGAGCTCCGCCGCGGTCGGCGTGCGCCCCAGGTTGTAGACGGGGCCCTGCGCGGCCGCCACCGCGCCGCTCGCCAGAACGAGCGTTGCGACGAACAGCGCTGCCAGCCTACACGGCGTTGTGGACGGTCCCGTCATTGGCCACCCTCCAGGGTTGAATCGAGTTTCCGTGCGGCGCGCCGGAGGTGCCCCAGAAGGCGGCGAACTCCGCCGACGTGGGCTGCACCTGATCCTGATCGTCGGTGCAGCGCGACATGAGCAGCGCCTCGCCGCCGTTCCAGGTCCAGGGCAGCGTGAAGCGGGCGAGCGCGATGCGCTGCACCGGCTCCTGGAGCTTCGCGTCGGTCCAGGTCCGGCCGCCGTCGGTCGATACCTCGACCCGCCGGACCGTGCCGCTGCCGGACCACGCCAGGCCCTTGATGGTGTAGTAGCCGCGGTCGGGGAGGCGCTGCTCGCCCGACGGGAAGGTGATGACGGACTTCGGCCCCTGCTCCATGAAGTAGGCGCCCTGGCCGGCGACGTGGCTGTTCGACATGCGGTCGGGACCGGTCCGCATGGATCCCCGGCGCGTCGAGTACGAGTGCTTCTCCCAGTAGGTCATGTAGGGGTGCTCGACCAGCTTGATCCGCCGCAGCCACTTCACGTGGTACTTGCCCTGGAAGCCCGGGACGACCAGGCGCAGGGGGAATCCCTGGTGGGGCCGGATCGGCTCGCCGTTCTGGCCGTAGGCCACCAGCACGTCGTCCATGGCCTTGCCGAGCGGCATGGTGGCCCCCATCTTGGTTGCCTCGGCGCCCTCGGACAGCACCCAGCGCGCGCCGTCCCTGACGCCGACCTCGTTCAGCAGCACCGAGAGCGGCACGCCGGTCCACTCGCTGCAGCCGATCATGCCGTGCATCTCGTCGAGCGTCTTCTCCTCCGGGCGCGGCGCGTTGGCGATGCACTCGATGAAGTGGACCCGCGAGACCGACGGCAGGCGCATCAGCTCCTCCAGGGTGAACACCAGCGGCCGGTCGACCTTGCCGTAGACCAGCAGGCGGTGCTCCCGCGGATCGATGTCGGGCGGCTGGTTGCCGTGCGAGGAGACGTAGTGCAGCGCCGACGGCGTGATGGTGCCCGTCAGCTCGGAGAGCGGCGTCCGCGCGTCGAGACCGTCCGGGTCGCCGTGCAGGTCGATGTGGCCGATCATGGTCATCGGCGTGCGGATGGTCTGCACGAAACGGGAGCGCTCGCCGTAGGCCATGGGGTGGGCGGCGACGCCGCCGGGCCGGGGCGACCCCAGCCCCTGACCGCTCACGGACTTCGCGCCCACCGCCAGTCCGCCGGCGAGCACGGCGCCTTCCTTCAGGAACCGCCTGCGGCTTGCGTGCTTGGCACTCATCGAGATCCTCCATTAGACGGGGCTTCGCCCCGAACCCCCGGCGTCCGCTTGCGGGGACCCCATAGCCCCGCGCCGCTACCGCCGGGGCGCGCTGTGCGCGCCCTACGGAGTCTGCACGGTTCTACAGCGCAGACTCCTAGCCTTTACCTCGCGCCTTGTGCGGCTGTCAAGGCGGATGTCGCGCGCTGCGCCGGTCAGGGCTCCGTCTCGAGGGCGTCCCAGCGGAGGCCGAGGTGGTCGAGCACGGCGGTGAAGCTCGATCTGAGGGGGCTGCCGGCGACGACCAGGCGCTCGTTGCCGCAGCGGACGACGAGGTCGTCGGCGATGAGGCGCTTTCTGCGCGTGAAGCGCAGCGCCGCTCGCGGATGGCTCTCGGCATCGCCGTCGTCGATGGCGAGATCGTCCTGCGGCACGCGGCCGACGACGGCGCGGTCCGCGAACAGGAGCAGCCACCGCCTGCGGGACGTCGGGCTCGTGGCCTCGAACACCGCGACGGGCCGCCCGCCACCCGCCGGCGGTGCCGCGCCCGGCCGGCCGGCCGGCGGGGCGGCGCCGTCCCCGGGCCCGATGCGGCGCAGGACCGCCGGGGCCGAGACCGCCGGCCAGGTGGACGGCTGCGGACACTCCAGCAGCCCGCGCAGCCGCGCCGAGGCGGCTTTCAGGTGACCGCGCCAGGCGGCAGCGAGCTGCTTGCGCTCGGGCAGCAGCACCGACGCGTTGAGCAACACCATGTGATCGTGCTCGATCGGCCAACCCGCCGGCGCCCGCCGCGCCAGCAGATCGACGAGCGTCGCCACCAGCGGCCGGGCCAGCGGATCGCCCACCAGGTCGCGGGGGGGCTCCACGAGGCGCGGCGCCTCCGCGGCGGACCCGGCGCTGGCGCAGGCCGCGGTCACCGCCTGCTCCAGCACGCCCCGCACCGCGGCCGGGGCGCCGACGATCTTGTTCGCTTCCGCGGCGAACTCGCTCCTCGCGAGCACGTCGAGCGTGGTGCCGCGGTCGAGTCCGCACCAGTCGTGGGCCGCCACCGCGAGCTGCAGGAAGCCCTCGCCGGCGCGCACCTGCGCCCGGCTGCCGGAGGCGACCAGATCGACCTGCAGGCCGAGCTGCAGCCGATCCTCGAGATCCTCGATCGCCTCGCTGGCCGCCGGCTCGTTCAGGCCCCGCAGGGCAGGCAGCAGCTCGGCGAGGCGATCGGCGATCGTCCGGCGCTGCCCCGCGCCGAGCGACGCGAGGTCGAGCGGGGCGCCGGCCTCGGTCTGCGGGTCGCCGTCGGCCGCGAGCGCCCGCAGCAGCTTCATCTTCGCGAACTCGTCCGGGATCTGCGCGCGCAGGATACGGTCGAGCAGCAGCCGGCGGTTGTGGTCGATGCCGGGAATCCGCCGGTGGATGCGCAGCGCCTCGGTGAGCGCGGCCCAGTCGGCGCTGCGGTAGGTGCGTTGCGGGTCGTACGTGCGCGCCACCTGCAGGTACACCAGGGCGACCGAGCTCTCCAGCAGCTCCTTGAGCCACGCCTCGCCGTAGGTGCGGAGAGCCTTGCCGGCAACCCGCACGGCCGCCTCGCTGCCGAGGTACCAGGCCGCGAGCGTGACGGGATTGGCGCCCAGGGCGAGGCGCGCCGCCATGCTCACGCCGCTGACGTAGTGCTGGTAGGGCGTGAGCTTGCGGTAGAGGTCGCGCACCCGCTGCACCTGCTCCAGGCGCGTGATCACCTCGCGCACCGACCAGCCGGCCGGGTCGACGAACGGCACCTGCCGCGCCACCTGCAGGAGCTCGCCGATGATGGAGCGGACCGCCAGGGCGATGTCGCCCGTGCGCGCGTCGAGCACGGCGTTCGTCGATCCGGGCTTGTACAGCGCGGCGACCTCCTGCACGATGTCGCGGAACTCCGCGAACAGGGCGCCGCCGTCGAGACCGCTGATCTGCCCGTCCTGCCGCCTGACGTAGCGCCGGTCGCGGATGCCGTCCCAGACGCGGTCGCAGCGCGCCTGGATGAGCTCCCCGAGGCGCCGCTCCGTGGCGTCCAGCGCGTCCGCTCGCGGCGGCTCGCCCTCGGCGGCGGGCCGCAGGAGCGCGTGGTAGGCCTGCTCGGTGGGCGACACGCCGCCGGCGAGCCAGCGCTGCTCGACCTCCTTGCGCTCCGCCTCCCGCCGCGCCGCCATGCGCCGCTCGATGTCCGCGATGATCGCGAGGTCGGCGGCGGGCGACGCCCACGCGAGCGCCGCGGCCGCGCCCAGGCTGGCGGCCCCGAGCAGGCCGAGGACCACGCCGGCCTCGACCGACACGAGCAGGCCGGCCCCCGCCGCGGCCGCGGCGCAGCCCAGCCCGGCGGCGAGCCAGACGAGGGGCGACTTCGTCACGAGGAAGCGGGCGGCTGCACGCGGCCGATGTCGGGCGCTGCGAGGGTCAGTTCAGCCGGTAGGCGAGCAGCTCGCCGGAGTAGTTGCCGCCGCTGACGGCCAGCACGATGTGCTGCCTGCCCTCGTGCATGTAGGTCATGGGCGAGCCGCTCTGCTGCGCCGGCATGTAGACCGCGCCGACCTCCGCGCCGGTCGCCTTGTCGTACGCCCGCAGCATGGCGCCGCGCGCGCCCGATTCGGTCCGGGTGACGCGGCCCTCGCCGGCGATGAGCAGCGTGCTGGTCACCAGCGTCCCGACGCTGCCCGGCTGTCCGGTGCGGGAGACGTCGAGTCCGGCCAGCGCCGGGTGGTTGCGGATGTGGTCCGGCGTGCGGCCGTGCGGGATCTGCCAGAGGATCTCGCCGCGGTTCATGTCTATGGCGCTGATGGTGCCGTAGGGCGGCTTGAGCAGCGGCAGGCCCTGCACGGTCAGGTTCAGGTCGCTGCGGCGCGGGCCGCCGGGAACCAACTGCGCGGCGGATGACGAGCGGGGACTGACGACCCGCTGGCCGCCGCCTGCCTGGGATCCGGCGCCGCCGGTGCGCCGCGGGCCGGTGATCGCGTCGCCCTGAATGAATTCGAGGTCCGATTGGCCGGGGTCCGGCGGCACGATCCCGAGGCGGCCGAGCGAGCTGTTCGACGAGACGTAGAGAGTCTGCGTCGTCGGGTCGTACGACCCACCGGGCCAGTTCGTGCCGCCGCCCATGGCCGGCGCCAGCAGTATGCCGAGCGGGCCTTCGATGCGGCTGATCACCGGCGGCGTGAAGATCGGCCCCAGCTTGTAGTGGGACGCCACCTCCAGCGCCCGGGCCCGCAGTTCCGGGGTGAAGTCGATCAGGTCGTCCACCGTGACGCCCTGGCGGTCGTAGGCCGGGGGCTTCGTCGGAAACGGCTGGGTCGGCGAGTACCACTCGCCCGGCACGTCGCCGGCCGGCACCGGCCGTTCCTCGATCGGCCAGACGGGCTCGCCCGTCTCGCGGTCGAAGACGTACAGGAACACCTGCTTGGTCGGTTGCGCCACGGCCTTGATGGGCCGCCCGTCGACCACGATGTCGAGGAGAATCGGCGCGCAGGGGATGTCGTGGTCCCAGATGCCGTGGTGGACGAGCTGGAAGTGCCACTTCCGCTCGCCGGTGTACAGGTCGACCGCCACGAGGCTCTCGGCGAACAGGTTGGCGCCGGGGCGGTTGCCGCCGTAGTAGTCGGACGTCGGGGCCTCGACCGGGAGGTACGCGATGCCCAGCTCCTCGTCCACGGAGATCTGCGCCCAGACCCCGGTGTTGCCGGTGTAGACGGCCGAGTCGTTCAGCCAGGTCTCGCGCCCGACCTCGCCCGGCGCCGGAATGGTGTGGAAGATCCACAGCCGCCGGCCCGTGCGCACGTCGTAGCCGCGCACGTAGCCCTTGACGTTGCTGCGGCTGCGGGGGTTGCCGCCCGTGCGGTGCGCGGCGCCCACGATCACCACGTCCCCGGCCACGACCGGCGCGGCGTGCAGCCCGACCTCGCCGGTCACCAGGTCGATGTTCTGGTCGTTCTCGAGCTTGAGGTCGACCATGCCGCCCTGGCCGAAGCCCGGCACGGGCCGTCCGGTCCGCGCGTCGAGGGCGACCAGGCGGTAGCCGGGCGTCACGTAGACGATGCGCTCCTCGTCGCCGTCCGTCCAGTAGGCCAGCCCGCGCCCGGAGAGCTGCCGCGGCGCCGCCGCCCCGCGCTCCCCCTCGTCGAGGCGGTAGACCCACAGCAGCTCGCCCGTGCCGGCATCGAGAGCGACGATCATGCGCCGCGCGCCGGCGGTGGAGTAGACGACGCCGTTGGCCATCAGCGGCGTCGACTCGAAGCGGAATTCGGGCCGCGGCCCCAGGAAGTCGGTCTTGAAGCGCCAAGCGATCTCCAGGTCGGAGAAGTTGGCGGCGTCGATCTGGTCCAGCGCGGAATAGCGGGTGTTGCCGAGGTCGCCCCCGTACGTGCGCCACTCGCCGTCGGGTGCGCCGTTCTGGGCCGCCGCGGGCGCGGCAGCCCAGAACGGAACGGTTGCTGCGACGATGAAGCCGGCGACCATGCGGAATGCGCGTCTCATCGCTCCTCCTCTCACGGCCGCCGGCGTGCGGCTCGGGTCCCCGCTACTGCTGCTGGTTGTCGTTCGCCAGCGCGCCCTGCGACGGGAACTCGACCTGGCACAGCGGGCACCCGATGACGTAGTCGTTCTTCGTCAACTGGAGCCGCTCGCGCCGCTCGGCCATCTCCTGCTCGAACTGCTCGTCGGTCAGGGCCACCGCCTTGCCGAGGTTGATGAACATGTTCGCCACGGAGCGCCGGCCGCCGCCCGACCAGTTCCGGATGTCGGCCACGTTGCGGTTGGCGATCGTCGTGTCGTGCCAGCCGATCAGGTGCAGGATGGTGCCCTTCGGCAGCAGCGGCGCGTAGTCGTCCTCGTAGACGTACTGCTTGACCCAGTTGTGGTCGTAGCCGGTGCAGTTCAGCGTCTGGATGTTGTGTCCCCAGATCGCCTCCAGGCACATCCGGATGCCGGGGGCATGCTGATGCGGCTCGAAGACCAGCAGCTTCGTGTGCTCCTCGAGCACCGTGTAGGCGTGCAGCTCCTGGTCAGCCTGATTCGGCTTCATGTCGATGTCGACGCCGTTGCCCACGGTGTTGCGCACGTACTTCAGGCTGGGCTGGTAGCCCTTGGGGTGCAGCTTGAACGCGAACTTGAGGTGCGAGCGCGTCTCGCGGCCGTTCGAGTGGAGGTGCGCGTTGCGCAGGTGGATCAGCGAGCCGGCCGGCAGGAGCTGCCCCGCCTCGGGCGGGAAGATGTCCGCGTTGCGGCCCACCTCGTGGGTCGGCCAGCGGGTGGTGGTCTCGCTGCCGGTCGCATTGGGATCCACCGAGTCGTACGACATGTGGTGGAACACGTAGCGCCCGCCCACCGTGTTGCTGGCGCCTTCCTTCGGCACGTCGTTGAACTCGCGGACCTCGACCGCCGCCACGTAGCGGTCCTCGAGCAGGCCCGTCTCGAGCGTCCCGAGCGACGTCCACTTGTCGGGCGCCGAGGCCGGGACGACGATCTCCGGCGACTCCAGGATCAGATCGGGCTCGCCGATCGACCACTCGTCCTCGTTGCCGAAGTCGAGCGGCGGCGGCAGGTCGGCGGGGTTGCCGAGCGGCGCCCCGCTGTCGGCCCACATCGCGATCTTCCCGATCTCTTCCTCGCTCAGCGAGATGTCGTCCTTGAA
>CAZMWA010000148.1:0-10244 GCA_964569405.1 uncultured Vicinamibacteraceae bacterium | reverse complement strand
GGATCGCGGCCGCGCCGGGCGCGACCGCGATCCGGCGCGCTGCGTTCTTCTCTATGCGGCGGACGACGTCGAGCGACAGTTCGGCATGTCGGCGCGCTCGCGTCTCACCCGCGCGGAGATCCACGGGATCCTGAGGGCCCTGCGCAATCTCGACCGGAAGAAGCGCTTCGGCGGAGAGGTGGTGGCGACCGCTGGCGAGATTCTCGGGGAGGACGAGGAGAAAGTATTCGAACGCGACTCCGCGACCGACGACACCCGGGTGCGCACCGCCGTCGCCTGGCTGGAGGAGTCGCGACTCCTCACCCGCGAGGAGAATGTCGTGCAGGTGTTCCCGTCCTCGCTCCGGGTGAGTACGGTCGACGAGGCCGAACGACGGCTCGCCAACGCGAAGATCGCGGATGCGTATCGCAGGCAGCTCCTGTTGATCGCGGAAGCCCTGATCGGCGCGGACGCCGACGAGGGTGTGAGCACGGACGAGCTGATGGGGATCTCGGGCCTGAGTCCGGAACGCGTGCGCGGCGCCCTGTACGACCTGGAACGGTTCGGCATCGCCAACAACGACACGGCGCTAACCGCGTTCGTCCACACCGGCGTGGACCGCTCGTCGCGGAAACGTCTCGAAGAGGCGGCTGCATTGGAGACCGCTCTCATCGCCCACATGCGGGAGGCTGCTCCCGACCTCGGCAAGGGAGACAGCTCCTCCCTCCATCTGCGTATCGCCGCCCAGGCGCTACGGGACCGGGACCTGGCCGATCCGCTGCCGGAACGATTGTTCCGCATCGTCCGGGGCATCGCCTTCGACGGGCGCGGCGAGGACGACGGTGCCGCGGGCAGCCTCACGGTCCGCAAGCGGGACGCGGAGACCGCACGGGTCACGCTGCATCGCGAATGGGGCACGCTGGCAAAGATCGCCGGCATACGCCGCGACGCGGCCGGCCGGCTGCTCGAACATCTGCTCGACTGCCTGCCGCCCGGGCAGCGTGGCACCGATCGCTTGGCCGAGACCACGCTCGGAAAACTCCTGCAGGCGATCGAGTCCGACCTGGTGCTGAAGAGCACGGTGAGGAACCCGGCCAAACTGTTGGACCGTGCCCTGCTCTGGCTCCACGAGCTGGAGGTGATCCGTCTCAACAAGGGGCTGGCGGTGTTCCGCCCGGCGATGACGATCCGGCTGGAGCGACGGGACCGGCGCGGGTTCTCCAGCGCGGAATTCGAGCCCCTCGCGCTTCACTACAAGGGCCAGGTACTGCAGATCCACGTCATGGTCGAGTTCGCCAAGCGCGGCCTCGCAGCCATGAGCGAGGCGTTGCGTCTGGCGATGGACTACTTCGCACTCACGGAGGAGAAGTTTCTCGCCCGCTGGCTGCCGGGTCGGGACCGGGAGCTCGGCCTGCAGACGACGCCCGCGTCCTGGCGCGCCATCGTCGAGAGCCTGGGGAACCCGGTGCAGCAGCGCATCGTGACCGACAAGCGGGAGCGGACCAACGTGCTGGTCCTCGCGGGCCCCGGATCGGGCAAGACGCGCGTGCTCGTGCACCGCATCGCCTGGCTGCTCCGCGTCAGACGGGAGAACGCCCGGGGCATCCTTGCGCTCGCGTACAACCGTCACGCGGCCGTCGATATCCGCCGCCGGCTCACGGAGCTGATCGGCGACGACGCGCGTGGCGTAACCGTGCTCACCTGCCACGCGCTTGCCATGCGCCTGGCGGGCCGGAGCTTCACCGGCCGGTCGGAGCGCCCGGACGACGGGGCGTTCAGGGAGGTGATGGGCCACGCGGTCGCACTGCTCCGCGGCGGGGAGCTGTCGCCCGAAGAGGCCGACGAGCGCCGCGAGCGCCTGCTCGCCGGCTTCCGATGGATTCTCGTGGACGAGTACCAGGATGTCGGTCCGGAGCAGTACGAGCTGATATCGGCGCTGGCCGGCCGGACGCTGGAAGACGACGCGGGCAAGCTCACACTGTTCGCCGTCGGCGACGACGATCAGAACATCTACGCCTTCACCGGCGCGTCGGCGGAGTTCATTCGGCGCTTCGAGGCCGACTACGGGCCGAAGCCCGCCTACCTGACCGCCAACTACCGTTCGACCGCCCGTATCGTGGCGGCGGCCAATGCGGTGATCGAGCCTGCGCGGAACCGCATGAAAGCGGAGCATCCCATCTGTGTCGACCGCGCGCGCGAGAGGGACCCGCCGGGCGGAGAGTGGGCGGCGCTGGACCCGGTTTCGCGCGGGCGGGTGCAGATTCTGCCGGCCGGAGGCGCGCCGGTCAGCCAGGCGCGCGCCGTCATGGCGGAGCTGCTGCGTCTCTCCGAGCTTGCGCAGGAATGGAACTGGTCGCGGTGTGCGGTCATCGCGCGCGAGTGGGCGTATCTGGTTCCGGTGCGGGCGTTCTGCGAGGCGTATGACGTCCCGGTACAGATGGCGAACGAGGACATCCCGAATTTCTGGCGCCTGCGGGAAACTCGGGCGTTCGTCGAATGGTTGCGCGGGCGTAAACCACGGATTGTCGACGGCGCGTCCCTGCGCGGGTGGGCCGACGCGGGACCCTCCGATCCCTGGCACGATCTGCTGCGGCAGGCAGTGGAGGAACATGCGCTGGAAACCGGCGGCGGAGAAACACCGGTGGACCACTTCATCGAGTGGCTGGCCGAGTGGGGCCGGGACATACGCCGCCGACAGCGAGGACTGCTGCTGCTCACCGCCCATCGCGCCAAGGGGCTGGAGTTCGATCATGTGGCGGTCCTGGACGGCCGCTGGGACCGCGTGGGCCGCGACGAGGATCCCGACGCGCCGCGCCGGCTGTACTATGTGGCGATGACGCGGGCGCGGCAGACGCTGACGCTGGCGAGGCTCGACGGCTCCCGGAGCTTCCCTGCCGAACTGGCCGACCATCCCGCCACGATCCGCCGCGAGGGTACCGAGCTTCCCCCGTGCCCGGAGGCGGTGGAGTATCGGCATGTCCGGCCCACCCTTCAGGAGGTGGATCTGGGGTTTGCCGGGCGCTGCGGTGTCGGCGATCCAACGCACGGCGCCATCACCGCGCTGTCGATCGATGATCCCCTGGACGTGCGGGTCGGAAAGGACGGGCGTTGGACGTTGCTGGACCGGGCCGGCCGAACCGTGGGACGCCTCGCCCGGTCGTTCAGGGCACCGCCCGGATCACGGTGCCGGTCGGCGGCAACGTTCGCGGTCGTGGGCTGGAGCCGGGAGGCGTCGGACCCGAAATACCGCGACGCAATGAGATGCGATACCTGGGAGGTGGTCATGCCCGAACTGGTGTTCGAGCCGGATAGGTGAGCGACCTCAGTGCGCTTGCGACGACGCGTGCGAAACGACCAGGGACGCCCTACCAAGTCATTGACAGCAAGCCACGTGCACTGCCCGCCGGCGGTCGGGTCGCTGGTGTCCGCGCACGTGCTGCGGTCGAACGAGGCGAAGTGGCCGCTGCCGCGCCAGTCCTGCCACGCGACGCCGTCGCGGCTCACGTGCAGGCCGCCGCTGCCGTAGGGCGGCGGGTCGACCACCGCCGGCGGCGGCGTGTACACCTCGGCGATGCACGAGAGCGGCGGGTTGTCGCCCAGCTCGAGGCGCACGAGCGTTTTGTCGTCGCGGCCGTTGTCCGAGCACCAGACGCCGTCGTCGACGGCGTTCACGGCCGGCGAGTAGCAGCCGAACGCGACGCGGTGGTCGCGCGCCGGGTCCACCGGCTCGTCGGGCTCGGTCCAGCCCGGCGAGATGAAGCCGTCGCCGTTCGTGTCGATGACCGTCGGGCACCAGCCCTGCGCCGCCTCGGCGTCGCCGGTCTCGTCCCAGACCTGCGTGTCCACCCAGCCGACGCCCTCGCGGAAGCCGCATCGCTGTCTCCGCTTTCCATCAGACGGGGCTGGCGTTGCGGGGACCCCGTTATTCGCTCGCCGCCAGGGAGCGCAGCAGGTCCGCCATGCTCGTGTCGCTGTAGTCCGTCAGGCTGCGCGTCAGCCGGGCCGGGGCACGCGCGTTCAGCGCGCGGTCCAGCGGGGTCTCGCCGCGCCGGTTCGTCGCGTCCAGCCGGGCGCCGCGGCTGACCAGGAACTCCACGACGGTCGGGAAGCCGTGGTAGGCGGCCATGTGCAGGGCCGTGTCGCCGGCGGCGTTGGCGGCGTTGACGTCGGCGCCCAGCTCCACCGCGGCCTGCACGGCGCCGATCCCGCTCGCCATGACGCCGCGGCTGTCCGCATCCTGCGTGATGGCGATCTCCATCTCGGCCGAGTCCATCTCGCGGCCCCGGCGGTCGCGGCCGGCCCGGCCGAACCCGCGGGTGAGCATGCCGGCGGCGGCCATCAGCGGCGTCACGCCGCCCTCGAGACCCGCGTGCGGGTCGGCGCCGCGCTCGGCGAGCCGGCGCATGATGTCGCCGCGGCCGAACTTGGCCGCGAGAAAGAAGGGCGTCGCCCCCACCCAGTCCATGTTGAGCGCGAACAGCTTGCCCTGGCGGGCATAGCGGGTGCCGCTCAGCAGGCGGGCGTTCGGGTCCGCGCCCCGGTCCAGCAACGTCTCGACCAGCGCCGCGTCGCCTCTCAGGATCGCCGCGTGCAGGGGCGTGTAGCCTGCCGCGCCCGCGTTCGCGTCGGCGCCGGCGTCGAGCAGCAGGGCGGCCAGTGCGCCGTGGCCGCTGTGCGCCGCCACGACGAGGACGCTGGCGCCGGACGGCGCGGTCTCGTTCGGGTCGGCGCCGGCGGCGAGCAGCAGCCGCGCGGACGCCAGGTCGCCCACGCGCGCGGCGAACAGCAGCGGCGTGAACCCGCCTTCGTCGACGACGGTGACGGCGCCGGCGCCGCGGGGGCGCGGGGAGCGCGCGACCACCGTCGGGCGGACGCGCGAGCGGGCGTGGACGTCGGCGCCGGCCGCCAGCAGCAGCTCGACCACGTCGCCGTGCCGCTGCGACACGGCCCACATCAGCGCGGTCTGCCCTTCCGTGGCCTCCCGCGCCCGCACGTCGGCCCCGTGGGCGAGCAGCGCCGCCACCGCGCCGGGGCTGCCGGTGCGCGCGGCGGTCATCAGCGCCGTCTCGCCGCTCGGCAACGCCGCGTGCGGCGAGGCGCCGGCCGCCAGCAACGCCCGCACCAGGGCCGCGTTGGCGTTCTCGCAGGCCAGGTAGAGCGGCGTGACGCCCAGCTCGTTCGCGACGTCCGGCACGGCGCCCGCCGCGAGGAGCAGCTTCGCCGCCTCGAGGTCGTCCAGGTAGGCCGCCCAGTGCAGCGCCGTCGCGCCGTCCGGCTGCGTTGCGTCGACGTCGAGCGGCTCCTGCAGCAGGGCTCTCAGGCCCGGGACGTCGCCGTCACGGACCGCCCTCGCCAGCCGCACGTCCGGCGGCTGGGCCGCCGCGGACGCGGCCAGCAACAGTCCCAGGCACGCCGCGACGACGCTCCGACTCATGCCGCTGCAGCGCATGCTCGACTCCCCTGTCCTGCTGTCCCGCCATTCCGCGGCGCGGCTCCCCTAGACGTTCGAGAGCGTCTCGATGCCGCCCGTGCTCGTTCCGAAGCGCTCTACCGGCAACCCCAGCTTGTCCATCAGCGTGACGTGCAGGTTGGACATCGGCGTCGGGTCGGCGCACTGCACGTGCCGACCGCAGTCGAGCGTGCCGGCCCCGCCGCCCGCGAGCAGAATCGGCAGATTCTCCGACGAGTGCCGGTTGCCGTCGCTCAGGCCGGCGCCGTAGAGCACCATCACGTGGTCGAGCAGCGAGCCGTCGCCGTCGGGCGTCGCCCGCAGCTTCTCCAGGTAGTACGCCAGCAGCGAGATGTGGTACGTGTTGATCCGGGCCAGCTTGGCGAGCTTGTCCGGGTCGTTCTGATGATGCGAGGTCGGGTGGTGCGCTTCCGGCACGCCGATCTCCGGGTAGGTCCGGCCGCTGTACTCGCGGCTGAGCATGAAGCTGACGACGCGGGTCAGGTCCGTCTGGTAGGCCAGCACCTGCAGGTCGAACATCAGCTTCGCGTGCTCGTCGAAGGAGGTGGGAATCCCCAGCGGCGCCGCAATGTCGGGCAGCGGCTGATCGACCTGGGCCTCGGCACGCTGGATGCGGCGCTCGATGTCGCGCACGGCCTCCAGGTACTCGCCGAGCTTGTGGCGGTCGCGCGCCCCGAGGTCGCGGCGGAGCGCGGCCACCTTGTCGGTCACCGCGTCGAGCAGGCTGCGGTTCTGCTCGATGCGCGCCAGCCGCGCCGCGGGATCCGTGGCGCCGGCATCGCCCAGCAGCCGCTCGAAGACCGTCCGCGGATTGGTCTCCATGGGCAGCGGCGTCGTCGCGCTCCGCCAGCAGATCGTGTTGGTGTAGGCGCAGGTGTAGCCCGCGCCGCACGTCCCCACGTCGTCGCCCGACTCCAGCGCCAGCTCGAGCGAGGCGAGCTGGGTGTGCCGGGCGGTCTCCCCGGCCACCACCTGATCCACCGAGACGCCGGCGCCGAGCTCGGAGCCCTGCGTGCGCCGGGGGGGCACGCCGGTCAGGAAGCCGGTGGCGCCGGTCTCGTGGACGTTGTCGGGACCCTTGTTGCTGAGGCCGGAGACGACCAGCAGGCGATCCCGGAACGGCGCCAGGGGCTGGAGCGTGGGCGTCATCTCGAACCCGGCGCCCGCCGCCGCGGGCGTCCACTGCTCCATCACGATGCCGTTCGGCACGTAGACGACGCCCAGCCGCTTCGCGGGCTGCGCCGCGGTCCGGCTCAGGGCCGTCAGCGCCGGCACCATGCCGTCGAGCAACGGCAGCGCCAGCGTGGTGCCGATTCCGCGCAGCACGGTCCGACGAGGGAGAGCCTTCCTGCTGATCATCATGATTCTGATCTCCGCATCTGAAATGGCGTGCTCTCGACGATGCCGAGCACGAGGGACGACCAGGTGTAGTCGCCGGCGGCCGCCTCGCGCAGGATGCGCCGGACGGCCGGCATGTCGTAGTGCTCCAGCCCGCGGCCGAGGGCGTACGTCGCGAGCTTCTCGGTGACCGTCCGGACGAACTGCTCGTGCCGGCTCAGCAGCACCGCCCTGAGGCCGGCCAGCCCGTCGAATCCGGTCCCGTCCGGGAAGGCCCCCGACGCGTCGATCGGGCCGCCGCCCGCGCCGGTGGCGCGCCACTTGCCGATGGCGTCGAAGTTCTCGAGCGCGAAGCCGAGCGGATCCATCGGGGCGTGGCAGCTCGCGCAGACCGGGTTGTCGCGATGGCGCTCCAGCCGCTCGCGCACCGAGGCCGGGCGGCCGCCCGCGCCGCGGTCCGGCAGCGCCGGCACGTCGGGCGGGGGCGGCGGGGGCGGGGCGCCGAGCATCTGCTCGAGCAGCCAGTGGCCCCGCAGCACCGGCGAGGTCCGCGTGGGATAGGAGGTCACGGTCAGAATGCTGCCCTGCCCCAGCAGGCCGCCGCGGGCGCCGTCCTCGAACGTCACGCGCCGGAAGCGGCTGCCGTAGACGTCGGGGATGCCGTAGTGCTGCGCCAGCCGCTCGTTGGCGAAGGTGTAGTCGGCCCGCAGGAGGTCCAGGACGCTGCGGTCCTCGCGGATCTGGCTCGCGACGAACAGCTCCGTCTCGCGCCGGAAGGCGTCCCGCAGGTTGTCGTCCCACTCCGGGAACAGCTCCGGCGTCGGGACCACGCTCGGCAGCGTCCGCAGGGCCAGCCACTGCAGGGCGAAGCCGTCGACGAGGGCCTGCGCGCGGTCATCGGCCAGCATGCGCCGCACCTGCCGTTCGAGCACGCCCGGGTCGCGCAGCCGGCCGCGCGCGGCCACCCCGAGCAACTCGTCGTCGGGAATGCTGCTCCAGAGGAAGAACGAGAGGCGCGCGGCCAGCTCGAGGTCGCTGACGGCATGGATCGCCCCGGGCGCCGCGGCGGCCGGCTCGCGCTCGACCCGGAACAGGAACTCGGGATCGACCAGGACGCTCTCCAGGCCGCGCTGTATCCCGGCCTCGAAGCCGCCGTCCCGCCGCCCGGCCGCGTAGAACGCCAGCAGCGTGTCGAGGTCGCCGCTCGTCACCGGCCGGCGAAACGCGCGGCGCGCGACCGAGGCGAGAATCCGCCGCGCGCAGGGCATCTCCTCCGCGGCGGACGCCGGGCGGCACACGAAGAGCCGCCCGCGGCTGGGCGTCTCGCCGGAGCCCGCGGCGTTGAACGGACCCGCGACGCTGACCTGCTCGACCGCGGCCTCGGGCGCCTCCGACGGCGAGCTCCAGCGCTCGGCAATGGCGAGCACCTTGCCGGTCGCCCGCGGCTGCAGCACGCCGTCGCGCTCGGACCGCGCCTGGACGAACGCGACGCCCAGCACCCGCGGCCCCGCCCGCGCGGACAGCCTGAGGGCCAGGTTGTCGTCGGCGTGCAGCGCGTACTGCTCCCAGGCCGTGTCGCCGAGCACGGCGCCGGCGAACGTCCGCGGGGGCGGCGTCCCCGGCGCGCCGCCGATCTCGAACGCGGCCACGCGCTCCCCGTCGAGCCGCACCTCGAGCCGCTGCCGCTTCTGGAGCCCGCGCACGTAGTCGTAGAGCTGCCGCTGCAGGCGGATCCTGACCTCGTACTCGCCGTCGAGCGGGAAGTTGTGCCGGATGGCGACGCCGCCGCGCGATCCGAACGGCAGCTCCTCGCTCATCCGCAGATCCTGGAAGCGCATGGCGGGGATGACGTAGGTGTCCGTCGTCGGCTCGATGTTCGGCGCGCCCACCGCGAGGCGGCTGATCCGGCGCGCCGCGAAGATGTACCTGTCGAGCAACGCCGGGGACACCGACAGGATGTCCGCCATGTTGTCGAAGCCGAGATCCGCGTTGTCGGCCGGCAGCAGCGCGCCGCCGTCGATCTCGAGCGCGAGCAGGTCCCGGATGGCGTTGGCGTACTCGCGCCGGTTCAGGCGGTGGAGGGTGGTGCGGCCCGGATTCGGCGCGGCCGCGGCGGCCTCGTCGAGGGCCGTCTCGAGCGTGGCGGCGACGGTCGCATAGGCGGCCTCGTCCGGCCGCGGCCGGCCCGCCGGCGGCATGGACGCGGCGCGCAGCTTGCTCACCACCTTCTCCCACGCCGCGGCATGGTCGCCGACGCGCGCGGGGTCCATCGTGTCCAGCGCGAGCCCGGCGGTCCGGAGGCGGTCGTTGTGACAGGTCTCGCAGTAGCGGCCCAGGACCGCGCGCACCGTCTCGACGTCCGGCGCGCCCGCGGCGTGTACGTCGACCTGGCCAAGAGCGGCCACCGCGACGCCGGCCCCCACCACGCATGCCGCCAAGGTCCTCATCGTCTACCCTCCGAATCCCTCGGGACGCCGCACGCCGCCGCTGCGCAGATACCGTAGTCTACCCCCGCTCCGCGCGATCCCGCGCGCGAGAACGAGGAAATCATGCGCGACCGGTCAGTGCACCGTCCCGGTCCAGGTGGAGGTCGAGCCGTGCGCCGGGCCGGCGGGCTGCCCGCCCGCCTCGGACTCGCAGTCGTCACAGCCGTGGCACGACGTCTTCCCCGTGCTCCGCGGGGGGGCGAAGATGCCCCGCAGATGCCGGTAGAGCGAGACGACGGCGGTCGCGACGATGGCCGCCACCGCGGCTTCCTGCCAGTCCATCACACCCCCCAGCCCAGCAGCGATCCCGACTGGTAGACGAGGAGCGACGCCCCGTAGGCGAGCACCGACATGTAGGCGAACATGAACACCGGCCAGCCCCACGAGCCCGATTCGCGCCGGACGACGCCGATCGTGCTCATGCACTGGCACGCCAGCACGAAGAAGACCATCAGCGAGATGCCGGCCAGGGGCGTCATCAGCGGCGACCCGTCCGCGTGCGTCGCCTCCTGCAGCGAGGCCCGCAGGGACTGGCTCTCCTCGTCGGCCTCCGCGATGCCGAAGACGATGCCGAGGGTGGAGACGAAGACCTCCCGCGCGGCGAACGCGCCGAGGATGCCGACCCCGATGCGCCAGTCGAAACCGAGCGGCTCGATGGCCGGCTCGATCAGGCGCCCGACGCGCCCGGCGATGCTGTACTCCAGGCTCTCGCCCGCCTCGCGGCCGTCGAGCAGCGCAATCTGCTCCGCGCGCGCTTGCGGGTCCGTCTCCGTCGCTTCCACCGCGGCGCGCTGCTCGGCGTAGCGCTCGGCAATCTCCCCGCTGCGCGGATAGGAGAGCAGCGCCCAGAGGATGATGGTCATCGTCAGGATGATGGTCCCCGCATCCACCAGGAACTTCCGCAGCCCGCGCCACGCCACCAGCACGACGTTGCGCCAAAGCGGCACGCGGTAGGGAGGCAGCTCCAGGAC
>CAZMWA010000147.1:0-38906 GCA_964569405.1 uncultured Vicinamibacteraceae bacterium | reverse complement strand
CCATAGCCCCGCGCCGCTACCGCCGAGGCGCGCTGTGCGCGCCTTGCGGCTCGGTGCCGTCCCAGACGTGCACCCGCTCGATCGAATCGCCCGGCCGGAGCGCGTCGACGACGTCCAGGCCGTCGATGACGCGCCCGAACGCCGTGTACCGCCCGTCGAGCTGCGGCTGCGGCGAGCGCGTGATGAAGAACTGGCTGCCGCCGGTGTCCTGCCAGTCGCGGGCCATCCCCACCGTGCCGCGCAGGAACGGGATCTGATTGATCTCGTCCCGCAGCGTGTAGCCGGGGCCGCCCTCGCTGTCGCCCCGCGGGTCGCCGCCCTGGACGACGTAGTTGGTCACCACGCGGTGGAACGTCAGCCCGTCGTAGAAGCCCCTGCGCGCGAGCCTGACGAAGTTGTCGGCCGTGAGCGGTGCGTCGAGGACCGCGAGCTCGACCTGGATGGTGCCCCGCTCGGTCTCGATGTACACGTGCGGCGACACCGGCGGCTCGACGAGGTGCGGCGCCGCGTAGTCCGTGCCGCGACCCGGAGCCGGCCGGATGCGCGCGTCGTGGTCCTCCTCGGGCGCCATGCGCTCCAGCCACCGCGCGGCCCGGACCCGCACGGCCCAGTCGCGGTCGGCAAGCCCCTCCGTCAGGACCTCGCGGGCGACCGGTCCACCCAGCTCGGCCAGCGCGTCGATGATCGCCGCGCGCGCCAGGTACGGCGGATCGCCGCGCGCCGCGAGCCAGGCCGAGCGGAGCTGCTCGGCCGCGCCGGGCGGCTGCACCTCGCCCAGCAGGCGCGCGGCGGTCTTGCGGACGACGACGTCGTCGCCGACGAGGTGGTCGGCGAGGATCGCGCCGACGCCGGGCGCCTCCAGCTCGACCAGCGCCCCCAGCACGCTGGGCACGACGCGCTGATCGGCGTCGGCCAGCATCTGCTCGAGGCGCGGCAGCGCCACGCTCGGCGCGGCGTGCGTCAGCGCGTCCGCGAGCGCGGCGCGCACGCGCCAGTCGGGGTCCGGGCCCAATCCGGACAGCACGAGCAGAAACAGCTCCGCGTCGGCCGCCGCCAGCGCGCGCAGGGCGGCGGCGCGCAGCGGCGGCCACCGGTCGGTCAGCAGCTCGACGGCCACGTCGACGACGACGGGACGCCCGCGGAGCGTGTCGAGCGCGTCGCGCCGCAGCACCGGGTCGAGACCCCGGGTCACCGCGAAGCGCCGCAGCGCCTCGGTCGCCGGCCCGTTCTCGTAGCGGCCCAGCGCCCGCAACGCGGACCCCAGCACCTGGGTGCCGCGCCGGCGCGGGTCGAGCAGGCCGCTGAGCGGCTCGACCGCCGCGGGGCTGCCGAGCGCACCCAGACCGTCGGCCGCCAGGGCGACGCCGATGCGGCCCTGTACGCCGGCCAGCGTGGCCAGCGCGTCGACCGCGCGCGGATCGTCCACCCGCGCCAGGGCGTACGCGACGGGCCACCACCAGAGTATGGGCTGGCCGTCGGGCTGCAGCACCGCGGCGGCCAGCGGCTCGAACGCGCGGAGATCCGCCAGCGCGTAGAGCCCGAGACGGAACGCCTCCACCTCGGGCGCCAGGGGATGCGAGAGGTCCTCCGGATCCAGCTCGAACGCGGTGGCGACGTACTTCTCGACCAGCCCGCCGATCGCCTCGGCGGCGCCGGCCGCTCCGATGCGCCCCAGCGCCTCCGCCGCCCGGCCCTGCACCAGCGGCGACGGATCGTCGAGCGCCAGCAGCAGCGGCTCGGCAGCCGACTCGTCCCCGAGCAGCCCGAGGGCGAACGCCGACATCTGGCGCACCTCGGCCTCGGCGTCGCCGAGGCTCGCGACCAGCGGGGCGACTCCTTCCGGGCGTCCGACGCGGCCGATGGCCAGCGCCGCCCGCCGCCGCACGCGGGGCGAGGGGTCCGCCAGCAGCTCGACCAGATCGGGCCGCGCCGGGCGGGGGAAGGCGGCGGCCGCCGTGGCCGGCGCCGCCGCGGCGTCGACCGGCGGCGCCGGATCGCGCAGCAGGCGCTGGTCCTCGAGGCGCAGGATCCACGCCAGCTTGTCGGCGAGCGTGGGCGGCTGAACCGGCGCGACGCGCGGCCCGCCGCCGCATCCGGCAACCACGGTCCCGACCGCGATCAGGAGGGCGGCGAGCCCCGCCCACCGGGCCCGCGGGAACAGTCGGATCGCCGCACGAAACGCCGCCAGACCGCGAGCCACGCGCCATGGTAGCACGCGCCGGGGGACTGCTATACTCCGCTGCATCTTGGACTTCCGCTACCTGGCGATAGAGGGTCCCGTCGGCGTGGGCAAGACCACTCTCGCCCGGCATCTGGGGCTCAGGCTCGACGCCGCGACGATCCTCGACGAGACGGACAACCCCTTCATCGCGGACCTGTACAGCGGCCGGCCGGGAGCTGCGTTCCAGACTCAGCTCTTCTCGCTGCTCGCCCGCCACCGGCAGCAGTCGGAGCTGCGCCAGACCGATCTGTTCAACCAGGTCACGATCTCGGACTACCTGTTCGACAAGGACAAGATCTACGCCTATCTCAACCTGGACGACAACGAGCTGTTCATCTACCAGCGGCTCTACGACCTGCTGGCGGCGGATGTCGTCGCGCCCGACCTCGTCGTCTACCTTCAGGCGCCTTCCGACGTTCTGCGGCAGCGCGCCCGACGCCGGCGCCAGCGGGACGCGACCGCGCCGCTGCCGGACGACGAGTATCTCGGCGAGCTCAACGACGCGTACAACCACTTCTTCTTCCACTACGGCGAGACGCCGCTGCTCGTGGTGGAGACGTCGCAGCTCGCGTTCGACTGGGACGCGGCCGCCATGGACGACCTCGTCAGGCAGTTTCGGGACATGGGGCGCGGCACGCGCTACTACGTGCCGCGGACCGGGCACGCGTCCTGAGCCGTCCCGGCACCGGAGCCGCCGCGCCAACGTGCGCCATGACGAGTGTCCGGCACGGCTCGATCGACTACCTCTTCAGCCTCGAGCAGTTCGGCGTCAAGCTCGGCCTCGACAACATCCGGACCCTGCGCGCGGCCCTGGGCTATCCCGACCGGTCCTTCCGCTCGATCATCGTCGCCGGCACCAACGGCAAGGGCTCGGTGGCCGCCATGCTCGACAGGGCCCTGCGGGCGGCCGGCTACGCGACGGGACGCTTCACCTCCCCGCACCTCGTCGCGCTCGAGGAGCGTTTCGTCGTGGCCGGCCGGCCGGTCGCGCGCGAGAGCCTCGAGGCGGAGGCCGGCCGGCTGCGGGCCGTGGCCGCGCGGCTGCTCGACGAGGGCCGGCTGGCGGCGCCGCCGACGTTCTTCGAGGCGACCACGGCCGTCGCCCTGTCGCTGTTCCGCCGGCGCGGGGTGGCGGTGGCGGTGCTCGAGGTCGGGATGGGCGGACGCTTCGACGCCACGAACGTCGTCTCGCCGATCGCGGTGGCAATCCCGTCCATCGACCTCGACCACCAGCAGTTCCTGGGCCCCACGCTGACCGCCATCGCGCGCGAGAAGGCCGGGGTCATCAAGCCCGGCGCGCTGGTCGTCGTCGGCGAGACGAAGCCGCAGGCCGTGGAGGTGTTCCGGCGCGCCTGCCGCGAGCGGAGCTGCCGGCTCGTCGAGCCGCCGCGCGACGTGCAAGCGCGCGCCGCGCTGCGCGACGGGTGGACGGAGCTGACCATGACCACGCCCCGCCGCCGCTACGGGCCACTGCGTCTGGGGCTGCGCGGCCGCCATCAGGCGGCCAACGCGGCGGTCGCGGTGCGGCTGCTCGAGGAGCTGCGCGGCTACGGCCTGCGCGTCTCCCGCGACGCCGTCCGCGAGGGGCTGGCGGGCACCCGCTGGCCGGGGCGGCTCGAGGTGCTCAGCGCCGGCGGGCACCGGCTCATCGTGCTGGACGCAGCCCACAACGTCGCCTCCGCGTCCGCGTTCGCGGCCTACGTCGGGGAGGTGTGGCCGCAGGGCCTGCCGCTGCTGTTCGGTGCGCTCGGCGACAAGGACGTCGGCGGGATGGCGCGCGCGCTCGGGGCGGCGGTGACGGCCGCGATCTGCCCGCCGCTGGCCAGCCGGCGCGCGCTGCCGCCGGACGCGGCGGTTGCCAGGATGCGGGCGGCGCGCCCGGACCTGAGCGTGACCGCGGCGCCTTCGCTGCGCGCGGCGCTCGCAGCGGCCTGGCGTCGCAGCGACGTCATCGGAGCGGTCGGGTCCACCTACCTGGTCGGCGAGCTGCTGGCCGAGCCGGCGTTGCGGGCACGGAAGGACGAATGGTATTCTTCGAGCGTCCGGTCCGGATGAGCCGCCTTGCCTGCATCGTCTGCCTGTGGCTCGCCTGCGCGCCCGGCGGCGCGCAGGCTCAGTTGCTTCCGGCCCTGCCCTTCAACTCCCGCCAATTCCGCATCGAGCAGCTCGGCGACAACCACGTGCGCCTGACGGGCGAGGTCGAGATCACGGAGGACGACTACCGGTTCTTCGCGGATCAGGTCGACGTGTACGTCGACGAATCGCGGCTGGTCGCGGTCGGCAACGTGGTGTACGCGGGCGGCGACGGCGACCGCGTGGCGGGTGACCGCGCGGTGTTCAACACGCAGGACCGCACGGCGACGTTCTACGACGCGTCCGGCTCGGTGACCCTGGGCGAGGAGCTCGTCGAACGCAGCATGTTCGGCACGCAGGAGCCGGACATGCTCTTCTACGGCGAGGTGATCGAGAAGCTCGGACCGCGCAGCTATCGGCTGACCCGGGGCGGGTTCACGAGCTGCGTCCAGCCGACGCCGCGCTGGCAGATGACCGCTTCGACGCTCACGCTCGACCTCGACTCGCACGCGCTGCTCCGCAACTCGGTCCTCGAGGTCAAGGGCGTGCCGGTCCTGTACCTGCCGTTCATGTACTACCCGATCCCGGAGGAGGACCGCGCGACCGGCTTCCTGATGCCGACCTACGGCGCCTCGACGTTTCGCGGGCAGAGCCTGAGCAACGCGTTCTTCTGGGCCGCGGGCCGCAGCCAGGACGCCACCTTCTACCACGACTGGTTTCCGCGCTCCGGCCAGGGGCGCGGCGCGGAGTACCGCTACACGCGCGGCGGCGGCTCCCAGGGCCGCTTGCGGGCCTACTTCCTGAACGAGCGCGAGACGAGCCTGACCGTGGGCGGCGTCGAGCGGGAGTTTCCCTCGCGCCAGAGCTACGAGCTGCGCGGGAACGCCCGCCAGCGCATCGCGCCCAACCTGTCCGTGCGAGGCCAGATCGACTACTTCTCCGATGTGACGGTGCAGCAGTTGTACCAGACCAACATCCTCGAAGCGTCGAGCCGGCAGCGCAGCATGAGCGCCAACGTCGCCGGCGTGTGGGGGCTGTACCAGTTGAGCGGCACGTTCGAAATGAACGAGACGTTCTTCGGCGCGCGCGAGTCGACGCTCTGGGGCGCCGGTCCGCGCGTGACCTTCGATCGGAGCCAGCGCCAGGTTCTCTCCACGCCCCTCTACTTCTCGTTCCAGTCCGAGTACGCGCACCTGCTGCGCAGCTCGACGGTCGACCTCAATCCGTTCACCGACGAGGTCGTGCCGGGGTTGACCGAGATCTCGCTCGATTCGGGACTCGACCGTTTCGACGTCAATCCGGTCCTCCAGATACCGTTCACGCGCTGGCCCTTCCTGAGCATCGACTCGTCCGTGTCCTGGCGGGGCACGTACTGGACCGACCGCCTCGACACGCGTGCGGGCGCCGCGCGAGGATTCGCCGCGCAGATCGACGAAGGCATCGGCCGCGCGTTCTTCGACCTGCAGTCGCAAATCACGGGCCCGAGCTTCGTCAAGGTGTGGGATACGCCCGACAGCGGGTACGCCGAGCGGATGAAGCACCTGATCGAGCCGTGGGTCATCCTGCAGCGGACGACCGCGGTGGACGACTTCGACCGCATCGTGCAGCTCGAGGCGCTGGACGCCATCCCGGGCAACGTCACCCAGATCCGCTACGGGGTCAACAACCGGCTGTATGCGAGGCGCGCCGAAGGCGATCAGGCCTCCGTCGCGCGGGAGATCCTCAGCGTCATCGTGTCCCAGGCCTACTACTCGGACGCCAACGCCGCGCAGTTCGACCCCAGATTCCAGACCAGCTTCAGCGACACCCCGCCCAACCACCTGTCGCCCGTCAAGCTCGACGTGCGCACGGAGCTGACCCGGCGCCTCTCCGGATCGCTGCGGGCGGAGTACGATACGCGCTTCATGGCGCTCAGGGCCGTGAGCGCCGAGGGCACGATCGGGCTGGGCGGCTGGCTGCGGACGACCGCCGGCTGGAGCCAGCGCCGGTTCGTGGACGGCCTCGGCGGCTTCACGGACCCGCGCCGGCTCGACCACTACCTCAACGCGTTCACCAGCCTGCGGACCCGCGACAACACGCTGGGCGGCGCCTACTCCTTTCACTACGACGTGGAGCGCGGCCGCTACCTGCAGCAGCGGGTGCTGGTCTACTACAACGCGCAGTGCTGCGGCATCAGCGGCGAGCTGCAGACCTTCAACTTCGCGGGGCTCGGCGCCCGCGCCCGCGTGCCGCGCGACGTGCGCCTGAGCCTGTCGTTCACGCTCGCCGGGCTGGGCACGTTCGCCAACGTGCTGGGCGCGTTCGGCATCGGCCAGGGAGTGCAATGAAGGGACTCATCCTGAGCGGCGGGAAGGGCACGCGCCTGCGTCCGCTGACCTACACGCGCGCCAAGCAGCTCGTTCCGGTCGCGAACAAGCCGGTCCTCTTCTACGGCATCGAAGCCCTGGCCGCCGCCGGCATTCGCGATATCGGGATCGTGGTCGGCGACACCCGGTCCGAGATCCAGGCCGCGGTCGGCGACGGCTCGGCCTGGGGCGTCGCCGTCACCTACATCGAGCAGGACGCACCGCGCGGTCTGGCGCACGCGGTGCTGATCAGCGAGCCGTTCCTGCAGCGGGAGCCGTTCGTCATGTATCTCGGTGACAACCTGCTCGCGCGCGGGATCGCGCCGTTCGTGGACGAGTTCCGGACGACCGCGCCCGCCGCCCAGATCCTCCTGGCGCGCGTCCCCAACCCCGAGCGCTTCGGGGTGGCCGAGCTGGACGGCGACACCGTCGTGAGGCTGGTCGAGAAGCCGCGCGAGCCGCGGAGCGATCTCGCCCTCGTGGGTGTCTACCTGTTCGGGCCCGGCATATTCGACGCGGTCAAGCGGATCAGGCCCAGCTTCCGGGACGAGCTGGAGATTACGGACGCCATTCAGGATCTGATCGACCGCGGGCAGACCGTCCGCCCGCACGTCGTCGACGGGTGGTGGAAGGACACCGGCCGGCTCGCGGACCTGCTCGAGGCCAACCGGCTCATTCTGGCCACCCGCGGCAGATGCGTCGAGGGCGACGTCGACGCGGAGAGCCGCATCGAGGGCGGCGTCGTCGTGGCGCGCGGCGCCCGCATCCGGCAGTCGGTCGTGCGGGGGCCGGCGATCATCGGCGCGGGGACCCGCATCGAGCAGGCGTACGTCGGCCCGTACACGGCGATGATGAACGACGTGCTCGTGCGGGGCTCGGAGATCGAGCACAGCATCGTGCTCGAGGGCGCCGAGATCGCCGATCTGGCCAACCGCATCGTCGACAGCCTGATCGGCAGGAACGTGCGAATCTCCCGGCAGCCGGCCAAGCCGTCGGCGTACCGGTTCATGCTCGGCGACAATTCCGAGGTGGGCATGCGATGGTAGAGAGCGGATCGGTCGACCAGCCGGCGCGCTTCGCCGCGACCGGCGGCAAGGCGCCCCTGATTGCCGGGGTGAAGACCAAGCGGCTGCGGCTCATACCGGACGAGCGCGGCTGGCTGATGGAGATCCTGCGGGCCGACGACGCGGAGTTCTTCGACAGGTTCGGGCAGGTGTACGTGTCGGCAACCTATCCCGGCGTGGTCAAGGCCTGGCACTACCACAAGCGGCAGGTCGACAACTTCGCCTGCGTGAGCGGCATGGTCAAGCTCGTGCTCGTCGATACGCGCGAGGGCTCGCCCACCGCGGGCGCCGTGAACGAGTTCTTCGTGGGCACGCGCAACCCGCTGCTGGTGCAGGTGCCCAATCTCGTCTACCACGGCTGGAAGTGCATCGGCGGCGAGGTCGCGATCGTCGCCAACGTGCCGACGGAGGTGTACCGCTACGACGACCCGGACGAGTTCCGCCTCGCGCCGCACGGCACGCTGCCGTACGACTGGAGCCGCCGGGATGGTTGAGGTCCTCGTCACGGGCGGGGCCGGCTTCATCGGCAGCAACTTCGTCGAGTTCGCGCTGGCGGCGCACCCCGACTGGCGGATCACCACGCTGGACAAGCTCACCTACGCCGGCCGCCCCGAGAACCTGCGCGAGGTCATGGACCACCCGCGCCATCGCTTCGTGCGCGGGGACATCGCCGATGCGGCGGTTGCCGGGCCGCTCGTGGCCGCGGCCGAGATCGTCGTCCATTTCGCCGCGGAGACGCATGTCGACCGGGCGATTCAGGACGCCGGGGCGTTCATTCGAACGGACGTGCACGGCACGTTCGTGCTGCTCGCCGCGGCGCGGGGGGCGCCGGGGCTGCGCCGCTTCCTGCAGATCTCGACGGACGAGGTGTACGGCAGCGTGGCCGCCGGCGCCTCGACGGAGACCGACGAGCTGCGCCCGCGCAACCCGTACGCCGCGAGCAAGGCCGGCGCGGACCGGCTGGCCTACAGCTACTGGGCCACGCACGGCGTGCCGGTCGTGATCGCGCGCGCCTCGAACAACTACGGCCCGCGGCAGTTTCCCGAGAAGATGATTCCCCTGTTCGTCACGAACGCCCTCGACCACCTGCCGCTGCCGCTCTACGGCGACGGACGCCACAGCCGCGACTGGCTGCACGTCACCGACCATTGCCGCGCGCTCGACATGCTCATCGAACGCGGCCGGCCCGGCGAGGCCTACAACGTCGGCGGCGGGAGCGAGCTGGAGAACGTCGCGCTCACGCGCATGATCCTGGACCTGCTCGACCGGCCCGCGTCGCTCGTCCGGCACGTGCCGGACCGCCCCGGGCACGACCGGCGCTACCGTCTCGACACGGCCAAGCTGCGCGCGCTGGGCTGGACGCCGCGGATCGAGCTCGGCGCAGGGCTGCGCGCGGTCGTCGAGTGGTACCGCGACAACGAGTGGTGGTGGCGTCCCGTCAAGGACGCGGATCCGGCCTTCCGCGCGTACTACGCGCAGCAGTACGGGCACGTCCGCTAGCAGAGATCGGCTGGCGTCCCGACATTCCGCTCGCCGACACGCTCCGCGAGCTGCTCCGCTACCGGCGGCAGGCCGTCGGCGCGCGGACTTGACAGCCGCGCGGCAGGCCGCGCATCATTGGCGCACAAGGGGCGAACACAAGGCGAATCTCATGTCCCCACCCACCTCGCACGACCTGCTCGGAGAGCCGGGTCCGCCGACGACCCGCGACGTCGCCAGGCTCTGGCAGCGACACGGAGCTTCCGGGCTGCCGGACGCCGTGCGCCGGGGCGACGACGCCACCTATCAGGAGATCGTCTGCCGCTCAGCGCTCAACCGGGTGCGCGGCATGCCCTTCAAGTGGACGCTCAATCCGTACCGCGGCTGCACGCACGGGTGCCACTACTGCTTCGCGCGGCGCTATCAGGCCCAGCTCGAGATGGGCCCCGGCGACGAGTTCTCGTCCGTCATTCTCGTCAAGGTCAACTTCCCGGACGTCCTGCGGCGGGAGCTGCGGCGGGCAGCGCACCGCGGCGAGCTCGTGGCGTTCGGCACGGCCACCGATCCCTACCAGCCGATAGAGGGCCACTACCGGCTCACGCGGCGGGCTCTCGAGGCGCTCGCGGACCACCCGACGCCGCTCGGCCTGATCACCAAGGGCCCCCTGGTGGTGCGCGACGTCGACGTGCTCGCGGCGCTCTCCCGCGCCACCGCCTGCACCGTGAACGTCAGCGTCCCGACCGTGGACGAGGACGCCTGGCGGCGGCTGGAGCCCGGCACCGCGCATCCGCTCCAGCGGCTGCGCGCCGTGCGGGCGCTGACCGACGCGGGCGTCGACGCAGGCGTCCTGATGGCCCCGATAGTGCCCGGCATCAGCTCCGCGCGCGCCGGCCTGGAAGCGACGGTGCGCGCCATCGCGGACCACGGCGCGCGGTTCGTGGGAGCCGGCCTGCTGCACCTCGAAGGCGGCGCCCGCGCGCACTTCCTCGAGTTCCTCGCCCGCGAGTATCCCGCGCTCGTGGCAGGCTACGACCGCCTCTACGCCGGCAAGCACGCGACCCCCCGCTACACGGAGCAGATGCAAGCCGTGCTGGGGACGCTGCGCTCACGCTACGGGCTGGCGGGCCGTCCCATGCGGCCCCGCGCACCGGAAGCGCCGGCCGCCGCGGCCGATCGGCCGGCGTGGCGCCAGCAGGAGCTCGGGTGGGGCGGCCGGCCTGCGCCGGGCCGGCCTATGCCGGCTGCAGGAGCCTTGCGATCCGCTGCTCGGTCGGCGGATGGGTGCTGAAGAGCGCGGCCATCCCGCGGCCGGCGAACGGCTTCATGATGAACATGTGGGCCGTCGCCGGATTGGCGTCGAGCGGCACGCGGCGGGCGGCGGCGTCGATCTTGCGCAGGGCGTCGGCCAGCCCGTACGGCGTGCCGACGATCTGCGCCGCGCCGCGGTCCGCGGCGAACTCGCGCGACCGGGAGATGGCCATCTGGATCATCGTCGCGGCCAGCGGCGCCAGGATTGCCATGGCCAGCATGGCGAGCGGATTGGAGTCGCCGCGTTCGTCCCGCCCGCCGATGCCGCCGAAGATGAAGGCCCAGCGGGCCATGCTGGCGACCATCATGATGGTCGCCGCCGCGGTCGCGGCGATCGTGCCGATCAGGATGTCACGGTGCTTGATGTGGGCCAGCTCGTGGGCGATCACGCCCTCGAGCTCACGCTCGTCGAGCAGCCGCAGGATGCCCTCGGTGGCCGCGACCGCGGCGTGGCTCGGGTTGCGCCCCGTCGCGAACGCGTTGGGCGAGGCGTCGGGAATGACGTAGACGCGCGGCGTCGGGAGCCCGGCCTGCTGCGCCAGCCGCGCCGTCATCCGGTGCAGGCGGTGCTCGGGGCCCACCTCTCCCGCCTTGTACATCCGCAGGACGACCTTGTCGGAGAACCAGTACGAGCCGAAGTTCATCACGATCGCGAACACGAACGCGATCAGCAGACCGCTCTGCCCCCCCAGCAGCTCCCCGATGAGCAGCAGCAACCCGCTGAGGAGGGTCAACAGCAACGCCGTCTTGAAGGTGTTTCCCATGGTCTCGTCCGCCCGCTTCAACTCTCAGTCTAGGCCGCGTCGAGGCGCCGTATCAAACCGGCGACGAGCGCGGCGCGCCACGGGAGCGCGTCGACCTCGACGTGCTCGTGCAGCGCATGGGCTCCGTCGCCCACGGCGCCGAGGCCGTCGAGCGTCGGCACCCCGAGCGCCGCGGTGAAGTTGCCGTCCGAGCCGCCCCCGGCCGCCCCCTCGCCGAGATCGCGCCCAAGCCCGTGCGCCACCTCGCGCGCCAGCTCGTAGAGGCGGGCCACGGCCGCCGTTCGCTCCAGGGGCGGACGCGAGAAGCCGCCGCGCACGGTCACGGAGGTTCCGCGCGAGCCGGGCTGCAGCGCGTGGATCGCCGCGTGCATGCGCTCGGCGTCGGCCGCCGTCGCGACGCGGACGTCGACGACGGCGCGCGCACGCTCGGCCACGACGTTGGGCCGGCTGCCGCCGTCCACCACCCCGACGTTGACCGTGACGCCCCGGGCCGGATCGGCGAGCCGGTCGAGCGCGGCGATCTGGGCGGCGAGCTCCGAGACGGCGCTCGCGCCCTTCTCCGGCTCGAGGCCGGCGTGCGCGGCGATGCCGCCGACGGTCAGCTCGAACTCGCCGGCCCCCTTGCGCTGCGTCTTGACGCTGCCGCCCGGCAGCGACGGCTCCAGGACCAGGACCGCCGCCGAGCGGCGGGCCTCCGCCTCGACCAGCGCCCGGGAGGCGCCGCTGCCGCGCTCCTCGTCCGCCGTCAGCAGCATGACCACGCGGCGGCGGAGCCGGTAGCCGAGCTCGCTCGCGGCGGAGGCGGCCAGCATGCCGATCGCGATGCCCGCCTTCATGTCGAAGACGCCGGGCCCGTACAGCCGCCCGCCGTCCCGGCGCACGGGCATGCGCTCGACCTGGCCGACAGGCCACACGGTATCGAAGTGCCCGAGCAGCAGCAGTTGGCCGTCCCCGGCGCCGAACGCGGCGCGGAGATGGTTGCCGGTCGCGGCCGACTCCACGCTGTCGACGGCGGCGCCCAGCACCTCCAGGCGACGTGCGAGCTCCCGGCCGCAACGGTCCACGGCCGCCTTGTCGGGCGTGGGCGACTCGAGATCTGCCAGCGCCGTCGTGGTCTCTAGCAGCCACTCGCGGCGCGCGGTGCAGAACGCCAGCAGCTCCGCCGTGTCGTCAGTGGACATCCGGCCTGCTCCCGCCGTGCCGAGCGCCGGCCGGCTTGCACGAGGATGGTCGCCTGCGCATAATGGCACCCGTGTCCGGAGCCTCGCGGACCGTCACCCTGACGCTGGTCTCCGTCGTGCTCCTGACGGCCACGGCCCGCGTGCAGCAGACCGGCCGGCCTGCTCCGCCCGCGGCTGCCGTGCAGGCCGGGGAAGGCGACGCGCCGACCGAGGCCACGCTCGGTTTTCCCGTCTACCCGACCGCGCGCTTCCTGACGTCGTACGACGCCGGCCGGGGCCAGCGCTACTTCCTGTTCGGCACCGACTCCAGCTTCGCCGACATGGTCAGCTACTACCGGCTCCTGCTGGACGAGCGCGGGGACCGCGTCTTCGACGAGCCGGCCACCCACATCTTCGAGATGGGCCGCTTCCGCGAGTCGACCATGGCGTTCCCGCCCGGGGTGACGATCAAGGACTATACCTGGAACGGGTCCGAAGGCTACCTGCACGCGGGCGCCGCCGGCCCGGAACGGTACCGCACCATCATCCAGATCGTGCCCGCGCCCACCGCCGGACGCTAGGGGTCACTTGCGCGTCACGTAGAGCTCGCGGCGCGTCCGGAACTCGGCGGACTTCTCGTCCAGGCCGGCCTCGACCGCCGCCTCCGTGCTCAACCCGCGCTCGGCCGCGAAGTCGCGGAGCTGCTGCGTCAGCTCCATGCTGCAGAACTTGGGGCCGCACATCGAGCAGAAGTGGGCGACCTTGGCGCCCTCCGCCGGCAGCGTCTGGTCGTGGTAGGCGCGGGCGGTGACCGGGTCGAGGGCCAGGTTGAACTGGTCCTCCCAGCGGAACTCGAAGCGCGCCTTCGAGAGCGCATCGTCCCAGGCCCGGGCGCGCGGATGCCCCTTGGCGAGATCCGCGGCGTGGGCGGCGATCTTGTAGGCGATGACGCCCGCCTTGACGTCCTCCCGGTCGGGCAGCCCGAGATGCTCCTTCGGCGTGACGTAGCACAGCATGGCCGTGCCGTACCAGCCGATCATGGCCGCGCCGATGGCCGACGTGATGTGGTCGTAGCCCGGCGCGACATCGGTGGTCAGGGGTCCGAGCGTGTAGAACGGGGCCTCCTCGCACCACTCGAGCTGCTTCTCCATGTTCTCCTTGATGAGATGCATGGGGACGTGCCCGGGACCCTCGTTCATCACCTGCACGTCGTGCGCCCAGGCGATGCGCGTCAGCTCGCCCTGCGTGCGGAGCTCGGCGAACTGCGCCTCGTCGTTGGCGTCGGCGATCGAGCCGGGACGCAGCCCGTCGCCGAGCGAGAACGAGACGTCGTAGCGCTGCATGATCTCGCAGATCTCGCGGAAGTGGGTGTAGGCGAAGTTCTCCCGGTGGTGCGCCAGGCACCACTTGGCGTGGATCGAGCCGCCGCGCGAGACGATGCCGGTGACGCGCTGCGCGGTCAGCGGCACGTAGCGCAGCAGCACCCCGGCGTGCACCGTGAAGTAGTCGACGCCCTGCTCCGCCTGCTCGATCAGCGTGTCCCGGTAGACCTCCCAGGTCAGGTCCTCGGGCCGCCCGCCCACCTTCTCGAGCGCCTGGTAGATCGGCACGGTCCCGACCGGCACGGGCGCGTTCCGGAGAATCCACTCGCGCGTCTCGTGGATGTCCGGGCCGGTCGACAGGTCCATGATGGTGTCGGCGCCCCACAGGGTCGCCCAGCGCAGCTTCTCGACCTCCTCGTCGATGGACGAGCTGACGGCGGAGTTGCCGATGTTGGCGTTGATCTTGACCAGGAAGTTGCGGCCGATGGCCATCGGCTCGAGCTCCGGGTGGTTGACGTTGGCCGGAATGATGGCCCGCCCGCGGGCGACCTCGGCGCGCACGAACTCCGGATCGAAGCCCTCGCGCAGGGCGACGAACTCCATCTCGGGCGTCACCTCGCCCCTGCGCGCGTAGTGCAGTTGCGTCACGGGGCGGCCGCTGGCGGCCGCGTCGCCGCGGGCCGCGAGCCACGGGGCGCGGAGCGGCGGCAGGCCGGTCCGGGCGTCCGTATCGTGGGGGCCGCTCGTGTCGTAGACGTGCAGCGCCGGCTCGCCGCCCGACAGCGTGATCTCGCGCATCGGGACGCGCACGCGCCCGCCCTCGACGTGGACCTTGCGCGAGCCCGGAAAGGCCGCGGCGAAACGTGATTCGACGGAGGGTGTGGAAGCGGTGGGACTCGCCATGAGTCGCTCCTTCTCGATCGGAGAATGCGCCCAAATATAGCATGCGGCCGGTCCGCGTCCGGGCGGCGGGGCGCGCCTCGGCCGCGGCGCTTCCGGTAGAATTTCAGCATGCGCATTGCACTGGGCGCCGACCACGCGGGCTTCGGCCTGAAGGCGCGCGTCCGGCAGTTGCTCGACGAGCGCCGCCTCGCCTGCGAGGATCTCGGGCCGGACAGCGACGAGTCGGTCGACTATCCCGACTACGCGGTGCGCGTGGCGCGCCGCGTGGCGGCCGGGTCGTGCGACCGCGGCATCCTGATCTGCGGCAGCGGCATCGGCATGGCGATCGCCGCGAACAAGGTCCGGGGCATCCGGGCGGCGCCGGTGACCACGCCGGACGCGGCGCGGCTGGCCCGGCGGCACAACGACGCCAACGTGCTGGCGCTGGGGGCGCGGACGCTCGCGGCCGACGCCGCGCTCCGCATCGTCGACGCCTTTCTGGCCACGCCCTTCGACGGCGGGCGCCACCAGCGGCGCGTCGACAAGATCGCCGCCGTCGAGACCGATCCGGCCCACCATCCCGAAGGAGTCCGATGACGAGGACGCTGGACGCCGCAGCGGCCGCCCGCCAGCGCGCGGTCGCGGAGGTCGACAACGACATCGCGCAGGTGCTGCGCGCCGAGATCAACCGCCAGAACACGGGCCTCGAGCTGATCGCCTCGGAGAACTTCGCCAGCGCCGCGGTGCTGGAGGCGATGGGCTCGGTCCTCACCAACAAGTACGCCGAGGGCTACCCGGGGCGCCGCTACTACGGCGGCTGCGAGTTCGTGGACGTGGCGGAGTCGCTGGCCATCGATCGCGCCAGGGCCCTGTTCGGCGCCGAGCACGCCAATGTCCAGCCGCACTCCGGCGCCCAGGCAAACATGGCGGCGTACTTCGCCCTGCTGAAGCCGGGAGACACCGTGCTGGGCATGGACCTGGCGCACGGCGGCCATCTGACGCACGGCCACCCGCTGAACTTTTCGGGGCAGCTGTACCACATCGTGCCGTACGGCGTGCGGCGCGACGACGAGCGGATCGACTACGAGCGGTTGGCGGGGCTGGCGCGCGAGCACCGGCCGCAGATGATCATGGTGGGCGCGAGCGCCTATCCGCGGATCATCGACTTCGCGCGCATCCGGGCGACGGCCGACGAGGTCGGCGCCGCGCTGGTGACCGACATGGCGCACATCGCGGGGCTGGTCGCGACGGGCGCGCATCCCAGTCCGGTCCCGCACTCGGACATCGTCACGACCACCACGCACAAGACGCTGCGGGGACCGCGCGGCGGCCTGGTGCTCTGCCGCCGGGACCACGCGAAGAGCGTGAACCGGGCGCTGTTCCCGGGCGTCCAGGGCGGGCCGCTGATGCACATCATCGCGGCCAAGGCCGTCTGCCTCAAGGAAGCGTCCGAGCCGGCGTTCGCGGCCTACCAGCGGCAGGTCGTGGCCAACGCCGCGCGCCTGGCGGCGGCGCTGGTCGACGGCGGCTTCCGGCTGGTGAGCGGCGGGACCGACAATCACCTCGTGCTGGTCGACGTCGTCTCGCGCGGCCTGACCGGGAAGCTGGCCGAGGCTGCGCTGGGGCGCGCCGGGATCACCGTCAACAAGAACACGATCCCGTTCGACGAGAACCCGCCCATGGTGGCGAGCGGGATACGCCTGGGCACGCCCGCGCTGACGACCCGCGGCATGGCCGAGGCCGAGATGGACCGCATCGGCGAGCTCATCTGCCGCGTGCTGGCCGCGCCGGAGGACGACGGCGTCGCGGGCAGCGTGCGCGCCGAGGTCGAGGCCCTGTGCCGGAGGTTCCCCCTGTATCCCGAACCGGCGAGCTGAGCCCGGACCAGGACGCGCTCGGCGCGCTCGTGGCCGAGGCGTTCGACGACAACGGCCCCCTCGCGCGGACGCTGCCGGCGTTCGAGCCCCGCCCGGGCCAGCGGCAGATGGCGGCCGCCGCAGGCGAGATATTCGCCGGCGGCGGCGTGCTGCTCGTCGAGGCCGGCACCGGCACCGGGAAGACGCTCGCCTATCTCGTGCCGGCCATCCTCGCCCGGCGGCGCGTCCTGGTGTCGACCGGCACGAAGAACCTGCAGGACCAGATCTTCCACAAGGATCTGCCGGCGCTCCGCAGCGCCCTCGACGTCCCGTTCACGGCCACCTACATGAAGGGGCGCGGCAACTATCTGTGCCTGCAGCGGTTCGACCAGCTCCGGCAGGACGGCGAGCCGCGAGCCGCGGCCGAGCGGGCGTACGTGGACGCCCTCCAGGAATGGGCGGGACAGACGGAGACCGGCGACCGCGCCGAGGTCGAGGACCTGCCGGACGACTTCCCCCTGTGGCAGGAGATCTCCGCGACGTCGGAAAACTGCCTCGGCCTGGAGTGTCCGCGCTACGACGACTGCTTCGTCACGCGCATGCGGCGCCAGGCGCTCGAGTCGGATCTGGTCATCGTGAATCACCATCTGCTGTGCGCCGACGCCGCGGTGCGCCGCAGCGCGTACGGCGAGGTCATCCCGTCGTGCGCCTGCACCGTGATCGACGAGGCGCATCAGCTCGAGGACGTGGCGACCCAGTACTTCGGCGTGGCGGTCAGCAACTACCGGCTGGAGGAGCTGGTGCGGGACGGACGCCGGCTGCTGGACACCGACCAGGCGGCCTCGCCCGCCGACGCCGAGGACCTGCGCCGCTGCCTGGAGCTGACGCGCGAGCGGGCGCGGACGTTCGTCGCGGCGCTGCAGCAGATGGCGCTCCCCGGCGACAGGATCCGGGTGACCGGCGAGCTGCTCGAGCCGGCGGCCGGCCCGGCCGCCAGCCTGGCACAGAGCCTCACGGAGCTCGAGGCGGGCTGCGGAGCGATCAAGGACGCCGCGGAGGATCTGCCCGCGCTGGCACGGCGCGCGCGCGAGCTGCGCGATCAGCTCCGCTTCCTGCTCGCCGCCAGCGACGACGAGTTCGTCTACTTCCTCGAGCGCCGCGAGCGGGGCGTCTTCCTGCGGGCGTCGCCCATCGACGTGTCCGGGGTCGTCAGCGAGCACATACTCGCGCGGGGGGCCGGGACGGTTCTGACCTCGGCGACGATGACCGTGGACGACACGTTCGACTACCTGCGGGCGCGGCTCGGCATCCGCGATCCGCACGAGCTCCGGCTGCCGTCGGAGTTCGATTTCGCGCGGCAGGCCGTGCTGTTCCTGCCGCGCGGGATGCCGGCGCCCCGCAGCAGCGGCTTCACCGCGGCCGTGGCGCACGAGCTCGACGGCCTGCTGCGCGCCACGGAGGGCCGTGCGTTCGTCCTGTTCACCAGCTACGCCAACCTGCGCGACGTCCGCGATAGGCTCGCGGAGACGCTGCCGTACCCCCTGCTGGTCCAGGGCTCGGCCCCGCGCACCGTGCTGCTGCGGGAGTTCCGGTCGACGCCCCACGCGGTGCTGCTGGCGACCTCGAGCTTCTGGCAGGGCGTGGACGTGGCCGGCGAGGCGCTGAGCTGCGTCGTCATCGACAAACTGCCGTTCGCGTCACCCTACGATCCGATCACGGCGGCGCGGATGGAAGCCATCGAGGCCCGCGGCGGCAATGCCTTCGCCGACTACCAGGTGCCGCTCGCCATCCTGACCCTGCGCCAGGGCTTCGGCCGCCTGATCCGGCACCGCAGCGACCGCGGCGTGCTGGCGCTGTTCGATGCCCGGGTCCACACCCGCAGCTACGGGCGGCGGTTCCTGGCCAGCCTGCCGCCGGCGCCGATCACGCACGAGCTCGACGACGTGCGGCGGTTCCTCGACGCACCGCCCTGACCCCGGAGCCGCCCCCGGCAAGGCGCGCACAGCGCGCCTCGGCGGTAGAGGCGCGGGGCGCAGGGGTCCCCGCAAGCGGACGCCGGGGGCTCGGGGCGCAGCCCCGTCTGATTGAAGCCGCGCAGCCCCGTCTGATGGAAGCCGGCGGGGTGTAGACTGGCGGGAGCATGTCGCGGGGCAACCCCGTCCGTTCCGGCGTGCCTTCGGGCGGCGCATTCCGCGTGCTGGCGCTCTCGTGCCTCCTCGGTGCGGCCGCGACGGCGCAGGAGGCGGGCACCATCCGGGGCCGGGTGCTCGATCAGGACGGGCGCCCCGTTGCCGGCGCACAGGTGGTCGTGCGCCGCTTCGGCGGCGGGGGCGACGGCCGCACGCTGGAGACGACGGCGGACGGCGCCTACGCCGGGAGCGACGTCGCGGCGGGGCTCTATACGGTGACCGCCGGCAGGGACGAGCTGAACAGCGACATGTTCAGGATTCGGGTCCGCGCCGGCCGCACGGTCGAGGTCAACCTGGAGCTGGCGGTGGGCCGGCGCGACGCGGCGTGGATAGCCGAGCTCGGCGACCGCGAGGCCGCGTCGCGAGCGTTCGCGGCGGGTCTGGCCGCGAACCGCGCGGCCGACTACGCCGCGGCGGTGGCGCAGTTCGCCCGCGCGCTCGAGCGGCGGCCGGATTGCACGGAGTGCAGCTACAACCTCGCGGTCGCCTACACCGAGCTGGAACGGTTCGCGGACGCCGAGACCGCCTTCAGACGGGTGCTGCAGATCGCGCCGACCTATGCGGCCGCCCACTACGGACTCGCCAGCATCTACACGCGGCTGGGCCGGGCGGCCGACGCGGCGGCGGCCCGGGAAGAAGCCACCCGGCTCGCGGTCGCCCAGCTTGCGGAGCGCCGGCAGCGGCTGCAGGAAGAGCTCGAGCGGGGCATCGCCAGACTCGACGCGGGCGAGGTGGCCGGCGCACGGGCCGCCTTCGAGCGTCTGCTGAGGCAGGACTCGAGTTTCGCCGCCACGCACTACTGGCTGGCCGTCAGCCTGCTGCGATCGAACGATCCCGACCGCGCCGCGCGCGCGCTCCGGCGCTACCTCCGGCTGGACGGCGGCGGCGAGCACGCCCCCAGCGCGCGCGAGGAGCTCGCCCGCCTGGAACGATAGCAGCCATGCCGCCGGCCGACCTCGCCGCGACGATTGCGCGCAACGTGCGCGCCGTCCGCGAACGGATTGCGGGCGCCTGCGACCGCGCCGGACGCGACCCGGCCGCGGTGCGCCTCGTCGGCGTCTCCAAGACGTTCCCCGTCACCCACGTCCAGGCGGCGGTCGCCGCCGGCCTGACCGACCTCGGCGAGAACCGCGTGCAGGAAGCCCTGGCCAAGGTTGCCCGGGCGGCCGACCTCGGCCCGCTCACCTGGCACCTCATCGGGCACCTGCAGTCGAACAAGGCGCGCCGCGCGGTCGTCGCCATGGCCTGGATCCAGGCCGTCGACAGCGTCGGGCTGCTGCAACGCCTCGAGCGGACGGCCCGCGAGGAAGGCACGACCGCCGAGGCGCTGGTACAGGTCGATCTGGCCGGCGAGCAGACCAAGTCGGGTGCACCGGTCGACGTCGTGCGCCACGTCCTCGCGGCCGCCGCCGAGTGCCGGGCGGTCAACGTGCGGGGACTCATGCTGCTGCCTCCCTGGTCCGCGGACCCGGAGCGCACCCGGCCGTACTTCCGCCGGCTCCGGGAGCTGCGCGACCGGCTCGCCGACGGCGGGGTGCCGCGGCAGCGGCTCGCCGAGCTGTCGATGGGCATGAGCAACGACTTCGAGGTCGCCGTCGAGGAGGGCGCCACGATCGTGCGCGTGGGCACGGCCATCTTCGGCCGCCGGGCCGGGCGCAGCCCCGTCTGAACTACGGCACGTCGAGCGCCGGGTTGCGGTCGAAGAAGTCGAACGGCCGCAGCTCGAAGCCGTGCCACATGGTCGGCATCACCGGCCAGTCCTCGGCGCGCGGCAGATGGTGCATGCCGACCGTATGCCAGAGGACGATGTCCGTGTCGAGCACGGGCCGATCCGCTGCCGTCCAGTCCGGCAGGCCCAGGCCGGGCTCGCTCAGGGTCGGGTGGTCGCCGGCCGCGTAGCGCTCCTCGACGCGGTACGGCGTCACCCACAGGTGGTGATCGATGAAGCCGGCGCGGCGCCGCGGATAGTCGTCGGCGGACAGCAGCGTGTTCGCGTTCCGTCCCGGCAGCACCTGGAAGCTGGTGGGATAGCCTGCGGCGTTGACGCGATCGGTGCTGAGCACGCGCCAGAGCGCCGGCCGCTGCAGGTCGATGTCGAGCCGCGCGTCGCGCTCGCTCGCCGCGACCTGCTGCTCCTGGACCCACAGGCTGCGCCGCGGATGGTCCGGCGGCAGCCGGCGCGTCACCAGGCGGTCGGTGACGAACCGGTTGCCGGGGCCGTCGATGTCCAGATCCAGGCGGTAGCTGAAGTAGTGGTCGTGGTTCACGGCCACGATGTTGCGATCCACGAAGCGGCCGTACGCGTTTTCGCGGTCCGGCGCGGCGGGCGCCTCGGCGCCGTCCGCGTCGGTCGCGCGGGCCGCCGCGGCCGACTCCGTCGCGGACGCGGCGTTGGCCGCCTTCACCTCCAGGATGCCGGTCGTGCCGACCCTGGCCTCGATGGAGCCGTCCTGGCGGAAAATCCAGTCCAGCAGGTAGTCGTAGTTGCCGACCACGGCGCCGGTGCGCACCACCAGGTCCCGGCTGCGCCGGCTGTCGGGCTGCTCGTCGGCGTAGTGCCGCCAGACGGGATCGCCGGTCTCCCGCTCGTACAGGCAGATCGTGTCCTGCACGGTGCGCGGGCGCCCGTTGCCGCCGCTGACCAGCGTGTCCACGTAGACCGCGTGGTCGGGACAGTCGCGCCCCCGCAGCAGCGGCTTGGCCAGCCCGCCGGCCACGAACTCGCCGATGTCGATGAAGTTGCGGCGGTACCAGGCGAACGAGGGATCCATGTACGGCACGAAGATCTCGGACAGGTAGCCCTGGTACAGCACCGAGCGGGCGGCCGCCGGCGAGGCCGGCTGGTAGCGCACCAGCGACAGCACCAGGCCGACCCGCTGGTCGGGCCGCAGGTGGAAGCGCCAGTTCTGCCAGCGCACCTGATAGCCGTCCAGCTCGAAGCCGGGGCCGAGCGGCTGGCGCGTGTCGAGCGGCCCGGGAACCTCGCGCGGGGCGTCGAGCGTCGTGCGATCGAAGTCGGCGACGGTGCCGGTGATGGGCACCGGGCCGTCGTCGACCACGCGCAGCACCTCCCCCGCGAGGAGATCGACCACGGCGCTCAGGCCCTCCACGCGGCGGGTCCACGAGTTGCGGACGTCGCGCGACTCCGAGCAGCTCACGTTGCCGATGCGCCGGCCGCGCTCCTCCGCCGTCCCGAAGTAGCCCGGCGGTCCCGTGCGGCAGTCGAGAAACGTCAAATCGGTGATGCCGCGCGCCGCGAGGCCGGCGATGAAGTCCGGATGCTCGAGCACCTTGTCGACGAGCGCGCCGAACTCCTCGCCGAGCCAGCTCGGCTGCACGCCGGTCAGCGGCGTCCAGGACGCCACCCGCCCGGCGGCGAGATCGACGGTCGCCTCGTACGTCGCGTGCCCCTGGCGCACGACGGCGTAGGCCGCACGCGGCATCTCGGCGCCGGGACGCCACGCCAGGACGTCGCGCTTGGCCGGCTCCCGGAGCGTCAGCTCCGAGAAGCGGGTGTCCCGGTCCATGTGCCCGGCGTCCCGCAGCAGCTCGAGCGCGCGCCACATCTCCTGGTAGCTCAGCGGGTCGAGCGGGTGCTCCGCGGCCCCGGCGGGCAGCGGGAGCAGGAGAACGATGCAGAGGGCGAGACGGACGGTCGGCTTGTGCATGGCGGCTCCTTCTGTCCGCGGCGCCCGGAGACTCAGCCGATGAGCTGGAACATCCGCTCCCACCGGGTGCGAGTGAAGAAGTTCGCCACCCCGGAGGAGAGACGCCTGAGGCCGGCACCGGGACCCGGCTCCTGCAGGACCGGCTCGGCCGCGTCGTACGACCAGTAGACCAGCATGGCCCGGCCCTTCAGGTGGGCATGCGGGAGCGGGCCCCAGAAGCGGCTGTCCTGCGAGTTGTCGCGGTTGTCTCCCATCATGAAGTAGTGCCCGTCCGGAATCGTCACCGGCCCGAACGTGTCGCGCCGCTCGACGGCAACGGCCCCGGGCCGCAGCAGGGGCTGCTGACCCGCCAGGTACGGCTCGTCGAGCGGCTCGCCGTCGATGTAGACGCGCTTCCGGCGCAGCTCGAGGGTCTCGCCCGGCAGGCCGATGACCCGCTTGATGAAATCCCGCTCCGGCTCCTCCGGAAACTTGAACACCACCACGTCGCCGCGCGCCACCGCGCCGGTCGGCAGCACCCACCGCTCCGCGGCGCCGGCAGTCGGCCCGAAGACGAACTTGTTGACCAGCAGGTGATCGCCGATCAGCAGGTTGTGCTCCATGGATCCGGTCGGAATCTTGAAGGCCTGCACGACCCACGTCCGGATGAAGAGCGCCAGGATCACGGCGATGACGATCGATTCGAAGTACTCGCGCGCCGTCGATTTCCGAAAGGCTGCTGTCATGAGTCGACGCCAATCCTGAGCACCGCGAGAAACGCCTCCTGCGGAATCTCCACGCGCCCGACGCGCTTCATGCGGCGCTTGCCCTCCTTCTGCTTCTCGAGCAGCTTGCGCTTGCGGGTGATGTCACCACCATAGCACTTGGCGAGGACGTTCTTGCGCAGGGACCGCACCGTCTCCCGGGCGATGATCCGCGTGCCGACCGCCGCCTGGATGGCCACCTCGAACATCTGCCGCGGAATGAGCTCGCGCATCTTCGTCGCCAGCGCCCGCCCCCGCGTGTAGGCCATGTCGCGGTGCACGATGACCGACAACGCATCGACCGGTTCGGCGTTGACGAGGAGATCCAGCCGCACGAGCGGCGACTCCCGGAATCCGCTCACATGATAGTCGAGCGACGCGTAGCCGCGGGAGACGGTCTTCAGACGGTCGTAGAAGTCGAGCACCACCTCGTTGAAGGGCAGGTCGTACGAAATCATGACCCGGTTCGACGCGTGGTACTCGAGATTCGTCTGCACGCCCCGCTTCTCCTGGCAGAGCTGCAGGATCGCGCCCACGCAGTCGGCCGGCGCGAGAATCATCGCCGCGATGATCGGCTCCTCGAGCCGGTCGATCCGACCGGGGTCCGGCAGCTTCGCCGGGCTGTCTATCTCCAGCACCTCGCCGTCCGTGGTCGTCACCCGGTACAGCACGCCGGGCGCCGTCGTCACGAGGTCCACGTCGAACTCCCGCTCGAGACGCTCCTGGACGATCTCCATGTGCAGCAGCCCGAGGAAGCCGCAGCGGAATCCGAACCCCAGCGCCGCGGACGTCTCCGGCTCGAAGACGAACGACGAATCGTTGAGCCGCAGCCTGTCGAGCGCCTCGCGGAGCTCCGGATACTGGTGGCCCTCCACCGGATACAGCCCGGCGAAGACCATCGGCTTCAGCTCGCGGAAGCCCGGAAACGGGCTGGCCGTCGGGCGGCCGGCGTCCGTCAGGGTATCGCCGATCTGGGCATCGCCGACACGCTTGATGCCGGCGATGACGAACCCCACCTCGCCGACCCCGAGCGCGTCGGTCTCGACCGGCTTCGGCGAGAAGACGCCGACCTGCTCGATCTCGCACTCGCGGCCCTGGGCCATCAGCCGCACCTTCATGCCCGGCCGGATCGCGCCGTCCAGCACGCGGATGAGAATCACGACGCCCCGGTAGGCGTCGTACCACGAGTCGAAGATCAGCGCCTTCAGCGGGGCACCGGGGGTGCCGGCAGGGGGCGGCACCCGCGCGACGACCGCCTCCAGAATCTCGCGGACGCCGGTGCCCTCCTTCGCACTCGCGCGGATCGAGGCGGCGGCGTCGAGCCCCACCAGGTCCTCGACCTGCCGGGCCGTCTCGTCCGCCTGTGCGCCGGGCAGATCGATCTTGTTGATGACCGGGATGATCTCGAGGTCGTTGTCGACGGCCAGGTAGGCGTTGGCGACCGTCTGCGCCTCGACCCCCTGCGAGGCGTCGACCAGCAGCAGCGCGCCCTCGCAGGCCGCGAGCGAGCGCGTCACCTCGTAGGAGAAGTCGACGTGCCCCGGGGTGTCGATGAGATTCAGCACGTAGCGCCGGCCGTCATCCGCCTCGTAGCCCAGGCGCACGGCGTGGGCCTTGATCGTGATGCCGCGCTCGCGCTCCAGGTCCATGCTGTCGAGGACCTGCGCCTCCATCTCCCGCGGCCGCAGGGCGCCGGTGAGCTCGAGAAAGCGGTCGGCGAGCGTCGACTTGCCGTGGTCGATGTGGGCGACGATGGAGAAGTTGCGGATCTGTAGGTGATGCATCGAGACGACCGGAACGGCGGGTCAATTATGCGGCTGCGCCAGCCGCGCGGCAAGCTCCGCGCGGACCGCGCGGAAGGCTCCCGCCCAATCGTTGGGCCGCGGCTGCCGGAACAGGCGCATCGTCGGGTACCAGGGCGTGTCGGCGCGCCCGAGCAGCCAGCGCCAGTCGGGCGCGAACGCCAGCAGGGTCCAGACGGGCCGGCCGAGGGCGCCGGCCAGGTGGGCGAGCGCCGTATCCACGGTGATGACGAGGTCCACCTCCATGAGCGCGTCCGCGGTCGCCTCGAACGCGCTCAGCTCCTGCCCGGCGGCGCCGACGAGCCCGCGCCACCCCGCGCGCAGCTCGCGGGCGCGCGGCCCCACCTGGAAGCTGACGAACTCCGTGCCGGGCAGCTCGATCAGGGGCGCGAAATCCGCGAGCCGGCAGGAGCGCTCGCTGTCCCGCGCGTGCGCCGGATTGCCGCCCCAGACGAGGGCGATTCGAAACCCCCGCGCGGGCGGCAGCAGCGGCCGTGGCCGCTTGCCGGCAGGCAGGTAGGGACAGTCATCCGGTAGCGAGTCGAGGTCCGTGCCGAGGACGCCGGGGACGTCCAGCACGGAGCAGACCCAGTCGGTCGGCGGCCAGGGCCGGTCGCCCGGCAGCACCTGGTGGATGCCGGGCAGCCGCCGCAGCAGGCGCACGAGGCGCGGCGGGCAGTAGAGCGACACCTCCGCGCCGCGCGCGGCCACCAGCGGCGCGAAGCGCGCGAACTGGATCACGTCGCCCAGGCCCTGCTCGCCGTAGAGCAGGATCGACTGCCCGGCGAGATCCTGGCCCTCCCAGTCCCGCCCCTCGACACCCATCGCGCGCCATGTCGGGTGCCGGCGCCGCCACCTGAAGTCCGGCCAGGCGGCAGCGTAGCGGCCCGCCAGGAAGTTGGCGCGCGCGCGTCCGAGCCGCGCATCGAGATGGTCCGGGTCCGCCGCCAGGGCCGCGTCGCAGCATTCGAGGCCGTCCGCGAGGCGGCCCTGGTCGACGAGGCTCTGACCCAGGGCCGCCAGCACCGCCGGCGAGCGCCGATCCTGCGGCGCCGCGGCGCGCAACTGCCGCTCGTCCTCCGCGTACTCCCCCAGCGCGGACAGGGCGTGGTGCAGATCGATGCGGCAGGCGGGCGGCGCGGGTCCCAGCGCGATGGCGCGCCGGTATGCCGCCGCGGCGGCCCGCACCTGCCGCAGCTTCCAGAGCGCGCGCCCCAGCGCGTGGTACAGCCTGGCGTTGTCGGGATGCCGGTCGAGCGCCGCCCGGTAGTGATCGATCGCCTCCTCGCAACGCGCCAGCCCGAGCAGCGCGGCGCCGCAGGCAATCGCCGCGGGCAGATGGCGCGGGTCGCGAGCGAAGGCCGCGCGGTAGCGTTCTAGGGCGCCTTCCGCGTCCCCGGCATCGGAGAGCGCGTTGCCGAGGTTGTAGTTGAGATCGACGAGCTCCGGGCAGACGCGCACCCCCTCGCGCAGCACCGCCAGGGCCTCGTCCCGGCGGCCCAGCTTCCGCAGCGCCACGCCCAGGTTGGACCAGCACGCGCCGGCGGCGGGATGCCGCTCGAGGATGGCCCGGTACGCGTCGACGGCCGCCTCGAGCCGCCCGTCGGTGTGCAGCCGGATCGCGCGGCCGACGTCACGGCGGGCCGTTGCGGGCAGGGGGCTGCGCTGCGGCGGCCGTCCGGCGCCCACCGCTCGCTCCGACTGCGCCGTCATCGGCCTCGTTCGTCCAGCGGCGTGAAGGGCTGCGGGTGCTCCGGCCCGACGTACTCGGCGCGGGGCCGGATGAGACGGTTGTTGGCGTACTGCTCGAGGACGTGCGCCGTCCAGCCCGCCACGCGGCTGACGGCGAAGATCGGCGTGAACAGATCGACCGGGATCCCGAGCAGCGCGTACGTCGATGCCGAGTAGAAATCGACGTTCGCGTCGATCTGCGTCGCCTCCTTCATCACGGCCTCGATGCGCCGCGACATCTCGTACAGGCGGGTCCGCCCGGCGCGCTCTCCCAGCTCGCGGGACATGCGCCGGAGGTGCGTCGCGCGCGGATCCTCGGTCCGGTACACGCGGTGCCCGAAACCGGGCACCTTGACCTTGCGCGCCAGCATGTCCCGGATGACGCGCTCCACGCGCTCGTCGTCGGCGTCCTCGCCAATCTCCGTCAGCAGCTTCATGACCGCGGCGTTGGCGCCGCCGTGCAACGGCCCCTTGAGGGCCCCGATGCCGGCGACCACGGCCGAGTGGACGTCGCTCAGCGTGGCGGCGGTCACGCGGGCGGCAAACGTCGACGCGTTCAGCTCGTGGTCGGCGTGCAGGATGAGCGCCACGTCGAACGCGCGCGCCGCCACCGCGCTCGGCCGCTCGCCCCCGAGCATGAGCAGGAAGTTGGCGGCGTGGCCGAGGGCGGGATCCGGCTCGATCGGACTGCCGCCCGCGGCGACGCGGCCGCAGGCCGCCACGACGCTGCCCAGTTGCGCCGTCAGGCGCACCGCCTGGCGATAGCGTGCGGCGGGCGAGGCGTCGCCGGCCTGCGGGTCGAAGTGCGCCAGCGCCGACGTGAGCGTCCGCAGAGCATCCATGGCGTTGCCCGGCGGCAACGACCGAATCAGCCGCCGTAGCGGCTCGGACAGCGGCCGCGCGCTCGCGAGCTGCGACTGCAGGTCCCCCAGCTCGGCCCGCGTCGGCAGGCGCCGGTGCCACAGGAGGTAGCACACCTCCTCGAAGGTGGCGCGGCGGGCAAGATCGTGGATGTCGTGCCCGCAGTAGGCGAGCACGCCGCGCGCCCCGTCGAGATAGCAGATCGCCGACGAGGTCGCGACGACGCCCTCGAGGCCGGCCGTCGCCGGCGCGGCTGCCGCAGTCATCCGGTCAGAGCCTACTATCCGGCCGGAAGCGCGGGCAACTCGGCCCTCGGAGTTTCTTGAAAAACGAGATGTCACCTCATGATTTTCAAGATTTATAATCGCCTGTGCTCATCGCCCGTCCCGGACCGGTCGCACGTGTTCGCGACGCGTTCTCCGTCCACCCCGCCGTCGCCCTGACCGGGCCGCGCCAGTGCGGGAAGACGACGCTTGCGCGCATGATCGCGGCAGATTCGTCCCCGTGCACGTACTTCGATCTCGAAGCGGCAATCGACCAGCGGCGGCTCGCGGCACCGGAGCAGACGCTGCGGCGGCTCACGGGACTCGTGGTCATCGATGAAGTTCAGCGGTCACCGGCACTGTTCGAGACCGTGCGGGTTCTCGCCGATCGTCCGGACAACCCCGCACGGTTCCTCCTGCTCGGCAGCGCATCACCGGCGTTGATCGCCGGCGCGTCGGAGTCGCTCGCCGGCCGGGTGGGTCTCGTCGATCTCGCCGGCTTCGATCTGCTGGAGGCGGGCGTCGAGAGCTGGCGGACGCTCTGGCTTCGCGGCGGCTTTCCCCGCTCCTATCTCGCGCGCGACACGAAGAAGTCCGCACTGTGGCGCGAGAACTTCGTCCGTACGTTCCTCGAGCGCGACATTCCGCAACTGGGGATCACCATGCCGGCTGAAACGCTGCGCCGCTTCTGGACGATGATCGCCCACTATCACGGCCAGACCTGGAACGCCGCAGAGTTCGCGCGCGCGCTTGGCGCCAGCGAGGCCACGGCCCGGCGCTACCTCGACATCCTGGCCGGCGCGTTCATGGTGCGCGTCCTGCCGCCCTGGTTCGAGAACCTGAAGAAGCGGCAGGTCAGGTCGCCCAAGCTCTACGCGCGGGACGCCGGCATCCTGCACACCTTGCTGGGGCTGGTCGGGGAAGACGACGTGGCCGGCCACCCGAAGGTCGGCGCGTCGTTCGAGGGATTCGCGATCGAGCAACTGCTGGGAGCGTTCGGGACGGACAACGCGTACTTCTGGGCGACGCACGCCGGTGCGGAGCTCGACCTGCTGGTGACGGTTGCGGGAAGGCGCTACGGCTTCGAATGCAAGCTCGCTGACGCACCCGGCACCACCAGGTCGATGCGGGTCGCGCTCGATGATCTCGCGCTGGAGCGCCTGTGGATCGTCTACCCCGGCGACGAGGCGTACGACCTGGACGAGAGGATCGCAGCCCTCCCCGTAGCCGGCGTGCCGCGCCTGGCCGCGTCGCTGGAGCGCCGCCGGGCGCCATAGGCTGGTCGGGGTACGCACGGTTGCCTCGATCTTCATGGACGCTCGGGACCAACACGGCGCGGACTCGGATAGAGTTCCGACCGTGCCCGAGTCCCACGCGCACGCGCTGCCGAAGGGTTGCCGCATCGAGGAGTACGAGATCGTCCGCGTGCTCGGCGCGGGCGGCTTCGGCATCACCTACCTCGCGTTCGATCACAAGCTCGACGGGCCGGTTGCGCTGAAGGAGTACTTTCCGCACGGGCACGCGGCACGGGCGGGCGACCGCGTAGCCGCAACGTCCACCGGGAGCCGGGAACTGTTCTCCTGGGGGCTCGCCCGCTTCCTACGTCGTGCGCGTGCATCGCTACCTCGAGACGGAGGCGCGGTCGATTCACCGCTTGCCCCATCCCAACGGGCGTTGCGCGTTGCGCCGCTTCAGCCCATCGATCGGCGGTCGGTGCGACAACTGGTGGCGTTCGCGCGCCGCCGCGGCGCACGGCACACCGTGTCCGCCGTGCTGGTGGATACCAGCGAGCTCGGCCCGGCCTACCCCGACACGCCCGCGTTCATGCAACGCGTCGCCGCGGCCGGCGGCGGCCAGTTCGTGCGCGCGGACGAGCACGCGTCACTGTCCGTGACGATCCTGCAGGCTCTCTTCGACGATTGAGGACGAGCGGACTCCATGCTCAACAACATCATCGCGGAACAACCGGGAAGCGAACCACCTCGAAGGTCGGCGACGCTGACGGGGCTCGGCAGGCGTTCGGGGCGGCGGACCGCCTCAATAGGCGACGATGCGCCCCAGCCCATGGTTCTCGATCTGGCGACGGATGACCTCGCTGGAGACACCGAACTCGCCGCACAGGTCGTCCACGCGCTCTACCTCCACGAATTCGCCTGCTAGCTAGCCGTGCGCGCACGGACGCGGCAGGAGCCAGCAGCTCGGCGGCGAACGCCCGGGACTGCTGCTGGCGATCCGTCGCCAGCGAACTGAGCAGGCCGAGACCCGGCCGCGATCGGCCGAGATAATCGCCCAAGGCACGGGCGCGCAGAAACCGCGTGCCGGACTCGCGCCGGGCAGCCGTGACGCACGCCGGCGAGTCAGCCGCCACGAGGCCGTGAATGCGGGCCGACGGGGGCGGCGCGTCGTGGTGGTCCGCCGCGGGCACGCCACCGGCGCCGAAATCGAACCGCCCGTCGCCCGCGCCGAGCTGGCGGCGCACCTCCCGCGCGAGCGCATAACCCTTGGTCCAGGGCGCGGCGTTCATTGGTGCCGGCAGTGCATGACGGACCGGCGCCCAGTCCTTGCCGTTGCCGGCTGCCGCAAGCGCCTCGCGCGCACCGCCCAGCCACTCGCCGATGCTCCGCAACGAGTCGTCGCTGGCGTCGGCGCCGGCCAAGGCGTCGGCCCGTATGGCTGGATCGGTGCCTTCCCAGAAGGTCGCGATCGCTTCCGCGAGGGAATCCTGCACGTCGAATGGATCGAGGCCCAGCAGCGCCGCGGCGCGACTGAATTCACGTTCGTCTGCATCGAGCGCGTTGATTGCAGCCCATGTCTCGTCGAGCGTGTTGGTGAAACTGTCGTGACCCGGCACGTTCCGCAGCCGCTCCAGCACCGCGTCTATGAGGCCACGAAGCTCGGTTTCGAGCGCGTCGTGCTCGACGATCTCCTCACCGCCGTCAACGAACTCGATGCCGGCGTGGCGCGGCCGCCGCTTCGTCCAGCGCAGTTGCATGCGACCGGACATGGGAACCATGGTAAGGCTCGGCAGGACGAACCCGTCGCCGGCGAACGCGAGATTGTGCCGGGATTCGAAGTCGATCCGCTGTGCCCCGGCGTCCTCGACCTCGTACCAGATGTGCCACCAGTTGCAGACCAGCCACTCGGCCACGCTGAACAGCGGCGTGACGACGTGGCGCCTGTAGAGTCCATTTCGCCGGTCGAGAACCGAGGTAACAGTGGCGTCGCCGGCCTCGATTGTCAGCGCCGCCATCGTGTCGCGGGCGAGCGCGTCGGGCGACGGCCCGGCGTCAACCCAGTCGAATCGGAAGCCGACGCTCATGCGAGTCCTCTCACGACTTGGCGCCCCGGTTTCCTCACGCCGGCGACGCCCCGCGCCGCTTGCCGGTCACGCCAACGACGGCCGGCCGCGCTCCCGACACGCCGGCGCGAGCAGGCCGGGACTGCTGCAGGAGCGAGACGAGCCCCATGTACAGGAACCCGAACTGGAAGACGCAGAGCAGCGGAACGGCCGCGAACAGGGCGCTCGACGCCGCGCCGACCGCGGCCAGCGTGAAGTACAGCCCGAGCGCCAGCTCCACGAACGGCTGGCCCGCGACGGCCTGCCGGTAGCGCTTCGTCCGCCATTCGTCGCGGCGGGCGACGACGCCGTACTTGGGCGTGCGCGCGAAGTGCGGCCGGGCCCGGCGCAGCGCGCCGAGGACCGCGCGCGTGTTGTTGACCGAGAGGCCGATCCCGACGGCGATCGCGAGCGGCACGTACCGCAACTGCGACAGCCAGTCGCGCCGCACCGCGCGCTGGCTGACCGCGTAGAAGCTCACCATCGACAACGCCGCCGCGCAGAACAGCGGCACGTCGACCAGCAGCAGCGTCTGCGATCCGGCCGCCGCCCGCACGAAGAGCGCGGGCGCCATCAGCACGGACGCCAGCAGCAGGAGCGGGTAGTTGAAGTTGGCCGTGAGGTGAAAGAACGCCTCCAGCTTGAGGCGCAGCGGCAGGCTGCTCCGCAGCACCGGCGGCAGCACCTTCAGGCAGGTCTGGATCGACCCCATCGCCCAGCGGTGCTGCTGCTTCTTGAAGGCGTTCATCTCCACCGGAAGCTCGGCGGGCGCGACCAGGTCCGGCAGGAACACGAACCGCCACCCGGCCAACTGGGCGCGATAGCTCAGGTCGAGGTCCTCGGTCAGCGTGTCGGGTTGCCAGCCGCCGGCGTCGTCGATGGCCGCCCGCCGCCAGACACCCGCCGTCCCGTTGAAGTTGAAGAAGCACCCGCCGCGGTTGCGCGCGCCGTGCTCCAGGACGAAGTGGGCGTCCAGCAGCAGGGCCTGCACGCGCGTGAGCCACGAGCACTCCCGGTTCACGTGACCCCAGCGGGCCTGCACCAGGCCGACGCCCGGCTCGCGGAGCGCCGGCAGCGCGCGCCGCAGGAAATCGCGCGGCGGGATGAAGTCGGCGTCGAAGATGGCGATCGCCTCGCCCCGCGCGGCCCGCAGCCCGGCCGCCAGCGCGCCGGCCTTGTACCCGGTCCGCTCGGCCCGCTGCAGCCGGCGGATGGCGACTCCGCGCGCGGACCAGCGGGCCACGGCCGCGGCCGCGATCCGCCGCGTCTCGTCGGTCGAGTCGTCCAGCACCTGGATCTCCAGGCGCTGCGGGGGGTAGTCCAGGCGCGCCGCCGCGTCGATGAGTCGCTCGACGACGTACTGCTCGTTGTAGACGGGAAGCTGCACCGTGACGAACGGGACGTCGTCGTCGTCGCCGTCGACCCGCGCCGCGGGCCGGCGCGGGCGATATCTTGTATAAAGGTAGAGCAGGTAGGCGCGGTGCGCGCCATAGGCGCTCAGGCAGACGAGAAGAACGAAATACAGCCCCACCAGAAGCGAGCCGGGTAGGGGCATGACGGCCGTGTCGGTGCCGGGCACGCTCGCCATGAACGTACAGGCCGGATTCCCGCAAGTCAATTCGCTCGCCGCTGCGCGCGGCGCCCGGCCGGCATGACTCCCGACGATCTGCGCTGCATCCTCGACGAGGTCGAGCAGGGCGCGACCACGGCCGCCAGGGCGGCGGAGCGGCTGACCGGGATGCTGCGGCGCATGCCGTTCGAGGACCTCGGCTTCGCCCGCGTGGATCATCACCGCGCCGTGCGGCAGGGATTCCCCGAGGTGATCTTCGGCGCGGGCAAGACGCCGGAGCAGGTGGCGGCGATTGCCGAGCGGCTCGTGGCCGCCGGAAGCGCCCTGCTCGTGACCCGGACCGACGAAGCGGCCTACGACGCCGTCACGCGCGTCGTGCCGAACGCGCGCTTTCACGCCGCCGCGCGGGTAATCTCGCGGCCGGCGGCAGCGGCCCCCACGGGGCGGGGCGTCGTCCTCGTCGTGGCGGCCGGAACCTCCGACGTCGGGGTGGCCGAGGAAGCACGCATCAGCGCCGAGGTCCTCGGCAACCGGGTGGACGCCCTGTACGACGCGGGAGTCGCCGGACTGCACCGGTTGCTCGCGGAGCGCGAGCGGCTCGACAGCGCGCGCGTGATCATCGCGGTGGCAGGCATGGAAGGCGCGCTCCCCAGCGTCATCGGGGGCCTGGTCAGGGCGCCGGTCATCGCGGTCCCGACGAGCGTCGGATACGGTGCGAGCTTCGGCGGCCTGACCGCGCTGCTGGCCATGCTGAACAGTTGTGCGGCAGGCGTCGCGGTCGTGAATATCGACAACGGCTTCGGGGCGGCGGCGCTGGCGAGCGCCATCAATCATCTGCCCTGACGCGGTTGGACCACGGTTCGTTGTCCGTGATAGGCTCGGGGCCTTCTGTCAATGCACGACGGCTCGCTCCGGTCTCTCGAGTTCGACCGGATCGTCGAGGTTGTTCAGAGCTTCGCGCTGACGCCGCTCGGCGCCGCCCGGCTGGCCGAGCTTCGTCCGCGCACCGACATCCGGAGCGCCCAGGCCGCCCTGGCTGCCACGAGCGAGTGCGTCCGGTATCTCGATGCGAACGGACCGGTCGGGCTCGACGCGCCGGCGGATCTCGAGCAGGCCCTGACGGGTCTGGCGATCGAGGGCGTCCCGCTCGAGGCCGGTCACCTGCGCGGCCTGGCCGTCTTTCTCTCGTCCGTGGACGCCGTCCGGCGCGCGGTCGAGAGCGCGGACGGCGGGCCGTTTCCGGCGCTGCGGACCACGCTGGAGGGATGCCGCTCGTTCGCCGGCGAGATCGCGCAGATCCGCGCGAAGATCGACGACGCCGGCGGCGTGGTGGACGGCGCCTCGGACGCCCTGCGAACCACCCGCGAGACGCTCCGCCGACAGACGAACCGCCTGCGGTCCACGCTCGATTCCTACCTGCGGGGCAAGGGCACGGCGCGCTATCTGCAGGAGCGCATCGTGACGGAGCGCGCCGGCCGGCAGGTGCTCGTGATCAAGGCCGAGCACCGCGACGCGATCCCGGGCATCGTTCACGGCAGCTCGGGCAGCGGGGCGAGCCTGTTTCTCGAGCCGCTCAGCACCGTCGAGATCAACAACGACATCGTCGCCCTGCGCGACCGCGAGACGGCCGAGGAGCAACGGATCCTCCTCGAGCTGACCAACGCGCTGCGCAAGCGCGCCCTCGACCTGCGGCATACCCTCACGGCGGCCACGGAGATCGACGAGATTCAGGCGCGCGCCGCGTTCTCGCGCCTGGTCGGCGGCGCCGCGCCGGCGCTGAGCGCCGAGCTGCATCTCGAGTTCCGCGACGCCCGGCATCCGTTGCTGATTCCGGAGGTCCGCGCGCGGCTGCGCGCCGACGACTCGGCGTCCGGGCAACCCACGCCGGTGGACGTGTGCGCGCTCCCGCCGACCTCGGTGCTGGTCATCACCGGACCGAACACGGGCGGCAAGACGGTCGCGCTGAAGACAGCCGGGCTGCTGGCCCTCATGGCGCAGGCCGGGCTGCACGTGCCGGCGGCGGCAGGGTCGCGGGTGACGGTCTTCCGCACGGTCTTCGCGGATATCGGAGACGAGCAGTCGATCACGGCCAGCGTCTCCACCTTCTCCGGCCACATCAGCAACATCGTGTCGATGCACGAGCAACTGAAGCTGCCGGCGCTCGTCCTGCTCGACGAGGTCGGCGCGGGCACGGACCCGGTGGAAGGCGGCGCGCTGGGTGCGGCGCTCATCGAGCACTTCCGCGCGCGCGGCGCGGTGGTCATGGCCACGACGCACGACGAGCTGCTCAAGGCGTATGCGGCCACCACCACGGGCGTCGCCTGCGCGGCGTTCGGCTTCGACACGGACACCTTCGCGCCGAACTACCAGCTCACGTACGGGACGCCCGGACGCAGCCTGGCGTTCGAGATTGCGGCCAGGCTGGGCGTCCCGCCGGAGGTCATCCAGGCCGCGCGCGACCGCCAGAGCGCGCGCGAGGCGCAACTGGCGGAGCGGCTGGCCAGGGTGGACGAGGAGCTGCGCTCGCTCGAGGGCGAGCGCCGGGCGCTGGCCGGGGAGCGCGAGCGCCTGGCCGCGGAGCGCGCGGAGCTCGATGCCGCACGGCAGGCGACCGAGGCGCGCGCGGAAGGCGCGCGCCTGCGGCTCGCCGACGGCGTCGGCGACCGGATCCGCGCGGCGCGCAAGGAAATCGACGCCGTCGTCGACGAGCTGCGCGGCCAGGCGTCCGATCTGCAGCGCGCCGCCGCCGAGCGGGCCGCGGCCGGAGCGAGACCGCTGAGCACGGGCGAGACGGGCGCCCTGCGCAGCGCCGCGCACGCGGCGCTCGATGCCCTCGCCAGCCGGGCGGACGCGGCCGCGGACGCGGTTGCCGCCGCGCCGGCGCCGCGGCCCGCGGGGTCGGCAGCCGGCGCGCGCCCCCCGGCGGCCGTACCCGACGTCGGCGCCACCGTGAAGGTGGCGAGCCTGGGCCTCGACGGCCAGGTGCGCGCGCTGCACGACACCGAGGCCGACGTGGAGGTGCGCGGCAAGCGGATGCGCGTGCCGCTGTCCGACCTCCGCGCCGCCCCGGCCGGCGCACGGCCGCAGAGCGGCCGCATCACGGTGAGCGCCGCGGACGAGAGCGACCTGCCGCCCGAGCTCAACGTCATCGGCTGCACCGTCGACGAGGCGCTGTCGCGCACGGAGCGGCATCTCGATCGGGCCATGCTCCACGAACGGCGGGAGGTACGCGTCATCCACGGGCACGGGACCGGGGCGCTGCGGCGCTCGATAGCCGGCTTCCTCGAGACTCATCCGCAGGTGGCGCGCTTCGCGCCGGCGCAGCGGGAGCAGGGTGGCGAGGGGGTTACGGTCGTCGAGCTGAAGGACTGAGCGTGGGACGTTTTCCGCCGCATTTCGTGGAGGACCTCAAGGCTCACGCCGACATCGTGCAGGTGGTGCAGGACTCGGTCCCGCTCAGGAAGACCGGCAGCACCTACAAGGGCCTGTGCCCGTTCCACAGCGAGAAGACGCCCTCGTTCAACGTGCACCCCGACAAGGGCTTCTTCCACTGCTTCGGCTGCGGCGTCGGCGGCGACGTGGTCAAGTTCGTCGAGCTGCAGGAGAAGCTCGGCTTCCCGGATGCGGTCAGGCTGCTTGCCCGGCGCTTCGGTCTGCAGGTGCCGGAAGCGGACGATGCGGCCCGCGACGCGGCGGCCGACGCCAGACGCGAGGCGCTGCTGAAGGTCCACAGTCTGGCCGCCGATTTCTTCAGCGCGCAACTGGCGACGCCGGCGGGCGCCCGGGCGGGCGCGCATCTCGAGGCGCGCGGCATCCGTCCGGAGACGATCGAGCGGCTCGGACTCGGCTATGCTCCCGCGCGGCGCGACAGCCTGAAGCAGCACCTCCTGGATGCGGGTCAGCCGCTCGACCTGCTGTTGGCCAGCGGTCTGGTCGTGGAGCGCGACGGCAGTCAGATCCTGGACCGGTTCCGGAACCGGCTGATGATTCCCATCTGCCGCGACAGCGGCTCGGTGGTGGCGTTCGGGGGGCGCGCGCTCGAGTCCGGCCAGCAGCCGAAGTACGTCAACTCGCCGGAGACCCCGCTGTATGCGAAGAGCCGGACGTTGTATGGTTTACATCTCACCAAGTCCGCGATCCGGCGTTTGGGCTACGCCGTGATGGTTGAAGGGTACTTCGACTTCGCCCAGGTGGTGCAGGCGGGCGTGCAGCCGGCCGTGGCCACCTGCGGCACAGCGGTCACCGCCCAGCAGGCGCGCCTGTTGCGCCGCTTCGCAGCGAAGGTCATCGTGAGCTTCGACCCCGACGCGGCCGGCCGGAACGCGTCCGCGCGGACGGGCGAGCTGCTGCTGGGCGAGGGGCTGGACGTCAATGTCGCCGAGCTGCCGCCGGACCAGGACCCGGACACCTGCGTGCGGGAGCGCGGCGGCGCGTACTACGTCGAGCGGCTGCGCACGTCGCAGCGCTACGTGGACTACGTGCTGGAGAAGGCGGCGGGCGCGCGCGATCTGTCGCGCAGTGCACAGCGCAAGGCGTTCCTGTCCGATATGTTGGCTGTGGCTGCCCGCATGCCGGACGCGGCGGCGCGCGACGAGTTCGCCGATCGCGTAGCCCACAGGGCCGGCATCATGGAGGACGTCGTCCGCGACGATCTGCGGCGCCTCGCCGTCAAGCGGCGGACGACCCTCGACGGGGCGGTGAGCGAGTCGATCGAGCCGGCCGTGACGCACGCCGAGAGGGGTCTCGTCTGGGCCACGATGCGTGACACGAGCGCGGCGCTGCGCGCACTGGCGGACACCGAGCCGGCCGACTTCGAGGGCCTGGCGACCGAGCCGATCCTCGGCGTCGCGAAGACCCTCGCGGAGTGGCCGGCGGACGCCGTCCCGCAGGCGCTGCTCGAACGCGTGAACGCCGGCGAGGCGGCGCTCGTCGAACGCATCGCCCGCGCTCCGCGTGCGCCGGCCGCCGCCGCCGACTGCGTGGACACCCTGCGGCGGCGACGTTTCAGGCGCGAGCTGGGCGCGCTGCAGGAAGCCATCGACCGCTGCCAGCGGGCCGGCACGCGTGGAGCGGAGGACGAGATGCTGGCACTGCTGCAACGCAAGCAGGATCTGCTGCAGCGCCCGGAGGTGCTCGGAGGGTGACACGCTCAGGAGGCAGACTCTTGTCAATCGAAGAGAAGTACGACGAGATTCGTCAACTCATCATCCTTGGCAAGGAAAAGGGCTACCTTCTCTACGACGAGGTCAACGACATGCTCCCCGCCGAGCTGACCTCGTCGGAGGAGCTCGACGACCTGTTCGCCGCGCTGGGCAACGCCGGCATCGAGGTGGTCGACTCCGAGCAGAAGTACCGCGAAGAGAAGCTGCTCGACCGCCGGGGCGAGGGCAGCGAGGAGGTCGAGCTCGACCTCGCGCCGAGCCCGATCGACAAGACGAACGATCCGGTTCGCATGTACCTGCGCGAGATGGGGACCGTCCCGCTCCTGACCCGCGAGGGAGAGGTGGCCATCGCCAAGCGGATCGAGCGGGGCAAGCTCTCGGTCATCAAGACCATCTCGCGCACCGCGACGACGGCGCGCGTCGTCATCAGGCTCGGCGAGCAGTTGCGGCGCGGCGAACGGACCATCCGCGAGCTGGTGATTTTCCAGGATGACGAGCTGACCGATGCCCGCGTCGCCGACCGGGGGCAACAGTTGCTGCGACAGATCGACAGGGTTCATGCCAAGCACGGCGAGTTGCAGCAGACCGACAGCGAGCTGGCCGGGATCACGAAGCGCAACCGGCGGCAGTACCGCCTGTATCGCTGGCGGCGGCTGCGGGCCGGCGTGGAGCTCTCGCGGCTCATCCGACGCATCGAGTTCACCGAGCCGGTCAAGCGTCACCTGATCGACCTCATCAAGGAGGCGGCCGAGGGCGCGCAGCGCGTGCACCGGGAGATCGAGCTGCTCGATCGGCAGCTCAAGGCCCGGGCCAGGCGCGGCCGCCTGAACGGAGATGACCGCAAGCAGCTGGCGAAGCGGCTGCGGGAGCTGCGGGCCGATCTCAAGCGGCGCACGGAAACGCTGCAGGAGACCCCCGACGACATCAACCGCATCCTGCTGACGATCGTGCGTGGCGAAACCCAGGCCGAGCAGGCGAAGCGGGAGCTGGTGGAGGCGAACCTCCGGCTCGTCGTCTCGATCGCCAAGAAGTACACGAACCGCGGCCTGCAGTTCCTCGACCTCATCCAGGAGGGGAACATCGGCCTGATGAAGGCCGTCGACAAG
>CAZMWA010000146.1:0-9448 GCA_964569405.1 uncultured Vicinamibacteraceae bacterium | reverse complement strand
GTGAGCCGCGGGCGCCCGCACCCCTGCGCTCCGCACCGCTGGCGTGGCTGGTGCTCGCCGGCCTGCTGTTTCTCGCGCTGGTCGGCCGCGATGAACCCGGCGCGGCCGACCAGCGCGAGAAACAGCAGGCCGGCGAGCACCAGCCACGCCAGCGGTGCGGAGCGCAGGGGTGCGGGCGCCCGCGGCTCACCGTGCGGGCGGCCGCGCAGGGTCGGCGCAACCAGGGCGCCCCCCAGCACCAGCAGGCCCAGCGCGACCGCGTACGGTGCGGTGCGCGGTCCGATGCGGTCGTAGCCGAAGCCGGTCTCGATCCCGAAGGCGCCGGCGACCAGCACGAGACCCAGCAGGATGGCGCCGCCGCCGAGCAGCAGGTCGGCGCGGGCGGTCATTGCGTCAGGCCGATCGAGGCCAGCACGGCGGCCGCGCGGGTGCGTTCCTCGTCCAGGAACGTCTCGAACGCGGGCCCGGCGAGATACAGGTCGATCCAGTCGTTGCGGGCGAGGGTCGCCTGCCACGCCGGCGACCGCTGCAGCGCGTCGATGCGGGCCGCCAGCGTGGCGCGCTGCGCCTCCGAGAGGCGCGGCGGACCGACGACGCCGCGCCAGTTGGTGAGGGTCAGGTCGACCCCCTGCTCGCTGAAGGTCGGGATGGCGCGGCCGGGCAGGCGCTCGGCGCTCGAGATGGCCAGCGCCTGCAGGCGGCCGGCGTCGATCAGGGCCGCCAGCTCGCTGACACCGTTGATGCCCGCGGCCACCTGGCCGCCCAGGATCGAGGCGATCGATTCGCCGCCGCCGGAATGCGGCACGTAGTTGATGGCGGTCGGGTCCATGCCGACCCGCGCCGCCAGCAGGCCGGCCAGCATGTGGTCGGTGCCGCCGGCCGATCCGCCGGCGATGGCGAGCGATCCGGGACTGCGCCGCCAGGCGTCGAGAAAGGCATCCAGGCTGTCGTACGGGGAGTCGTCGGGGACCACCAGCACCTCGTAGTCGCCGGTCAGCCTGGCAATCGGCGTCGTCTCCTCCAGGGTAACCGCCGAGCGGTTGGTCAGCACCGCGCCCACCATGATGAGGCCGGTCACCAGCAGCACGTCGCCGCGCGCCGCGTTGTCGTTGACGAACTGCGCCAGGCCGATCGTGCCGCCGGCGCCCGCGACGTTCACCACCCGCACGCCGCCCGCGGCCTCGCCTTCCTGCAGCGCCGCCTGCATGGCGCGTGCCGTCTGGTCCCAGCCGCCGCCGGGGGCGGCCGGCGCCAGGATGGTCAGCACCTCCGGCGCCGTGCCCGGCTGGCCCCCGCACGCCAGCGCGGCGGCCAGCAGGCCGGTGCAGAGCAGTCGCATTCCGCGCATGCTACGACCTCGCCTCCAGCGCGCTGCGGACGAGCGCGCAGGCACGGTACAGGCCGTGCACGAACTTGCCGTACGGCAGCAGCAGGAACAGCCCCGCGACGGCGCCGAGGTGCACGCCCAGCAGCACGCCCATCGCCGCCGACTCGCGCGCCGCCAGCAGCAGCAGCCCGGTGAGACTGGTCTCGAAGAGGAGCGCCAGCAGCACGAGGTCCATGCCGAGCTGCGCCCGATCCTGCCGCTCCGGCGGGCGGCGCAGCTTCACCCACAGCAGGCCGGCCGGGCCGACCAGCAGGCCGGCGCCGCCGATCGAGCCCAGGAGCACCGGGGCGCTCGACAGGGGGTACGGCGCCGGCCACCCCATCACGTTGTGATAGAACGCCGCCACCGAGGTGGAGGCGAAGCAGAGCAGGAACCCGTAGAAGGTGCAGTGGTGCCACCAGCGGCGCCACGCGCCCCCGTCCGGGTCGCCGTCGGCCAGGTGGCGGAGCGTCACGACGTCGCGGGCCGCGTGCCGGAGGGCGCGGCTTCCCGGCTCTGCGCCCGCGCCGCCCCCGAAATCGCGCCAGCAGCGGCGCAGCCCGACCAGCAGGGCGGCCGCGGCGAACGCGGCCAGCGCGCCGAACACGCCGACCATCGCGGTGTGCGGCATGACCTGGTAGAAGGCGCCCTGCTCGTCGGCGTGCGGCGCGAGGAAGACGTCCCCGCCGGCCAGCAGGCCGAGCGCCAGCGCGAAGAGCAGGGGGGCGGCCGCCGCGCCCAGCAGGAGCGCGAGCCCGCTGCGCTCGAAGAGCCCGCCCGGCGCGGCCGGCCAGGCGTAGGTGTGGTAGGACGCCCGGCGCAGGGCGGCCAGCGTGCGCGGCAGGTCGACCCCGAAGGGATGGGGCGGGGCGTACTGGCAGGCGTCCAGGCACTCGCCGCAGTCGTGACAGAGATTGGCCAGGTAGCGCAGGTCCCGCTCCCCGAAGTCGAGGCGCCGCTCGATTGCGGGGAACACGGGGCAAAACCCCTCGCAGTAGCGGCAGGCGTTGCAGATTCGCGCGGCGTGGCGTCCCTCCTCGAACAGTGGCAGGGGCATCGGCGCTGCGGCCGGCGACGCGGCGCCCGGCGCCTGCGCCGTCGTGCGGCCCGGGCCCGGCGTGTCAATTGCGGGCACGGTGCGCCGCCTCCTCGCCGGCCTTGCGGCCGAACACGGTGCCGATCGACATGCCGAGTCCCGCCAGGTAGCCCTGGCCCAGGATGTTGCCCGCCATGATCTCGCCCGCGGCGAACAGGTTCTCCGCCGGCTGCCCGTCCCGCCAGAGGACGCGCGCCCGTTCGTCGACGGCCACCCCGAGATACGTGAACGTGATGCCCGGACGCAGCGGATACGCGCAGAACGGCGGCTGGTCGATCCGCCGCGCCCAGTGGCTCTTGGGCGGCGTCAGCCCGGCCGTCGAGCAGGTGTCGAGCTGCGTGTGATCGAAGGCGCCCGGCCGCACCGCCGCGTTGTAGGTCGCCACGGTGCCTTCGAGCGCGGCCGGTTCGAGTCCCAGCTCGCGGGCGAGCGCGCGGACGGACGGCGCCTCCACGGGCGGCAGCATCGGCGGGATGAACAGCCCCCGGGCGCGCGAGTCGAAGATGACGAACGCCGTCTGGCCCGGTTGCCGGGCCACGAGCCGGCCCCAGATGGCGTAGCGCTTGGGCCAGAGGTCCTCGCCTTCGTCGTGGAACCGCTCGGCGCGCGCGTTGACCACGATGCCGAGCGGGATGCAGTCCACCCGGGTCACGATGCCGCCGTCGAAGCGGGGCGCGCGCCCGTCGATCGCCACGGCATGGCACTGGGTCGGATCGCCCGTGGTGCGGGCGCCGCGGTCCATCAGCGCGCGCAGGACGCGCCCGGTGTCGTACGGCGTGCCCCGGATCAGGAAGTTGTCGGCGGCGGCGCCCCACGCGGCCCGCAGCCAGTCGAGATTGGCCTGGAAGCCGCCGGACGCCGCCACGAAGGTGCGGGCGCGGACCGCCTCGATGCGCCCGTCGCGCGCGACGGACGCCCCCTGGAACCGGCCATCGTCGATGTCGAGGTCGCGGACCTCGGCGTCGTACTCCACCTCGACGCCGAGCCGCGCGGCGGCGCGATAGTAGGCGTTGATCAGCGCCTTGCCCCCGCCCAGGAAGAACGCGTTGGTGTGCGACAGGTGCAGGGCGCCGCCCAGCGACGGCTGGAAGCGCACGCCGTGGGCCGTCATCCAGTCCCGGCAGCCCGCCGTGCCGGCGATCACCATCCGGGCCAGCGTCTCGTTGGTCTGCCCGCCGGTCACGTCCAGCAGGTCCCGCCAGTACTCCTCCGCGCGGTAGGAGCCGGTCAGCGGATGCGCCGGGCCGTCGTGCATGCAGCGCAGGTTGCGCGTGTGCCGGCTGTTGCCGCCGCGGAAGTGCCTGGGGGCGGACTCGAGCAGCAGCACGCTCGCGCCGGCCGAGCGGGCCGTGAGGGCCGCGCAGAGCGCCGCGTTGCCGCCGCCCGCGACGAGGACGTCGTACGTGCGGCCCGGGTCCATCGGTGTGCTGATAGTATCAGTTGGCATGGGAGACAGCAGGAGTCCGAGGGGTCTGCGCGCGGCCCTGTCGCTCGCGCTGGCGGCGGCGGTCGCCACCTGCGCGGCGCCGTCCCGCGCGCAGCAGGCCGGAGACGAGGCGCACGCGGCGGGCGAGGTTCGCGTGCTCACGTCCGGCGGCTTCGCCGCGGCCTACGACGTGCTCGCTCCGCGCTTCGAGGCCGCCACCGGCATCCGGCTGGTCACGGCCCAGGGCGCGTCCACCGGCGGGGCGCCGGACTCGATCCCGGCCCGGCTGGCGCGCGGCGAGCGGTTCGACGTCCTGATCATGTCGCAGGCGGGCCTGAACGAGCTCGCGGCGCGGGGCCTCGTCCAGCCCGACTCGCGCGTCGACCTGGCCAGCTCGTCGATCGGCATGGCCGTGCGCGAGGGTGCGCCCCTGCCCGACATCAGCACGCCGGAGGCGTTCCGGGAGGCGCTCCTCGCCGCCGAGTCGATCGGCTACTCGGCAAGCGTCAGCGGCACCTACCTGGCCACGGAGCTGTTTCCGAGGCTCGGCCTGGCCGAGCAGCTCGCACCGAAGAGCCGGCGCATCGTCAGCGAGCGCGTGGCCGCCGTCGTCGCGCGCGGCGAGGTGGAGGTCGGCTTCCAGCAGGTGAGCGAGATCCTGTCGATCGAGGGGGCGGCGTACGCCGGCCCGATTCCGGCCGAGTACCAGCGGGTCACCACGTTCTCGACCGGCCTTATGGCGCCGGCGCGCAACGCGGCGGGCGGGCGGCGGCTCATCGACTACCTGTCGTCCGCGGAGGTCGTGCCGGCCGTCGCCGCGACCGGGCTGCAGCCGCTGGCCGGACAGGACTGATGGACACCGTCGCCGGCGGAGGCCCGACGGCGGCTCGCGCGGGCCGTTCCACCAGCAGAACGCGGAACCCGGCGGAGATACATTCATGAGCGGGCATGCCATTCGCAAGGCCACCCTCGATGATCTGGAGACGATCGTCGACTTCAACATCCGCCTGGCCGCGGAGAGCGAGGACATCCGCCTGGATCGCGAGACGGTGCGCCGGGGCGTGCGGGGGCTGCTGGCGGAAGCCGCGCGCGGCGCCTACTACGTGGCCGGCGGACCGGGCATCATCGGCCAGATGATGCACACCCACGAATGGAGCGACTGGCGGAACGGCGACATCTGGTGGATCCAGAGCGTGTACGTGCATCCCGACCACCGGCGGCGGGGTGTGTGCCGGGCGCTGTACGAGCACATCCGGGAGCGGGCGGCGGCCGATCCGGGCGTGGTCGGCGTGCGGCTGTACGTGGAGCAGGAGAACGCCCGCGCGCAGGCGACCTACGCGGCGCTGGGCATGCGCCAGGGCGGGTATCTGATGATGCAGGACCTGTTCGGCGCCGGCGGCTGACGCGGGGACGCGGAGGCGGGACGGCCGCCGGCCGCCCCGCCTCGCGAGCCGCGGATGCTACCTGGTCGCCGCCATCGCTTCGGCTTCCTCGGCGCGGGAGCCGGCCATGATGCCCTCGAGCCCGTAGTTCCCCTCGTGGCAGGCGAACTCGTAGAGCGGGTCCGGATTCAGCTTCATCGGATGCTGGGCGGTCCAGGCGCTCGTCCAGATGGTCGGGTCGTCGACCGTGTACTCGTACATGAGGTTCTCGGCGTCGAGGCGCGTCAGGCGCTCGACAAGCCGCAGGTTCTCCCCGGAGCTGAGCAGCGGCCGGCCGATCTGATCGTGCTTGCCGTTGAAGTTGACGGTCTCGATGATCAGCGTGTCGCCTTCCCAGCGGCCGCGCGAGTCGCCCATCCACTGCCGGATTCCCGACGCCACGTGCGGCCGGCCGTCGAGCGGAATGATGCGCGAGTCGGCGTTCTGCTCGGCCAGCAGCACGATGTAGCCCGGGGCCTGGAATATCTGCACGTTGTTGTTGTAGCCGCCGGTGCTGAGGGGCGGGCCCGCCTTCGCGTGCTGGATGCAGCGGTCGCCCGCGTCCAGGTCGGTGTAGCTCGCCGCGGGCAGCATGCCGCGGCGCACGCCGGCGACGCGCGCCGCTTCCGCCGACCCGGCCCGGCGCGCCGCGGGCGCCGTCAGGGCCGGCATGCGGCCGTTGGACGGCTCCACGATCAGCGACGTGCGCCGCGTCCCGATGGCCGTGGTGCCCCGGTCCAGCCAGAAGTTGTTGTAGAAGCCGGGCGTGCCGTCCTCGCGCCGGTCGACCTGATCGCCGGCGGTGGCCGCCTGCCGCTCGCGGTTGAGCAGCAGCTCGTTGCGGGCAAGGGTCGCGCGCTCGAGCTCGGCCGCCTCTTCCTCGGTCAGATATGCCTTGTCCCCGAGCTCCACGGGCCGCTCGAGCGGCGTGAGCGTGCGGTAGTCCCAGACGCCCTGGAGATCGGGATCGCCCCACGGCGTCGCGGGCACCCCCGACTGTGCCGCGGCCAGCGCCGGCACCAGGGCCACGAGCGCGAGAGCCGCAACCGCCACTGCCTGACATCGAAATCTCATCGCCATCCTCCTCGTGTACGTTCTCGTCCGAACAGGCCCATGATGCATCCGGAAGCACCCGCCGTGCAAGGGGTCGGGGGATGAGGTCAGGACGGCGCGTTGGTGCTATCGTGTTGGCCATGCCCTGTGCAAGACCGTCGGTCGCGGCCCTCCTGACGGTGGCGGCCGCCGCGGCGGGGGCGGCGAGCGCCGCGGCCCAGACGCCGCCCGTCACGTTCGAGGACCACATCCGTCCCATCATGGAGCGGACCTGCTGGAACTGCCACGGCGCCGCGGCGCAGCTCTCCGGCCTCGATCTCCGCACGCGCGCCGGCGCGCTCGACGGCGGCGCGCAGGGGCCGGCGCTGGTGCCCGGCCGCGCGGAGGACAGCCGGCTCTTCCGCATGGTGGCGGGCCTCGACGAGCCCGCGATGCCGATGGGCGGCGAGGAGCTGACGGACGCCGAGGTGGCGGCCATGCGCGTCTGGATCGACCAGGGCGCGCACTGGGACGCCGCCGGCGCCATCCCGGCCGCGGTCGCGCTGGCGGCGCTGGAGGACGGCGAGCTGCCGCCCGGGGCGCGCGACTACTGGGCCTTCCGGCGTCCGGCGCGCCCCGCGGTGCCGGTGGCCGGCGCGTTCACGCACCCCGTCGACCGCTTTCTCGAGGCGGCGCGCCGGGAGGCGGGGGTCGTGGCGGCGCCGCGGGCCGACCGGCTGACGCTCCTGCGCCGCGCCCATCTGGATCTCACCGGCATGCCGCCGACGCCGGCGCAGGCGGACGAGTTCCTGGCCGACACGGCGCGCGGGGCCTGGGGGCGGCTCATCGAGCGGCTGCTCGCCTCGCCCCACTACGGCGAGCGCTGGGGCCGGCACTGGCTGGACGTGGCCCGCTACGCCGACTCGGCCGGCTTCGAGCAGGACTACACGCGGCCGAACGCCTGGCGCTACCGCGACTACGTGATCGACGCCTTCAACGACGACAAGCCGTACAACCAGTTCATTCGGGAGCAGATCGCGGGCGACGAGCTCGACCACACGACCGACGAGACGCTGATTGCCACCGGCTTCCTGCGGGCCGGGCCGCGCGTCCAGTTCCGCGAGAAGGACAACCCGGAGCGCCGCCACGACTACCTGGACGACGTCCTCGAGACGGTCGGGCGCGGCATGCTGGGGATGACGGTCCAGTGCGCCCGCTGCCACGATCACAAGTTCGATCCGATTCCGCAGCGCGACTACTACCGCCTCCAGGCGTCGATCTTCGGCTACGTCGAGACGGACTGGCCGCTGCTCGACCGCGCGGCGGCCGACGCGTGGCGCGCGCGGAACGCCGCCGTCGATCGCGAGCAGCAGCCGCTGGAGGACGAGATCGCGGCGATCGAGGCGCCGTACCGCGAGCGGTTCCGCGACGAGCTGATCCGCGAGCGGTTCCCGGCGAACGTCCAGGCGGCGGCCTTCAAGCCGGCGGCCGAGCGCACGCCCGGCGAGCAGTTGCTGGCGGCGCAGGTGCTCTCGATCAACTCGCCGCGCTGGGACATCGCCGCGGCCATGACGCCGGGGGACAGGGGCCGCGTCGACTCGCTGCGCGCACGGATTGCCGCGCTCGAGGCCCGGCGGCCGCCCGCGCCGGCCATGGCCGAGATCGTCACCGACGGCGACTACCGGTTCGCGCCCGACGGCCCCGGCGACCAGGTCATCGGCTGCCCCGAGTGCCGCCTCCCGCCCGACGAGCCGGGGACCTTCCTGCACGAGCCGGGCGGGCCCGCGTACGAGGCGCCCCCCAGTCACTTCCTGATCCGCGGCGATCCGTTCAGCCCCGGCTCCGAGATGTCGCCCGGCTTCCTCAGCGCGGCCACCTACGGCGATCCGCCGACGGTGGTTCCGCGGCCTGACGGGCGCACCTCGGGGCGCCGGCTCGCGCTGGCCGAGTGGATTGCGTCGCGCGACAACCCGCTCACCGCGCGCGTCGTCGTCAACCGCATCTGGCACCACCACTTCGGGCGGGGCATCGTGCGGACGCTCGACAACCTGGGCCGCATGGGCGACGCGCCGACGCACCCGGGCCTGCTCGACTGGCTGGCGGTGGAGTTCATGGATCGCGGCTGGAGCATCAAGGCGATGCACCGGCTGCTGATGACGTCGGAGGCCTACCGGATGGCGTCGGCGCATCGCCACGAGGCGAGCGCCGCGGCGGATCCCGACAACCGGCTGCTGTGGCGCTACCGCCCGCAACGGCTCGAGGCGGAGGCCCTGCGCGACGCGATCATGACCGTGAGCGGCGCCATCGATCTGACGGTGGGCGGCCCGCCGGTGTTCCCGCACGTTCCCGAGGACATCCTGCGGACGTCGGGCGGCAAGGGGCTCTGGTGCGGCAGCCCGCCGGACGGGCGGCGCATCGAGGCGCCCCACGAGGGCATCTGGTGCGTCGAGCCCGACGGGCCGCAGGTCTGGCGCCGGAGCGTCTACGTGTACCGGCGCCGCTCGCTCGGCTTCCCGTTCTTCGAGACGTTCGACCTGCCCGATCAGAACCAGACGGCCGCGGCCCGCAACGTGTCGACCGTCTCCACGCAGGCGCTGACGCTCATGAACAACCCGTTCGTGCTGAACCAGGCGCGGCTGTTCGCCGCGCGGCTGGAGCGCGCGGCGCCGGGCGACCTCGAGGCGCAGATCGATCGCGCCTACCGCATCGCGCTGACGCGCCCCCCGGCGGCCGCGGAGGCCGCCATCGCCCGCGAGCTGGCCGCCGGGCGGGGGCTGGTCGATCTGGCGCACGTGATGCTCAACCTGAACGAGTTCCTGTACCTGAGGTAGCGACGATGCGCAGCGATCACCATCACCACCACTGCCGGAAGAAGACGTTCTGGTCGCGGCGCGACTTCCTCTTCCAGTCGGGCGGCGGCATCGCCGGCCTGGCGCTCGCCGACCTGCTGGGCCGCCAGGGGCTGCTCGCGGCGGGCGCCGCGCAGCCCGAGGCCTGCGCGGCGCCGCTGGCCGGCAACCCGTTCGCACCGCGGCCGCCGGGGGGCGCGTCAGCGCGATGCGGTAGGCGCGATCGATCTGCGCCTCGAGGTCGCCCGGCGCCGCGCG
>CAZMWA010000145.1:0-3878 GCA_964569405.1 uncultured Vicinamibacteraceae bacterium | reverse complement strand
GTGGCCAGGTCGGCCTTGGCCAGGATGGCGGCGCGCCGCGCGTCGGCGGCCGCGTCCGGGCAGCCGAGCACGTCCCCGGCGATGCGCTCGGCCAGCGCCGCCATGCGCTCGGACTTGTCCCGGTAGCTGCCGAGACGCTTGTGGAAGAGCAGCGTGTCGAGCCGGGCGAGGCGGTCGTCCAGCGGCCGCGCCCGATCGGCGTCCCAGAAGAAGCGGGCGTCGCGCAGGCGCGCCACGAGCACCCGCTCCGCGTTGCGCGCGATGCGCGCGACGTTGTCGCGCGGCGTGTTGGTCACCGCCAGGAAGTGCGGCAGCAGCCGCCCGCCGCCGGCGACGACCGGGAAGTAGTGCTGATGGTGCACCATCGTGGTCGACAGCACCTCGTCCGGCAGCGACAGGAACTCTGCGGGGAAGCTGCCGGTCACCACGGCCGGATGCTCGACCAGGTCGGGCACCTCGCGGGCCAGCGCCGACTGCGCCTCGATGGGCGCCACCGAGCCGCCGACCCTGCGGGCGCAGGCCTCGAGCTTGCGGGTCACCCGGGCCCGCCGCTCCGCACGATCGATCAGTACGTACGCGCGCGCCAGACGCCGCCGGTAGTCGGCGAACGACGAGACCTCGAGCGGCTCGCCCGCGCCGCCCTCCCGGGCGAAGAAGCGGTGCCCGTAGGTGACGTTGCCCGCGCGGACCGGCGCCACGCGGGCCGTCCGCGCAGCGGCCGTGCGGCCGATGACGAACGGCACGACCCGGCCGCCGTACAGGAAGACCAGCCAGCGCACCGGCCGGCCGAAGAGGAACTCGCCGCGCCCGTCGTCCAGCGCGGCATCCCAGCGCATCGCCTTTGGAAAGGCGAGGTCGCGCAGCGTGGCGGCGAGCACCGCGCCGAGCACGGAGCGCGTCGTGGCGCCCCGCTGCCGGCGCCGGTATGCCAGGTACTCGCCCTTGCCGGTGTCGATCCGCTCGAGCGCGGCCACGTCCACGCCCTGCTTGCGCGCGAACCCGAGCGCCGCCCGCGTGGGCTCGCCCGCCGCGTCGAAGGCCGCCCGCACCGGCGGCCCCGTCACCGTCTCCTCAAGGTCCGACTGCCGGTCCGCCGCCTCCGCAACGGCCGCCACCAGCCGCCGCGGGCCGACGAACGCCCGCACGGGCGTGCGGCAGACCACCCGCGCCGCCGCCAGTTGCGCCGCCAGCCGCTCGGCAAGCTGCGCCTCGAGGCCGGGAATCCAGCTCGCCGGCATCTCCTCGCAGCCGATTTCGAGCAGCAGCTCGCGATGGGCCACTCTCAGACCCCTTCCGCCGGGACCGCCGCCCCGGACGCCGCGCGCTCCCAGGCGACGTGCGCCTCGGCGATGGCGACGGCCAGCTTCCGGACGCGCAGGATGTAGGCCGCCCGCTCGGTCACGCCGATGCTGCCGCTCGCATCGAGCAGGTTGAACGTGTGCGAGCACTTGAGGCAGTGGTCCAGCGCCGGCAGGGTGAGCCCCGACGCCAGCAGCCGCTCCGCCAGCTCGTAGTAGCGGTCGAACAGCTCGCGGTGCGCGCGCGCGTACTCGCCGGCCGGCAGCTCCACCTGGCCGAAGGCGTACTTCGACTGCTCCACCTCCTCGCGGTGCCGCACCTCGCCGTAGGAGACGCCGGGCGACCACTCGAGGTCGTAGACGTTGTCGACGCCCTGCAGGTGCATCGCGATGCGCTCGAGGCCGTAGGTCAGCTCGACGGAGATCGGCGCCAGGTCGAGGCCGCCCGCCTGCTGAAAATAGGTGAACTGCGTGATCTCGAGCCCGTCGAGCAGCACCTGCCAGCCGATGCCCCAGGCGCCGAGCGTCGGCGATTCCCAGTTGTCCTCCTCGAAACGGACGTCGTGGCGGGTGGGATCGATGCCGCACGCCTCGAGGCTGTCCAGGTAGATGCGCTGGGCCTCGTCCGGGGACGGCTTGAGGATCACCTGAAACTGATGGTGCTTGAAGAGCCGGTTGGGGTTCTCGCCGAAGCGGCCGTCGGCCGGCCGGCGCGACGGCTGCACGTAGGCCACGCTCCAGGGCCGCGGCCCGAGCACGCGCAGGAACGTCTCCGGGTGCATCGTCCCCGCGCCGACCTCGACGTCCAGCGGCTGCTGGATGAGGCAGCCCTGCTCCGACCAGAAGCGTGAGAGCGACAGGATGAGATCCTGGAGCGTCATGACCCGGAACGACGCCCCCGCGGTGTCCCGCCGCCTGACGCGCGCGGGTATGGAATCGGTGCGTCTGCGCCTATCTTAGCAGCCTCGACGAGTAGCCCCGACGGAACGGTTACTCGCCCGCCAGCCGATCGGCCTCTCGCTCGTACGCCGCGATGATGTCGTCGAGCGCGAGGTCCAGCTCCTCCTCGTTGTCGACGTGCGCCAGCTCGCTGAGGTCGATGCTTGCCACCACCTGCCCCAGCAGCGCTCCGGCTTCCCGGGACAGTCCCGAGTAGGCGGTGTGCAGCAGCCCGCAGGCCTGGGCGAACCCGTTGACGACGAGCTGCTCCCGGCCGGGACTGCCGAGCACGGCGAGCAGGTTGCCGCGCGTGGCGTCGAGACAGTCGGCGGCCTCGCGCAGCCGCTGCGCGGCTTCTCCCGCCGCCGGAGACGGCCGCGTCCCTCCCCGCTGCTCGGCCCCGACAGGCTCCGCGGCCGGCGCCGCGGCACCCGGCGTCGCCGCTTCCTCCGGCGGCGCCGATACGTTCGCTCCCGCGATGAACAACCCGATCAGCAACGCGGCCAGACCGACGCCGGCGAGCAGGAAGCGCATCGTGAACCCTGGCGATCTCATGGTCGGATCTCCACGCCCGTCCGTCGTCAGAGCATAGCTGACAGCCGGCGCGTGGGACGCCTCGCGCGGCGGCTACCGGTACCGGCGCGGCTCAGGCGCCGCCGGCGTGCAGCTCCCGCAGCACGCGCAGCGAGCGCAGCTCCTTCTGGAGATTGGCGGCGATGAGCAGCCGGTGGACCGCGGCCAGCTCGCGACCGGCGCGCGGGGGCAGATCGACCTCGCCGAGCTGCGCCGGCGGCCGCTTCGCCGCGGCGCTCAGGAACGCGAGCGCGGCCGGCGACAGGTCGGCGCCGCCGCCGGGCGGGCCGCAGTCGCGACAGACGCACACGCCGTACGGCGCGGTCACCTGCGCGCCCCGGTCGCCCAACGCGGCCCCGCATTCGTGGCAGGCGGCCAGCGACGGATAGACGCCCTGCAGGCGCAGCAGCCAGTACTCGAAGTAGCGCGCGGCGGGCCCCGCCGGGACGCCGGCGGCGAGCGCGGCCATGACCGTGGCGCCGAGCCGGAACAGGCGCTCGCTCGGGTCGCCCTCAGGCGCCCACTCGTCGATCAGCTCGGCGAAGTATCCCGCGTGCTCGAGCACCTCCGCGCTGCCGCTGGCCAGCGGCGACAGCACCGGCTCCACGTAGGTCAGCCGCACCAGGTCCCGGTGCTCGCGCTCGAAGTAGGCGACCCGCGCCCGGGTGAACGCCTCCAGCCCGCCGGAAAAGCGCGACCGCATCCGCCGCGCGCCCCTGGCGACGCCGCGCCGCTTGCCGCGGTCGCTGGTGAGGAAGACCACGATCCGATCCGCCTCGCCCAGCTTGTAGGTGCGCAGGATCAGTGCATCGGCCGTATACAGCGGCATTGTTCCGGAGCCGAGCCCGCCACTATTCTATCGTCAGCATCCGGCCGCGGGACCGGTAGGAGGAAACGATGCACAGTCACCGATCGACGCTCGTTGTCGTGCCGGTCGCGTGCGCCGTCCTGTGGGCGGCGACGCCGAGCGGCGGCCAGGCGCCGCCCCCGACCCCCGTCCGCATGATCGCCGTCGAGGGCGAAGGCGCCGGCTACTGGCCGCGGTGGCGCGGCCCCTCCGGTCAGGGC
>CAZMWA010000144.1:0-4474 GCA_964569405.1 uncultured Vicinamibacteraceae bacterium | reverse complement strand
CCTCCGCCACGGACGAGCGGCGCGGCGTCGCGCTGGCGCGGGAGATCAACCCCGCCGTCCGCATCGTGGTGCGCACCCGCTACATCCTGGCCATCGACGAGCTCCGCAAGCTCGGGGCGAACGACGTCGTGGTGGAGGAGTTCGAGGCCTCGCTGGAGCTGTTCGCGCTGGCGCTCGGGAGCTACGAGATTCCGATCAACCGGATCTGGCGCGAGGTCGAGTCGGTGCGCACCGAGCACTACGCGCTGCTGCGCGGCAAGGGCGGGCCCGATCTGCGGCTCGATACGCTGCAGCACCTCGGCATCCACGATGCGCTGGAGCTGGTCGAGGTGGAGGACGGGGCGCCGGCCGTCGGCGGCAGCGCCACGACGCTGGAGCTGCGGCGCCGCACGGGCGCGGTGCAGGTGGCCGTGGTCCGCGACGGCCAGCCGATCTACCGCCGCGCGCCGGACTTCCGCTACCGGGCGGGGGACACCGTCGTGCTGGTCGGCGACCCGGACTGCCTGGGCCGCGCGCTGCCGCTATTCAGCGCCGGCGGCGACGCGGCCGGCATCAGCGCCAATCCGATCTCCTCCTCGACTGGCGCCTGAAGGGATGGCAAGATCAATGGGTTTAATTGAAGCCAAGGAGAGGCGAAGATGACTAGACATTTCTGTTGCGTAGCTGTCGGCGTGTTGTTGCTGGTTGGCGTGGCCGCTCCGCTCCCGGTGGCCGCGCAGTCCGAGAGCGGCGCGGAGGCGTTCGTGCGCGTGGCCACCGGCTACCGCCTGATCCCGAACATCACCTACCACCGGGCCGGCGGGCACGATCTGAGGCTGGACGTGTATCAGTCGCGCGCGGCCGAGGGGCCGAACGCCACGCTCGTCTACATCCACGGCGGCGGCTGGACCAACGGCAGCAAGGAAGGCTCCGCGCTGACGGTCCTGCCCTATCTGGAGATGGGCTGGAACGTGGTGAATGTCGCCTACCGGCTGGCCGACGCGGGACACGCGCCGGCGGCGGTCGAGGACTGCCGTTGCGCGCTGCGGTGGGTCTACCGCAATGCCGAGCAGTACAACTTCGACGTCGACCGCATCGTGGTGACCGGCAACTCCGCCGGCGGGCACCTGTCGCTCACCACCGGCATGCTGCCGGCCTCGGCGGGCCTCGACCGCCAGTGCCCGGGCGACCGGCGGCGCGCCTGGACCACGGGCTCGACGTCGACGGCCGAGCTGAAGGTCGCGGCCATCATCAATTGGTACGGCATCACCGACGTCTTCGATCTGGCCCACCGGCCGGCTGGCGCGTCCGGCGGGTTCACGGAGGCGTGGCTCGGCAGCCGCAGCGACCGCGACGACGTCGCGAAGCGCGTGTCGCCGATGAACTACGTGCACGGTGACCTGCCACCGATCCTGACCATCCACGGCGACGCCGACGCAATCGTGCCCTACGACCACGGCACGCGCCTGCACGAGGCCCTCGACGAAGCCGGCGTGCCCAACGAGCTCGTGACCATCGAGGGCGGCGGCCACGGCGGGTTCTCGGCGGAGGAGAACCAGCGCATCTACGCCGCCATTCGCGCGTTCCTCGGCAAGCACGGCCTGCCGACCGCGCCCACCGACTGAGCCGAAGGCAACGTCGGCCGCATGGGACGCTTCGACGACAAGGCGGCGCTCGTCACCGGCGGCGGCACCGGCATCGGCCGGGCCGTCGCCGCGGGCATCGCCGACGAGGGCGGGTCGGTCGTGGTCGTGGGCCGGCGGCTGGAGCCGCTGCGCCAGCTCGCCGAGACGCGGCCGGACCGCATCCGCTTCACGCAGGCCGACGTGGCGCAGAGCGGCGACGTGCAGCGGGCGGTCGCGTATGCCGCCGAGCTGCTCGACGGCCTGGACGTCCTCGTCAACAACGCCGGGCTGAGCCACATGGGACCGCTGGCGGACCTGTCCGACGGCGCCATGCGCGCCATGCTCGACATCAACGTCATGGGGCCGCTGGTGGCCATGCGGGAGGCCATCCCGCACCTCGTCGCCCGGCGCGGGTGCATCGTCAACGTCACGTCGGTCACCGCGCGCGGGGCCGCGCCCGGCATGGCCGCCTACGGGGGCACGAAGGCGGCGCTGGAGCAGATCACGCGCGCGCTGGCGGTCGAGCTCGGGCCGGCCGGCGTGCGCGTCAACGTGGTGGCGCCGGGCCTGACCATCACGGACATGGCGCACGAGTTCATGGACGCGGCCGCGATAGAGCAGACGGCCCGGCTCACGCCGCTGCGCCGGGCGGGCATGCCCGAGGACGTGGCCGAGGCGGTGCTCTTCCTCGCCAGCGACAACGCGGCCTGGATTACGGGCCAGATCGTCCAGAGCAGCGGCGGCCTGGCGTTGTGATAGATTGGCGGGCGCTTTGCCGCCCAACCGTGGAGGAACGATGAACAAGCTGTTCCACGTCGTCATGGCCGTCGTGCTCCTGGCCCTTGCGGCCGGGGCGCCGGCAGCCGCCCAGAACGCGCAGGGCGCGACGGCGCTGCGCGGCGTCCCCGGCCTGCCGCCGCCCGCCGGGCCGGTGGTGCTGCACACGGCCGAGCAGCCCCGCATTCGCGTCGTGCCGGTCGCCGCGGGGTTCTCCCACCCGTGGAGCTTCGCGTTCCGGCGCAACGGGGACATCCTGGTGACGGAGCGGAACGAGGGACGGCTGCGCGTGGTCCGCGACGGCCAGTTGCTCGAGCGCCCCGTGCCGGGCGTGCCCGAGGTGTACAAGGGCGTGCGCCTGTCCGGGCTGATGGACGTGGCGCTGCACCCGGACGACGACAGCCTGGTCTATCTCACCTACTCGCAGCCGCGGGAGCGTGACGGCCGGGCCGGGGCGACCGTGGCGCTGGCGCGCGGGCGTCTGGACGCGGGCGCCCTCACCGAGGTCCGCGACATCTTCGTGGCCGACGGCTGGGGCGGCGGCATCGCCGCGTCGCGACTGGAGTTCGGGCCGGACGGCAAGCTCTACATGACGGTCGGCGGGGCGTTCCAGTTCGCCCAGACCGGGCAGTACGCCCAGGATCCGGGCACGCACTTCGGCAAGGTGCTGCGGCTGAACGACGACGGCACGGCGCCCGACGACAACCCGTTCGTCGGCCGCGAGGGTTACCTGCCGGAAATCTACTCGCTGGGGCATCGGAACCAGATCGGCCTGGTCTTCAACCCCGCCAACGGCGAGCTGTGGGCGACCGAGAACGGCCCGCAGGGCGGCGACGAGGCCAACATCATCAGGGCGGGCGCCAACTACGGCTGGCCGGTCGCGTCCTACAGCCGGCAGTACTCCGGGCTCCCGGTCACCGACACCCCCTGGCTGGAGGAGTTCGTCGGGCCGGAGGTCATCTGGTGGCCGTCGGTGGCGCCGTCCGGGCTGACCTTCTACACGGGCGAGCACTTCCCGTCCTGGCAGGGCAACCTGTTCGTCGGCTCGATGATGGTCGGCCGCATGCAGCACACCGGCCACCTCGAGCGCATCGTCTTCAACCGGCAGGGACAGGAGGTGCGGCGCGAGTGGCTGCTGGCCGAGCTCAGGCAGCGGATCCGCGACGTGCGGCAGGGGCCGGACGGCTACCTGTACGTCCTGACCGAGGAAGAGGAAGGGGTGCTGCTGCGGATCGAGCCGGCGCGGGCGATCACCGGGGCGCCGGGCAGCGTCATTCCCGCGCGCCGGCTGGCGGAGCCGCGTGTGCCGCCGCTGCCCGAGTCGGAGTGGACCGACGAGCACCGCGCGCTCGTGGCGCGCTACGCGCCGGACGGCAACGCCGGCAACGCGCTGCGCACGCTGCTGCGCGTGCCGGCCCTGGCCGACCGCATCTTCCCGGTGCTCAACTACGTCTCGAACGATTCCACCCTGTCGCCGCGGCACCGGACCATGCTGATCCTGCGCACGGCCTGGCTGACGCAGAACGGCAACCTGTGGGCCACCCACGCGAGCCGCGCCGCGGAGGCCGGCCTGACGCCCGAGGAGGTGCTGCGCGTCGCGCAGGGGCCCATCTCGCCGAACTCGGTCGGGTGGAGCCCCTTCGAGGAGGCGCTCATCGGCCTGGCCGACCAGCTCTTCCGCAACTCGTCGGTGACCGACGCTACCTGGGAGCTGCTCGCGGCGGAGTACGACCAGCACAACCTGATGGACGCGGTCGTCACGGTCAACGAGATCACCGCGCAGTCCATCCTGTTCAACTCCCTCGGCATCCAGCCGGACGACGACGCCACGTCGCTCATCCCGACCAACGACGTCGGCTACACCGTGGTCGCGCCCGATCCCGACCCGCCCCTCGCGACGCCCCGCGTCGACCCGGTGGCGGGCGACGGGCTGCGCGTGACCCGCACCCTGGCGCGCCATCCCGACATCGCGGCGCGCTGGAACGAGAACCCGCGCTACATCCTCGACCCCGAGAAGTCGCGGCTCACGCCCTACGACCGCGAGCTCCTCATCCTGCGGATGGGCTGGAACTGCCAGGCCGTCTACGAGTGGG